>JAGOUM010000252.1 GCA_018061265.1 Rhodoferax sp. | reverse complement strand
TCATCACCGGCGGTGTCGATGCCATGAACGATATTTTCATGTATCTGTGTTTCAGCAAAACACCTGCTCTGTCACCCACGGGCGACTGCCGCCCGTTCTCTGACGCGGCCGACGGCACCATGCTCGGCGAAGGCATTGCCATGATGGCGCTCAAACGGCTGGACGATGCCGAGCGTGATGGCGACCGGGTGTATGCCGTCATCCGCGGTGTGGGTTCGGCCTCGGACGGCCGCGCCAACAGCGTGTATGCCCCCTTGCCTGCAGGCCAGGCGCGTTCGCTGACCCGCGCCTACGAGGTGGCCGGTTTTGGCCCTGAAACGGTGGAGCTGGTCGAAGCCCACGGCACCGGCACCAAGGCCGGTGATGCGGCCGAATTTGCCGGGCTCAAACTGGCATTTGGTGGTGCGCGTGAAGACAAGCAATGGTGCGCACTGGGCACCGTCAAGTCACAAATTGGCCATGCCAAGGCATCGGCCGGCGCAGCAGGGCTGTTCAAGGCCATCATGGCGCTGCACCACAAGGTGTTGCCACCCACCATCAAGGTAGACCGGCCCAACCCCAAGTTGGAAATCGAACAAAGCCCGTTTTACCTGAACACCCAGCGCCGCCCCTGGATTCGGGACAACACCCATCCGCGCCGTGCCTCGGTGTCGAGTTTTGGCTTTGGTGGCAGCAATTTTCACGTCACCTTGGAAGAATACGTGCCATCTGTCCCGACGGGCAAGTCAGCCTGGCGCTTGCGCACGGTGCCCACCGAGCTGGTGCTGCTGAGCGCTGCCAGCCCGACCGAACTGGTGGCCCAGTGCCGCACCCTCGCGGGTGTCCAAAAAGAGCTGTGCCATGTGGCACGCGAGACACAACTGGCCTTTTCCCCCACCGCAGGCGCACGCCTGGCGGTAATAGCCGCCAACGCCGACGAGTTGGCGCAAAAGCTGACCCAAGCTGCCGCCACCATTGAAAAAGCCCCCGCTGCCGCCTACAGCAGCCCGACCGGGGTGCATTACGCCACGGGCACAGCAGATGCAGGTCAACTGGCCTTTTTGTTCCCCGGCCAGGGCAGCCAGTATGTCGGCATGGGGGCCGAGGCCGCCATGGCCTTTGACGTGGCCCGACAGGCCTGGGACGATGCCGCCAACCTGTCGTTTGACGGGGTGAAGTTGCACGACGTGGTGTTCCCTAAACCTGTGTTCAATGATGCTGACCGCGAAGCGCAGCAAAAAACACTCACCGCTACCGAATGGGCGCAGCCCGCGCTGGGCGTGCACAGCCAATCGCTGGCCAATGTGTTGCATTGGCTGGGTGTGCGGCCCAACTGCGTGGCTGGCCATAGCTTTGGCGAGGTCTCTGCGCTGTTTGAAGCCGGAGTGCTGGATGCCGCCAGCTTGGTCAAAGTCGCCCGCCGTCGCGGCGAGCTGATGCGCGACGCCTCGGCCGTGCCGGGTGCCATGACGGCAGTGGCCAAGGCGATTGACGAGGTGCGCGCAGCCTTGACTGAGAGCGGTGCCAACGTGGTGGTGGCCAACCACAACTCACCGACCCAAGTGGTGCTGTCGGGCTCGGTGGAGGAAATCACAAAGGTCGAGGCAGCCCTGAGCGCCAAAGGCATGACGGCCAAACGCCTGCCGGTGGCCACCGCCTTTCACAGCCCGCTGGTGGCGGGCTCCAGCGTTCCGTTTGGCGAGTTTCTGAATGGCGTGGCGTTCAATGCACCGTTGGTGGATGTGTACAGCAACGCCACCGCAGCCAGTTACGCCACAGAGCCTGCGGCGATTCGCACCCAGTTGGCTGCACAGTTGGCGCAATCGGTACGCTTTGTAGAACAAATTGAAGCCATGTACGCAAGTGGTGTGCGCACCTTTGTTGAAGTGGGCGCGGGCAGCGTGCTGACCGAGTTGGTCGGGCGCATTCTGGGTGAGCGGCCGCACCGCGCCATCAGCCTCGACCGCAAAGGCAAGCATGGCGTCACCACGCTGCAAGAAGGCCTGGGTCGCTTGGCTTTGGCGGGCGTGGCGATGGATTTTGCCCCGCTGTGGGCGCAGTTTGCCCCCGCGTCTGACAAGCCGGTGAAAAAGCCCGCCATGACGATTCCTATTTGTGGTGCCAACACGGGCAGCCCGTACCCACCCCGCGGTGGTGCCAAAGACTTGCCACCGCCCAACCCACCGCGTGCGTTGCAAGTAGCCCCTGAGCCCATCATCATTCGGGAGACGGTGGTGGTGCATGAGCCTGCGCCTGCATTTGCTGCAGTATCTGCCTCTGTCTCTACCCCAACGTTGGCTGCCGTGCAAGCTGCTGCGGTGGCACCTAGCGTGAGTGTGGCCCCTGAGGCGCATTTGGCCTGGGTTCATGCGTTTACCGAAACTCAGCGTCAAACAGCCGAGGCCCATGCCGCTTATCAGCGCGCCATGGCCGATAGCCACATGGCTTTTTTGAAGACGGCTGAATCGTCTTATGCGGGTTTGGGTGCCATGATGGGCAACCCAACATCTGCATACCAGACGACGCACCCCGTGACCTACGCGGCTGCGCCGCTTGCAGCCGTTGCGCCTGTTTTACCCGTGCAGAGGGTGGCCGTGCCCGCGCCGGTAGCTGTGCAGCCGGTGACAGCAGTTGCTGCACCGCTTGCCGTGTTGGCACCGGCTTCTGTCGCTGCATCGGTGGTGAGTTCAGCCCCTGCTGTAGTCGCCGCCCCGCTGGCTGCTGCGCCGGTGGTTGCGGCTGCCACCACACCAG
>JAGOUM010000120.1 GCA_018061265.1 Rhodoferax sp. | reverse complement strand
ACTTGCTCGATCTGGCCATCAAAGCCATTCGCTTGCGCGCCACGGTGGGCGAAGTGAGTGATGCCCTTGAAAAAGTTTACGGGCGCCACCGCGCCGACACACAAAAGGTGACCGGCGTGTATGCAGCTGCTTATGACTCGGCCGAAGGTTGGGAACTCCTCAAGAAAGAAATAGCCGACTTTGCCGAACAAGAAGGTCGCCGCCCCCGGGTGATGATTGCCAAGCTGGGCCAGGACGGCCATGACCGGGGCGCCAAAGTGGTGGCCACCGCGTTTGCCGATCTGGGTTATGACGTGGACATGGGCCCGCTGTTCCAGACCCCCGAGGAGTGCGCCCGTCAGGCGATTGAAAACGACGTGCATGCAGTGGGCGTCTCGACCCTGGCCGCCGGACATAAAACCCTTGTGCCAGCCATTGTGCAGGCGCTCAAGGCGCAGGGCGGCGATGACATCGTGGTGTTCGTGGGTGGCGTCATTCCGCGTCAGGATTACGACATGCTGTATGAGGCCGGTGTCAAAGGAATTTATGGGCCGGGCACGCCGGTGCCGGCCAGCGCCAAGAATGTGCTGGAGCAGATCAAGAAGGCTTTGGCAAATTGACTACAGTATGTTTGTGTGTTGAAATACTGTCATACAAAATACATCTGCAAACAAGGAGTACGCCATGTCTGCTCTGTCTATAAGGCTCAGCCCCGAAATTGAAAAACGCCTGGAGCTGGAGGTGGGCCGCCTCAAGGTCACCAAATCCAAGTTCGTGCAAGATTTGCTGGAATGCGCCTTGGCTCCCAAGGACTCCGTGGCACTGCTGATGCAGGCGCGTGCGCAATACGGGTTGGATGACCTGGCACAAGCCGCAGTCACTACCAACAAGGCGGCTCAGGTGAAAGCCTTGGCGCGCGAAGCGGTGCGGCAAAAACATGCCGCAGAAAAAGCCCTGTACGACCACGCGGCCCCATCTGCACCCGAACCTATGGTCGCTGAACCCAGTGCGAAGTACGGGAAATGAAATACGCCTTGTTGGATACCAGCGTGATGGTGGCTTTTTTTGACATCAAAGAAGAGCGCCACGCCTTGTACACATCCAAGCTGCGCGCCGCGCAAGCCCAAGGCCGGCATTTGGTGACCACTTGGCCTTGCATTTCGGAGGCCAGTTACATCCTGTCGCCGGCAGGGCATTTTGCGCTTTTGAACTGGATTACGGCGGGTGGGACGTTGGTTAGCGACATTGAACTGGCGGACTTGCCCAAGATGGTGGAGTACATGCAAAGCTACACCGAACCGGGCAAATCGCTGGCCGACTTGGCCGACGTATCGCTGGTCTGGTTGGCACAGAAGCTCGATTGCACCCACATCCTTACCGAAGACCGTAGAGACTTTTTGCGCTACCGCCTACCCGATGGGCGCGGGTTTGAGATTTTGTGAAGGGTGGGTGTAGCCATGCCATTGAACAATCCATTCGCTGCCCCTGACTTTGATATGCAGGACATCCGTGGTTCCCAGTACGAGTTGATGAACCCTGTTCAAACCATCTTGCGTTGGGAAGGATTCGGGTATTTGTTGGTGGCATGTGCGGTATACCAGTCGCTGGGTCACTCGTGGTGGCAGTTTTTTGCATGGTTTTTTCTCCCAGACATCGCCATCTTGGTATACGTTTTTGCCAATGCGCGCGTGGGAATGTGGGCGTATAACCTGACCCACAGCAGCGTGGGTGCCGCTGCAGTGGGGCTCGCTGGAGTGGTGCTGCAGTGGCCCTTGTGCTGGCAAATCAGCCTGATATGGTTTGCCCACATTGGATTTGACCGCGCCTTAGGCTATGGGCTGAAGTTCCCGCTCGGTTTTCGGGTTACCCATTTGGGTGTACTCAAGGGTATGGTTGACAAGTCATGAAGACCGATCGAATCACGTCAATGGCTCCGCGCCGATCAAAGTGCAGAAAAGTATTCCTATGACCAAAGTCACTATTCAGAAACAAAAATCAGGTCAGTCCGAGTTTGTGCGTTGGTTTGGCCCGCTGATTCAGGCCCTCAAGGACCTGGGCGGCTCGGCTGCACCTCGGGAAGCTTTGGAAAGGATTGCGGAAATTGAAAAAGTACCCGACGCCTTGCGCAACGAAATACTTAGTTCTGGGCAAGAGCGTTTTTACAACCAGGTCCATTGGGCCAGGCAGTACCTTGTATGGGAGGGGTTGATTGATTCTGGAAAACGGGGCGTCTGGACTCTCACGCCGAAGGGCTTGGATACAAATTTGGATGCGGCAGCAGCACGCAACATCTTTCTTGAGCAGGTTCGTAAGCGCGCTGCGATTAAGAAGCCAACCGCATTTGCACCCGACAGTGTTTCAGATGGTGACGACAAACCAGAGGACACGCCCCAATCGGATGAAGATGCCAGTTTGCAACGCTTTTTGGCTGTAGTGAAAGCTTTGTCTCCGAACGGATTTGAGCGCTTGAGCATGCGCCTTTTGCGTGAAGCAGGATTTGAACGTGTATCTGTAACTGGCCGATCCAATGATGGCGGTATTGATGGGGTAGGGGTGCTGCAATTAAATGACCTGGTGAGCTTTAACGTGGTCTTTCAGTGCAAAAAGTGGGAGGGCTCGGTGCCCCCAAAGGAAATTCGTGACTTGCGGGGCGCAATGGCGGGGCGCGCTGAAAAAGGTATCTTTCTGACCACCAGTACGTTTACCAGCAACGCGCGGGTAGAGGCTGAGCGACCGGGTGCAGTTCCGATTGAATTGGTGGACGGTGAAAAGTTGTTCGACATGTTTAAGCGCTATGAATTGGGACTCAAGCCCAGAACAGTGTTTGATATTGATTTGGCATTCTTCGAGCAGTTCCGATAAATGAGCAACCTTATGGATGGCCCGCAGATGATTGGCGCATTGCTAGATGGTGGCAAGTCGGCAGCCCAGCGCAGGTCAATAGCCAAAGCCATCACCCTGCTCGAATCCACCCGCGCCGACCACCGCGCGCAGGCCGATGAACTGCTCACCGCGCTGCTGCCTTACACCGGCAAGTCGCTGCGCCTGGGCATCAGCGGCGTGCCGGGTGTGGGCAAATCTACCTTTATCGAAGCAATCGGCCTGTACCTTATTCAAAAAGGCCACCGCGTGGCGGTGTTGGCGGTTGATCCAAGCAGCACGGTGTCGGGCGGCTCCATCCTGGGGGACAAAACGCGCATGGAGCAACTTTCGACACAGGAGAATGCCTACATCCGCCCCAGTCCGAGCAGCGGCACACTGGGCGGTGTGGCCGAGAAGACCCGCGAGGCCATGCTGGTGTGCGAGGCGGCGGGTTATGACGTGGTGATCGTCGAAACGGTGGGTGTAGGTCAGTCTGAGACCGCCGTGCAGGGCATGACCGATATGTTTGTGTTGATGCAGTTGCCCAATGCGGGCGACGATCTGCAAGCCATCAAGAAAGGTGTGATGGAACTGGCCGATCTGGTGGTCATCAACAAGGTGGACATTGACGCCATGGCGGCGCAGCGGGCGCAGTTGCAGATCACGGCGGCGATGAAATTGCTGGGCATGTTTGGCGCGCATGACCAGGTTAGCTGGCACCCCAAGGCGATCCAACTCAGCGCCTTGAACGCCCAGGGGGTGGATTCATTTTGGGCGGCGGTGATGGAATTCAAAATGCTGCAAACCGCCAATGGCAAGCTGGCGGCCAGGCGTCAGCAGCAATCTCTGGCCTGGATGTGGCAGCGCATCGAGGCGGGTTTGAAACAGGCCTTTCGCCAGCACCCCAAGGTGCAGGCCATGCTGCCAGCGCTGACCCAGGAGGTGCTGGATGGCCGGGTGGCGGCCTCCACTGCAGCACGAAATCTGCTGTTTGCGCATATGGAACGTGCGTGAGCAGCTATAAAAGTAATAGCAATCGAATTCACAAGACAATTACGACTTCGCAAAGAGAGAAAAACCATGCACGACATCCTTGAACAACTAGAAGCCAAGCGCGAACTCGCGCATTTGGGTGGTGGCCAAAAACGCATCGACGCCCAGCACAAAAAAGGCAAACTCACCGCCCGCGAGCGAATTGAGCTGCTGCTGGACGAAGGCACGTTTGAAGAGTGGGACATGTTTGTTGAACACCGCTGTGTCGACTTTGGCATGGAAGCGAACAAGATCCCCGGCGACGGCGTGGTCACCGGCTACGGCATGATCAATGGCCGCCTGGTGTTTGTCTTCAGCCAGGACTTCACCGTGTTTGGCGGGGCGCTGTCTGAAGCCCATGCCGAGAAGATTTGCAAGGTGATGGACCAGGCCATCAAGGTCGGCGCACCGGTCATTGGCCTGAACGACTCGGGCGGCGCGCGTATTCAGGAAGGCGTCGCGTCGCTGGGCGGCTATGCCGATGTGTTCCAGCGCAACGTGATGGCCAGCGGCGTGGTGCCGCAGATCAGCATGATCATGGGCCCCTGCGCCGGCGGCGCGGTGTACAGCCCGGCCATGACCGATTTCATCTTCATGGTCAAGGATTCAAGCTACATGTTCGTCACCGGCCCCGAAGTGGTGAAAACCGTGACGCACGAAGAGGTGACCGCCGAAGAGCTGGGCGGTGCCATCAGCCACACCACCAAGAGCGGTGTGGCCGACTTGGCTTTTGAAAACGATGTGGAAGCACTTTTGATGCTGCGCCGCCTGTACAACTACCTGCCCCTGAGCAACCGCGAAAAAGCCCCGGTGCGCCGCAACGGCGACCCTGCCGACCGCATGGACCTGAGCCTGGACACTCTGGTGCCAGACAACCCCAACAAGCCCTACGATATGAAGGAGCTGATCGTCAAAACACTAGACGATGGCGACTTTTTTGAGCTGCAGCCCGAGTACGCCAAGAACATCCTGATTGGCTTTGGCCGCATGGAAGGCCAGACGGTGGGCATCGTGGCCAACCAGCCCCTCGTGCTGGCCGGTTGTCTGGACATCAAGAGCTCCATTAAGGCAGCACGTTTTGTGCGTTTTTGCGATGCGTTCAACATTCCCGTCATCACCTTTGTCGATGTGCCCGGCTTCATGCCCGGCACGGCGCAGGAGTACGGCGGCATCATCAAACATGGTGCCAAGCTGCTGTACGCCTTTGCCGAATGCACGGTGCCCAAGATCACCGTCATCACGCGCAAGGCCTATGGCGGCGCTTATGACGTGATGAGCTCCAAGCATTTGCGAGGTGATGTCAATTTTGCCTGGCCCAACGCCGAGATTGCAGTGATGGGGGCCAAAGGCGCGGTGGAGATCATTTTCCGCGAGGACAAGGGCGACCCCGCGAAGCTCGCCGCCAAAGAGGCCGAGTACAAAGCCCGCTTCGCCAACCCCTTTGTGGCCGGTGCGCGTGGCTTCATCGACGACGTGATCCTGCCGCACGAAACCCGCAAGCGCATTTGCCGCTCTTTGGTGATGCTGCGCGACAAGAAGATCGAGAATCCGTGGCGCAAGCATGGGAACATTCCGCTCTAATTTTCACACTGAGGATTGACGCTGATGATGTGCTTTGGTGCTTGGGTTCTTTGGACGCGACCCTCTGTGGTTCTCGCTGGATCGGGTTGCTTGGGCGTTTTGCGCAGTGTCCCCCGCGCTGTGCGCTCCTCCTTGACCTGCGCAAAACGCCCAGGCAACCCGATCCCGGCACCGTGGTATTTCAGCGTGAAAGCCAAAGTCGTCGCTTCGCAGCAGCAGGGTGGGGGTTTCTGTTGTAGCGAAGTCAAGGAGGAGTCCAAAGGCGGGAGCCTTTGGACGGGGGACATGAGCGTAGACAGATACCGCCATCCTGCTGCGGGCTCAGCAAAAAACCTTGAGTACTGTCACTAGGACAGCCCCCACACAACAACGAATTCCACATTCGTTGACCGAATAACGTTAGGAGAGTTCTGCTATGTTTACCAAAATACTGATCGCCAACCGTGGTGAAATCGCTTGCCGTGTGATCCAGACCGCCCGCAAGATGGGTATCAAAACCGTGGCTGTTTATTCAGAGGCTGACAAGGATGCCCGCCATGTGCTGCTGGCGGACGAGTCGGTCCATATTGGCCCCGCGCCCAGCCGTGAGAGTTATCTGCTGGCAGACAAGATCATTGCTGCCTGCAAACAAACGGGCGCGCAGGCGGTGCACCCCGGCTATGGTTTCCTGAGCGAAAACGCCGAGTTTTCCAAACGGGTAGAAGAAGAGGGCATCATCTTCATCGGCCCCAAGCACTACTCAATTGCCGCCATGGGCGACAAAATTGAATCGAAAAAGCTCGCAGGCAAGGCCGGTGTGAACTGCATTCCCGGTGTCAACGACGCCATTGAAACGCCGGAAAAAGCGGTCGAGATTGCCAAGGGAATTGGTTACCCGGTCATGATCAAGGCCAGTGCGGGCGGCGGTGGCAAGGGGCTGCGCGTGGCTTTCAACGACAAGGAAGCGTTAGAGGGCTTCACCAGTTGCCGCAACGAGGCGCGCAACAGTTTTGGTGATGACCGTGTGTTCATCGAGAAGTTTGTGGAAGAACCCCGCCACATCGAGATTCAATTGGTGGGCGACAGCCACGGCAATGTGATTTATCTGAACGAGCGCGAGTGCTCCATCCAGCGCCGCCACCAAAAAGTGATTGAAGAGGCACCCAGTCCCTTCATCTCGGACGCCACGCGCAAAGCCATGGGTGAGCAAGCTGTGGCACTGGCCAAAGCAGTGAAATACCAGAGCGCGGGCACGGTGGAGTTTGTGGTCGGCAAGGACCAGAGTTTTTACTTCTTGGAGATGAACACCCGGCTGCAGGTGGAGCACCCGGTGACCGAGTGCATCACCGGGCTGGACCTGGTCGAGCTGATGATTCGCGTGGCCGCTGGCGAAAAGCTGCCCTTGACGCAAGAACAGGTCAAACGCGACGGTTGGGCGATTGAATGCCGTATCAACGCCGAAGACCCGTTCCGCAATTTTCTGCCGTCCACCGGCCGCCTGGTGCGCTTTCAGCCGCCAACAGAGACCATGTTTGCGTCTGATACCAGCCAGTGGCAGGGCGTGCGGGTGGACACCGGCGTGCAGGACGGTGGCGAGATTCCGATGTTTTACGACTCCATGATCGCCAAGCTGATCGTGCATGGCAAAGACCGGTTGGAGGCCATTGCCAAGATGCGCGAAGCCCTCAATGGCTTTGTGATTCGCGGCATCAGCAGCAATATTCCGTTCCAGGCCGCGCTGCTGGCGCACCCCCGCTTTGTGGCGGGTGATTTCAACACCGGCTTTATCGCCGAGAACTATTCCCAAGGCTTCCGCGCTGAAGACGTGCCGCATGACGATGCCGACCTGTTGATCGCTTTGGCGGCGTTTGTCCACCGCAAGTACCGCCACCGCGCCACCGCCATCAGCGGCCAGATGGAGGGCCATGAGGTCGAGGTGGGCAACGATTTCGTGGTGCTTACCTTGGGGCAGGGCGGCCGCACCACGGCAACGTCGGTGTCGGTCACCGGGTTTGATAAGAAAACGGGCTCTAGCGCAATCAAAGTGGGCGCAAGCAGCTATCAAATTTATAGTAAATACCGGCTGGGTGAAATACGCATTGAAGGCACCTTTAATGGCGAGCCGTTCACGGCGCAGGTGGAGCGCGGCAGTGTGGCCTTCAAGAATCCGCTGGCGATTCGCGTCTCGCACAATGGCACCCAGATCGACACGCTGGTGATGTCCAAACGCGCGGCCGAACTTTATGCCCTGATGCCCTACAAGGCTCCCGCTGACATGAGCCGTTTTGTCCTGTCCCCGATGCCTGGTTTGCTGGTGGACGTGGCAGTGGCTGTGGGCCAGAAGGTGCAGGCCGGTGAGCGCGTGGCCGTGATCGAAGCCATGAAGATGGAAAACGTGCTGTTTGCAAGCGCAGACGGTGTGGTGGGTAAATTGTTGGCATCCAAGGGCGAAAGCCTGACGGTGGACCAGCCGATTGTGGAGTTTGTTTGAACATGGCACACGTGACACGACCTTTCAAAGTACTGGGCATCCAGCAAATCGCCATCGGTGGGCCAGACAAGCTGCGTCTGCAAAAATTGTGGGTAGAGATGCTGGGACTTGAAGTTACCGGCACCTTCCGAAGCGAGCGGGAAAACGTGGACGAAGACATTTGCGCGCTGGGCAGCGGGCCGTTCAAGGTTGAAGTGGACCTGATGCAGCCGGTCGACCCCGACAAAAAGCCGGCCGTGCATGCCACGCCGCTGAACCACGTGGGCCTGTGGATCGACGACTTGCCCGGTGCCGTGCAGTGGCTCACGGGCCAAGGTGTGCGTTTTGCGCCCGGTGGCATTCGCAAGGGTGCAGCCGGTTTCGACATCTGCTTTTTGCACCCCAAGGGCAACGAAGAGTTTCCCATCAGTGGCGAGGGCGTGCTGATTGAGTTGGTGCAAGCGCCGCCTGAAGTGGTTGCCGCCTTTGGCAAGTTGATGTCCAGCCCCGGCCCAGTCCGTTGAATTGAAGATACGGCTGGTTTGAGCCAGGTCAAGGTACGTGCAGGGATAGCCGCCACTACGGGATTCACCTGAGAGGTTTGCCGACAAGCGAGGCGTAAACTGTTTTTTCCCCAAAAGCCATTGCGGCGCGCATGGGCAAAGGAGACAGACTTGCAGCCTACCAACACGGCCGATCCGGCCTATTTCCACAAAGTTGTTGATTGCCAATGGGCCTGCCCGGCCCATACGCCGGTGCCGGAGTACATCCGGCTGATCGGGCAGGGGCGTTACGGCGACGCTTACATGATCAACTGGGTGTCCAACGTCTTCCCCGGCGTGCTGGGGCGCACCTGCGACCGCCCTTGCGAGCCGGCCTGTCGGCGTGGACGCGTTGAAGAAAACAATGGTGAAAAGCCGGAACCAGTGGCCATCTGCCGCCTCAAACGGGTGGCAGCGGATCACAAGGGGGATGTGCTGGCACGCATGCCCAAGGTGGCACCATCCAATGGTCGGCGCATCGCTTGCATTGGCGCGGGTCCGTCCTCGCTGACTGTGGCGCGCGATCTTGCACCGCTGGGCTATCAGGTCACGGTGTTTGATGGCGAGGCCAAGGCGGGTGGTTTTATTCGCTCGCAAATTCCTCGTTTCAGGCTGCCTGAGTCGGTGATCGACGAAGAAACCGGTTACATCCTCGGCATGGGCGTTGACTTCAAAAGCGGGCAGCGTGTGGATTCGATGCACAAGTTGCTGGCGCAGGGCTATGACGCCGTGTTTGTCGGTTGTGGCGCTCCCCGGGGGCGTGATCTGGACGTGCCGGGACGCAACGAGGCGGCGGCGCACATTCATATTGGCATTGACTGGCTGGCGTCGGTGTCCTTTGGTCACATCACCAGCGTGGGTCCGCGCGTCATCGTGCTTGGCGGCGGCAACACGGCCATGGACTGCTGCCGCTCCGCGCGGCGGCTGGGCGGCACCGATGTCAAGGTCATCGTGCGCAGCGGCTTTGACGAGATGAAAGCCTCGCCGTGGGAGAAGGAAGATGCCGTGCACGAAGGCATTCCGATCATCAACTTCCATGTCCCCAAGAGCTTTGAGCACAAGGATGGCAAGCTGCTCGGCATGACATTTGAAGTGGTGAGCGCGGTCTATGACGAAAAAGGTCGACGCTCGCTGGTGCCCACAGGCGCGCCGGATGTGTTTTTTGAGTGTGACGTGGTACTGGTCGCCGTGGGACAGGAAAACGCCTTTCCCTGGATCGAGCGCGACAGCGGCATTGCGTTTGACCGCTGGGGTTTGCCGGTGCTGGTGCATGAAACCTTTCAGTCCACCTTGCCCAAGGTGTTCTTTGGGGGCGATTCAGCCTTCGGCCCCAAGAACATCATCACCGCAGTGGCGCATGGCCATGAGGCGGCGGTGTCGATTGACCGCTTCTTGAGTGGCGAAGCTGTGTCGGTGCGTCCGCCGCCCCGCACCAATCTGATGTCGCAAAAGATGGGCATTCACGAGTGGAGCTACCACAACGATGTGTCGGATGACAAACGCTTCAAGGTGCCATGGGCTGCCGCCGAACAG
>JAGOUM010000020.1 GCA_018061265.1 Rhodoferax sp. | reverse complement strand
GCGCAGGTGTGGATGCACTGATTGATACCATCGTCAAAGAACATGGCGGCCTGCAGATTCTTGTCAACAACGCCGGCATCACCCGTGATAACCTGGCCATGCGCATGAAAGACGACGAATGGGACGCAGTGCTTGACACCAATCTCAAGGCGGTGTTTCGCATGAGCCGCGCGGTGATGCGCACCATGATGAAGCAGCGTTACGGCCGCATTGTCAACATCACGTCGGTGGTCGGTGCATCGGGCAACCCGGGCCAGGCCAACTATGCGGCGGCCAAGGCCGGTGTGGCAGGCATGACACGCGCACTGGCGCGTGAATTGGGCTCACGCAACATCACGGTCAATTGCATTGCGCCCGGCTTTATCGAGACCGACATGACCGCCACCTTGGGTGATGAGCAACAGAAGGCGTTGTTGGGCCAGATTCCTCTGGGTCACCTGGGCAAGCCGGCCGACATCGCCCACGCGGTGGCCTACCTGGCCTCACCACAGGCGGCCTATGTGACAGGGCAGGAACTGCACGTGAATGGCGGCATGTTCATGGTCTGAAACCGGTTGGGTTACAAGTGGGCACAGCGGTGTCATACTTGGGGCTGAACCATCCGTTCTTTGGCCACTTTAGAGTCAACTCTCGAGCCCGGCTAAAATCTCCAATCCTTTTACAACCCTTTGAGGGAACTCATGAGCGATATTGAAGCACGCGTTAAGAAAATCATTGCCGAACAACTCGGTGTGGAAGAATCCCAAGTCACCAACGAAAAAGCCTTTGTGGCCGATCTGGGCGCGGATTCACTGGACACAGTTGAATTGGTGATGGCGCTTGAAGACGAGTTCGGCATTGAGATTCCGGACGAAGATGCTGAAAAGATCACCACCGTGCAAAACGCGATCGATTACGCGAATACACACCAAAAAGCCTGAAGATCAGCCGACCTCAGCGTCTTGTGTGCTGCGGCCCTTTGCCAGTTGACCATGCCAGCCGACCGGTTGGTGCTGGTGTGGTAAACACGGTTCACGAACCGGGTCCTTTTCGGACCCGGTTTTCTCAGACGAACTCCTGACTATTCATCACTATGTCCCGTCGTCGCGTCGTTGTCACCGGTTTGGGTTGTGTCAGTCCCGTGGGAAACACGGTCGACACCACCTGGGCCAACCTGCTCGCCGGGCAATCCGGCATTGGTCAGATTTCCAAGTTTGATGCTTCGAGCTTCAGCTGCAAGATCGCAGGTGAAGTCAAAGGCTTCAATATCGAGTCCTACATGAGTGCCAAAGAGGCACGCACCATGGACACCTTCATCCACTACGGCGTTGCCGCAGCAGCGCAGGCGGTGGCCGATGCGGGACTGCCCACCGGAGACGCGTTGGGGGATGAACTGGCCAATCGCATTGCATGTGTGATCGGCTCGGGAATTGGCGGTCTGCCAATGATCGAGAGTATGCACACGGAGTTCGTGCAGCGCGGTGCGCGGCGCATCTCGCCATTTTTTGTGCCTTCGACCATTGTCAACATGATTGCTGGCCATGTGTCGATCCGCTTCGGCTTCAAGGGGCCAAATCTTGCGATCGTCACTGCCTGCACTACCGGTTTGCATTGCATTGGCCAGGGTGGCCGCATGATCGAATATGGCGACGCCGACGTGGTGGTCGCCGGGGGCTCTGAGGCTACGGTGTCGGCGCTGGGCGTGGGTGGGTTTGCCGCCATGCGTGCTCTGAGCACCCGCAATGATGACCCGGCCACCGCCTCGCGCCCATGGGACAAAGATCGTGACGGTTTTGTACTGGGTGAGGGTGCTGGCGTGCTGGTGCTTGAAGAGTACGAACACGCCAAGGCGCGTGGCGCCAGAATCTACGCTGAACTCGCGGGGTTCGGCATGAGCGCAGACGCCGGCCACATGACTGCCCCGAACATGGACGGTCCACGCCGTGCCATCGAAATCGCCCTGCGCAACGCCGGCGTGAATGCCGAGCAGATCAATTATGTCAATGCGCACGGCACCTCCACGCCACTGGGCGACCTCAACGAGTCCAATGCCATCAAGGCGGCGCTGGGTGAGCATGCCAAGAAAGCTGTGATCAACTCGACCAAGTCCATGACCGGTCACCTGCTGGGTGGCGCGGGCGGCCTCGAATCGGTGGTGACCGTGCTGGCATTGCATCACCAGAAGAGTCCCCCAACCACCAATATCTTCAACCAGGACCCCGACTGTGACCTGGACTATTGTGCCAATGCTGCCCGCGACATGAAAATTGACGTCGCGCTGAAAAACAACTTTGGTTTTGGTGGCACCAACGGCTCTCTGGTGTTCAAACGGATGGCTTGATCCATTGCGTTTTCCTTATGCATAGCGCCCCAGCGGTCAGTTACCCGATGGGGCGTTCACGTTTTCACGCCCTGGTCATCCTTTTTTTTGCTGTTTCGGGTGCGCTGGTCATATTGTTGTGGGTGGCTTCGTCTGACCGCCTGCAATGGCCACATGCGGCTGCGGTGTTGCTGTGGCTGTTGGGTATCAGCACGGCGCTGTGGCGTTGGTCCTGCATGCCTGCCGGCTTGCTGATTTGGGACGCCCAGGCGTGGTATTGGACTGTTGACGACCAGCCCAGCGTCGTCCGTCCAGAAGTGGCGCTGGATTTTCAAAGCTGGATGTTATTGCGTCTGCGCGGCAGCACGGCCTGGCTGGATCTATGGGTTTGGCCAGCACGCCGGGACGCGCCATTGCAATGGCAGGCACTGCGACGCGCACTTTTTTGCCGATACCGCGCCAGCAACCAGGCAATTGATCCGGGCGTTATGGCCGATGCTGATCGGCAGCGGGCATCGCCATGAGTGAGACCACGCCAGTCCCGCCGCCAAGCGACAGCAGCCAGCCGCAAGACAGTGACCAGATGCTGGTTGAGCGTACCGTGGCGGGGGACCAGGCGGCTTTTGAACTACTGGTCATCAAATACCAGCGGCGGGTCGAGCGCTTGATTGGACGTATGGTGCGAGATGTGGACCTGGTCGAAGACATTGCCCAGGAGACTTTCATTCGCGCCTACCGCGCACTGCCGAAGTTTCGTGGTGAGGCCCAGTTTTATACCTGGCTGTACCGGATTGCCGTCAACACGGCGAAGAAGTTCCTGCTTGAACTCAAGCACGACCCGACGGTGTCACAAACCACTTTGCAGGGTAATGCTGAAGAAGATGAAACTTTTCAGCCCAAAAGTGAACCAAGATCAGACGAAACCCCGGAGTCGGTGTTGGCGGCAAAAGAAATCGGTCAGGCCGTGAATGCGGCACTTGACGCCTTGCCTGACGATTTGCGGCAGGCCATCACGCTGCGGGAAATGGACGGGTTGAGTTATGAGGATATTGCTGAAGTGATGAATTGCCCGATCGGGACAGTACGTTCCAGAATTTTTCGGGCGCGTGAAGCAGTTTCTGCAAAGATCAAACCCATGCTCGAGAAGCAGACTGGCAAGCGTTGGTAGTTGGGTTGGTCGTTTCGAATAGTTGAGGTTTACCAAATATGTCAAAACAGTCAGATTCCGATGCCGAACTGGTTTCCTTGCTGGTGGATGGTCAGCTTGAGGGCGACGCGTTTGCCCGTGCCGTGGCTGACCTGGCGAGTTCGGATCAGGCGCGACAGCAGTGGGACAACTATCACCTGATCGGTGAGGTGATGCGAACGGGTGACGTTCATGCACGAGCGCATGAGGCCGAGTTTGTCCAGCGCCTGCGTTTGAAACTGGCCAAGGAAGATAACAAAATAATAGCTGTAAATACCCTCAATATAAGCGCTGGGGGTCAAAATGGCTTCAAAAACCCAGCTGCCAATGATCGTTGGTGGCGTCGGGTGTCGGGCTTGGCGTCGATCGTGCTGGCCGGAGTTCTGGGCTGGCAGGCGTATCTGTTTTCAGGGTCGATGGGTGGGGCACCCCCTGCCGGGCAACTAGCCCAGTCCCGACCAGCCACCAGCCCGGCGTCGCAACCAGCATTGGTCGTCCAGGTGGCCGCGGACGGCTCTGCGGCAATGATCCGGGACCCGAGGCTGGACGCCCTGCTGCTGGCGCACCGCCAGTTTGGCGGCACCTCGGCATTACAGATGCCTTCCGGGTTTTTGCGTAATGCCACGTTTGAAGAGGGCAAGCGTTGATGCGCTGGTGGCTGATGTTATTGCTGGCGCTGGCCAGCCTGGGTGCGTGGCCGTCGACGTCGGCGCAGCCGGCAATCCAGGGGCAACCCAACGCACGGGCCGGGACGCCTTCACTGGATCAATGGCTGATGCGCCTGCATGCGGCATCGCGTGGCCGCGCTTACAGTGGTACTTTTGTCGTGACCACGGGCCAGTACATGTCGTCGTCGCGGATCTGGCATGTTTGCGACGGTCAGCAGCAGATCGAGCATGTGGAGGCGCTCACTGGAGAGCCGCGCTCCACCTACCGGCGCAACGATCAGGTCGTCACCTTCTGGCCAGCCAGCCGCGTGGCGATTCACGAGCGACGGGAATCCTTGGGCCTGTTTCCCGATCTGTTGAATCGGGCAGATTCCTCTGTGGCGCGGTTTTATCAGCTCAAGACGGCAGGGCGGGAGCGCGTGGCCGGCCTGCTTGCCGAGATCGCGCAGTTGACTCCGGTTGACGAGATGCGTTTTGGTTTCCGGATATGGACCGAGTTAAAAAGCGGCCTGGTGGTCAAACTGCAGACCCTCGATCAACACCAGACGGTGCTGGAGCAGGCCGCGTTTTCAGAGTTGCAGATGGATGCGCCGGTGAAGATGGCCAAGCTGGCGGCGCAGATGGAAAACACCCAGGGCTACCAGTTGCGCAGCGCAGTCTTGCGCAGCACTACGGCCGACGCGGAGGGCTGGCGACTCACCGCCGTGGTGCCTGGTTTTAAACCGATGAGTTGCAACCGGCGTTCTGCACAGAACCTGCCGGGTACTTCGGATGACACCTTGCAGTGTGTTTTTTCGGACGGGTTGGCTTCGGTATCACTGTTCATCGAGCCCTTTGATGCGGCGCGACATTTGCCAGCACAACACCAGCAGCCGATGGCCATGGGTGCCACCCATGTGTTGATGCGCCAGTTGGGTGACTGGTGGCTCACTGCCGTGGGTGAGGTGCCGGTGCGAACCCTGAAGGTGTTTGTTGAGGGTCTTGAGAGAAAGAAGTGAGCCCATATTTGGCGGTTTGTTGTTTAAGGAAAGGTTGAAGATGCTTCAATTGAATTGGAAAAAACTGCGAGTTATCACATTGGCGGGTGCTCTCGCGGGCAGCTTGTCTGTGGCGGTACTGTCCTCGGGCGCTGCGTTTGCCCAGGTGCGGGGTCTGCCCGACTTTACCGACCTGGTGGAGCAGGTGGGGCCGTCGGTGGTGAACATCCGCACCCTGGAGAAAGTCAGCACCGAGTCGCCCCACGGTGGTGCTGGTGAACAGGAAATGCAGGAGTTTTTCCGGCGATTCGGCTTGCCCATGCCCAACATTCCGCGTGCCAACCCGCGGCGCGGGCAGCCCCAGGACGAGGAGCAGCCGCGTGGCGTGGGCTCAGGTTTTATCCTGACCGCTGACGGCATGATCATGACCAACGCGCATGTGGTGGATGGCGCGGACGAAGTGGTGGTCACACTGACTGACAAACGCGAGTTCAAGGCCAAGATCATTGGGGCCGACAAACGCAGCGACGTGGCGGTGGTCAAGATCGAGGCTGCCGGTCTGCCGGCGGTCAAGGTCGGTGATGTGAGCCGCCTCAAGGTGGGTGAGTGGGTGATGGCGATTGGTTCGCCGTTTGGTCTCGAAAACACCGTCACTGCAGGTATTGTGAGTGCCAAGCAGCGTGATACCGGCGAATACCTGCCGTTTATTCAGACCGACGTCGCCATCAATCCTGGTAACTCGGGTGGCCCGTTGATCAACATGCGCGGTGAGGTGGTCGGCATCAACAGCCAGATTTACTCGCGCTCGGGTGGCTCCATGGGCATCTCGTTTGCAATTCCGATGGATGAGGCCGTTCGGGTCAGCGAGCAGTTGCGTTTGAGTGGCCGGGTGACCCGTGGTCGCATCGGGGTGCAAATTGGCCAGGTCAGCAAGGACGTGGCGGAGTCGATTGGCCTGGGCAAGCCGCAGGGTGCGCTGGTCAGCAGCGTGGAACCGGGTGCGCCTGCCGACAAGGCTGGCGTCGAGGCTGGTGACATTATTCTCAAGTTTGATGGCAAACCGGTTGAGAAGTCGAGTGACCTGCCCCGAATGGTGGGCAGCACCAAACCTGGCACCAAGAGCAGTCTGACGGTGTTCCGGCGGGGCAGTACCAAGGAGCTCTCGGTCATCGTTGCAGAGATTGAAGCCGAGAAGACCGGCAAAAAGACCAGCAGCAAAGAGGAGACACCCAAAGCCTCGAAGATCGGGCAGGCCATTGGCCTGGCGGTCAGCGACCTGACCAAGGAACAGAAGGCCGAACTGTCGATTCAGGGTGGCGTCCGGGTCGATTCTGCTGTGGACAATGCGGCCCGCGCGGGTATCCGAGAAGGTGATGTGGTGATGCAGGTGGGCAATTTTCTGGTCACCGATACCAAGTCTTTCGAAGCGGCCTTGGCCAAAGTTGACAAATCCAGACCCATCGGTCTGTTGGTCCGCCGCGGCGAACTGGCCCAGATTGTGGTGATTCGTCCCAGCAAGTAGGCCGGGCCTTGTCTCTATTGCAGGGTCAACCCGCACGGGTTGGTCTGCCAGGCGGGCGATATTGCCTACAATGCTGCTCCAGCTCTCGCAGCTGAAACGACGGTTGGTTCAGGGCGCGTCAAGTCTGACCGCGCCCTTTTTTCTGTGTTCAGTCTTTTTATTTCATTTTTTCGGTCCCCTGGATGAACCACATCAGAAATTTTTCGATCATTGCCCATATTGATCACGGCAAATCGACCCTGGCCGACCGTCTGATCCAGCGCTGCGGCGGCTTGCAGGCACGCGAGATGGAGGCGCAGGTGCTCGACTCCATGGACATCGAGAAAGAGCGTGGCATCACCATCAAGGCGCAAACTGCGGCGCTCAAGTACCTCGCCCGTGACGGGCAGACTTACAACCTGAACCTCATTGACACCCCAGGCCATGTCGACTTTTCCTACGAGGTGAGTCGCTCGCTGTCGGCCTGTGAGGGTGCCTTGCTGGTGGTTGACGCCAGCCAGGGTGTCGAGGCCCAAACCGTGGCCAATTGCTACACCGCACTCGATTTGGGTGTCGAAGTGGTGCCGGTGCTCAACAAGATGGATCTGCCCAACGCGGACCCTGAGAATGCGCGCTCCGAGATTGAGGACGTGATTGGCATTGATGCCGCCGATGCCATTGCCTGCTCTGCCAAGACCGGCATGGGTATCGACGATATTCTTGAGGCGGTGATCGCCCGGGTGCCTGCGCCTAAAGGCAATGTGGCGGGGCCGTTGCGGGCGATGATCATCGACAGCTGGTTTGACTCCTATGTAGGTGTGGTGATGCTGGTGCGGGTGGTCGATGGCCGCCTGGGAAAAGGCGAGCGCATCAAGTTGATGGCCACCGGCGCCACCTACAACGCCGATAGCCTGGGCGTTTTCACCCCGGCCAATCAGCCGAGGGAGTCGCTCGAGGCGGGCGAGGTGGGCTATGTGATTGCCGGCATTCGTGAGTTGCAAGCCGCCAAGGTGGGTGACACCATCACCCTGATCCGCCCGGGTACGGGTGGTGCGGCAGCCACCGCCAGTGAGCCTTTGCCGGGGTTCAAGGAGATTCAGCCGCAGGTGTTTGCCGGACTCTATCCAACCGAGGCCAACCAGTACGAGGGGCTGCGCGACAGCCTGGAAAAACTCAAGCTGAATGATGCCTCGCTGCATTACGAACCCGAGGTCAGCCAGGCATTGGGTTTTGGTTTTCGCTGCGGCTTCCTGGGCCTGCTGCATATGGAAATTGTGCAGGAGCGACTGGAGCGTGAGTTCGACCAAGACCTGATCACCACCGCGCCCAGCGTGGTCTACCAGGTGCTCAAGGCCGATGGTGAGGTGCAAATGGTGGAGAACCCGTCCAAGATGCCCGACCAGGGACGCCTCGACGAGATCCGTGAGCCGATTGTGACCGTGCATTTGTACATGCCGCAGGAGTATGTTGGGCCGGTGATGACGCTGTGCAACCAGAAGCGTGGCGTGCAGCTCAATATGGCCTACAAGGGCCGCCAGGTGGTGCTGAGCTACGAACTGCCGCTGGGCGAGATCGTGATGGATTTCTTTGACAAACTCAAAAGTGTGAGCCGGGGCTACGCGTCAATGGACTACGAGTTCAAGGAATACCGCACGGCAGACGTGGTGAAAGTTGACATTTTGCTCAACGGCGAAAAGGTCGACGCGCTCTCAATCATCGTGCACCGTAGCCAGTCACAGTACCGCGGGCGCCAGGTGGTGGCCAAGATGCGCGAGGTGATCTCGCGCCAGATGTACGACGTGGCCATTCAGGCCGCCATTGGTGCCAATGTCATCGCCCGCGAAACCATCAAGGCGCTGCGCAAGAACGTGATTGCCAAGTGTTACGGTGGTGATATCTCCCGCAAGCGCAAGTTGCTGGAGAAGCAGAAAGAAGGCAAGAAGCGCATGAAACAGATCGGCTCGGTCGAGGTGCCACAGGAGGCGTTCCTGGCCATTTTGAAGGTGGACGCGTGATGCAAGTTTTGACTTCGGCGGTACTGGCGGCCTTTGTGGCTTATGTGGGTGCCTGGTACTTTGGTGCCATCGATGGCAACTTTGCCTTGTTGTTGTTTCTTGCAACCGTGGTCACCGGACTGTACTGGCTGGCCGAGCGTTTTTACTTTCTGCCACAACGCCAGCTGGCCGCTGCGGCCCTGGAGGCGCAGGCCGTGTCGCGCAAGGCAGAGCTCACCAAACTCGGCATTGAAAAGGTCGACGGCGATGTGAGTGAAGCCAAAAAAAACCTGCTGGCGCAACCCTGGTGGCTTGACTGGACGGCCGGCCTGTTCCCGGTGATTATTGCGGTGTTTCTGCTGCGTTCTTTTTTGTTTGAGCCTTTCAAGATTCCGTCGGGCTCGATGATCCCGACGCTGCAGATTGGTGACCTGATTCTGGTCAACAAGTTTCACTACGGCATTCGCCTGCCGGTCATCAACACCAAGATCACCGAGGGCAACGCGCCGCAGCGCGGTGACGTGATGGTGTTCCGCTACCCACCGAAGCCCAGCCTGGACTACATCAAGCGGGTGGTTGGCGTGCCGGGTGACGAGGTCGCCTACCTCAACAAGCGGCTGACCATCAATGGCAAACCGGTTGACACCAGTGCCCTGCCCGAGTTCTTTGATGAAGACACGATGCGCTACTTCAAGCAGTTTGAGGAAACTGTGGGTGACCGCAAACACGGTGTGCTCAATGATGACAGCCGACCTGCATTTGTGCCCGGTGCCGATGCATTTGAATTCAAAAGCAATTGCCGCTACAGTGTTGAGGGCGTTGAATGCAAGGTGCCAGAGGGTCACTATTTCATGATGGGTGACAACCGTGACAACTCACTCGATTCGCGCTACTGGGGCTTTGTGCCGGACAAAAACATCGTGGGGCGGGCATTTTTTGTCTGGATGAACTTTGGCAACCCCAAACGTATTGGCTCGTTCAATTGAACAGGAGAACATCATGAGGGTTTACCGCAGATCCAGTCAGCGTGGCTTGTCGTTTATCGGCCTGGTTTTTGTGGCCGTGGTGCTGGCGGCAACGGGTGTGGTGATTGCGCAGGTGGTTCCCACTGCCATTGAATACCAGGCCATCCTCAAGGCAACCCGCAAATCGGCTACGGATGGGTCCACCCCGCCAGAGGTCCGCAACGTTTTTGATCGGGCCGCCGCCATCGACAACATCAGTTCCATCAGTGGCAAGGACCTGATCGTTGCCAAAGAAGGCGACAAATTGGTGGCGTCATTCTCTTATCAGCGCGAGATCCATCTGGCTGGCCCGGCCTTTCTGACGCTTAAATACACTGGCAGCTCCAGGCCGTGAAGACCTTTCAGGTGTTGGCTTGAAGTCCGCGCTGCAAGCGTTGCAGGCGCGGCTGGACTACCTGTTCAACGATTCCCGATTACTCACACGGGCGCTGACCCACCGCAGTTTTTCGTCTGATCACAACGAGCGCCTGGAGTTTCTGGGCGACTCGGTGCTGGGTTGTTGTGTCGCAGAGCTGTTGTTTGAGCGTCTGAGCAGCCTGCCAGAGGGTGATCTTTCACGGGTGCGCGCCAGCCTGGTGCGTCAGGATACCTTGCACCAGCTGGCCTTGCAACTGGGATTGCCGGCGGTGATCTTGCTGGGTGAAGGTGAAATGCGCTCCGGCGGGCAAAAACGGCCTTCCATATTGGCGGATGCGCTAGAAGCGGTGATTGGTGCGGTCTATCTGGATGGTGGTTTTGCCCAGGCCCGCTCGCTGGTCCAGCGGCTGTACCAAGGTGTTGAAATCAACCCGGCGATGGCGGCCATCGGCAAGGACCCCAAGACCGAGCTTCAGGAGTGGTTGCAAGGCCGGCGCATGGCCTTGCCAGCGTACAAGGTGATCGCCACGCTGGGGGTATCACACCAGCAGACCTTTGATATTGAATGCACGATTGCCGAGCTCAAGTTGACCCAGCGCGGTATCGGTGGCTCACGGCGTGCCGGCGAGCAGGCCGCAGCTGCGGCCATGCTGCAAACCCTCAAGGCACAATGAATCCCATGAATACTCCAAAAAATAGAGCGACTGAGCCTCATGAAACAAGCGCTGATGTGCCCAAAGACCTTGAAGTGATGCTGGCGGGTCTGCGCCGTGACATGCGGCCTGCCGGGGCGCAACCGACCGCTTTGGCCGGACAGCGTTGCGGGCTGATTGCCATTGTCGGCAAACCCAATGTGGGCAAATCGACGCTGCTCAACGCTCTGGTGGGGCAAAAGATCAGCATCACCTCGCGCAAGGCACAAACCACCCGCCATCGCATCACTGGTATACACACCCAGGGTGCCAGCCAGTTTGTCTTTGTTGACACTCCCGGGTTTCAGACCGTGCATGGCAACGCACTGAATAAATCTTTAAACAAGACGGTGGTCGGGGCAGTGGCGGATGTGGACCTGATCCTGTTTGTGGTCGAGGCGGGCAGCTTCACGCCGGCCGATGCCCGGGTGTTGGCGCTGCTGGGCAAAACCATCCCGACGCTGTTGATCGCCAACAAGCTCGACCATGTCCACCGACGTGGCGATATTGCGCCCTGGCTGCAAGACATGGCCGGCAAACACAGCTTTGCCGAGTTCGTGCCCATGTCGGCCAAAAACGCCAAGGACATTGAACGCCTGCTGGGTATCTGTGAAAGATACCTGCCTGAGCAGGCTTGGTGGTACGCCGACGATGAACTGACCGATCGCAGCGAGCGCTTCATGGCCGCCGAAATGGTGCGTGAAAAACTGTTTCGCCTGACCGGGGACGAGTTGCCTTATACCTCGACGGTGGTGATTGACAAGTTTGAAGAAGAGGCTGGCCGGGGCAAACAAAAACGCCTGCTGAGGATTGCCGCCACCATTGTGGTGGAGCGTGATGGTCACAAGGCGATGGTGATTGGTGACAAGGGCGAGCGCATCAAGCGTATTGGCATGGAAACCCGTATCGAGCTCGAAAAACTCATGGACGCCAAGGTGTTCATTGAAATGTGGGTCAAGGTGCGATCGGGTTGGGCCGATGACGAAGCCCGCGTGCGCTCTTTTGGCTATGAGTAAGTTACCGGTGGTCGCCAGAGCAGGCCGGTGTTGTACAGTTCTCCCTTTATCCAGAAGGCATTGACATGGTGCAAACAAGTCGTGAAGAGGCGGTGGTTTACGGGACCGAAGACCTGCTCAGCAGCCTTTGTCAATCGGTGACCCGCGTGCTGAATGTGGCGACTCAGTGCCAAATTACCTATTCAGGTATGGTGCAACGCATCACCAAGACCTGCCTGAAACCTGATATTGGCTGTTTTGTGCTGTTTGACGGTGGGTTTTCCGGCCTGGTGGTGATTAATTTTTCAGCACAAACCGCCATGGAGCTGTACGAGAGTTACATGCTCAACATGGGTATGCCCAAGAGCGAGCTTGCCAGTTCCCATACGTCCGATGAAGTCAGCGACATCATGGGTGAGCTGATGAACCAGATTGTGGGTGACTTCACCGGCAAGGTGCGCCGTGAACTGCAGACCCACATCACCCAGAATCAGCCCAAGATGCTGGTGCTCAACAAACAGGTGGTGCTCAGCGTCGACACCCATCTGGACAAACCTGAATCGCGGCGGGTCACCTTTTACACCGGCAAGAACAATATTTTTTACCTTGAACTGGCCATCGACCATACTGAGTTCATCAAGCTGCATGATTTTGAAGCCAATGAAATCCCCGACCCGGATGTGCTGATCGCGCAGGCCAGCAGCGGGCTGTCAACCCCAGCCGCACCCGCAGCGGCCGAGTCGGCCCCCGACCACGAGGAACTGCTCAAATCTTTGGGCATGTAAGGAGCTTTGCATGAGCGAAACAACCCCACAGCAAACACTGCCCGAGGCACTGCAGGACGCCTTGCCTGACCGTTTGTCGGTCGATCCACGCAGCCCGCACCATGTTGCCAAGGTGTTCGAACGCGACGTGGGGATTCGCCTCAACGGCAAGGAAATGACCAATGTCGAGGAATACTGTCTTAGCGAGGGATGGGTCAAGGTGCCCGCTGGCAAAACCCGGGACCGCAAAGGCAATTTGCTGCTGATCAAGCTCAAAGGCAAGGTGGAGGCGTTTTATCGCTAGCCAATGGCCAGCAAGCGCATCTCGGAGGAGCCAGCCTATGTGCTGCACCGATATGACTGGAGTGAATCCAGTCTGATCCTTGAGATTTTCACGCGCCATCACGGGCGGCTGGCTTTGGTGGCCAAGGGTGTCAAACGCCCGAGCTCCAGCTTTCGTCCGATATTGCTGCCGCTGCAGCCCTTGCATCTTGCATTTGGTGGCGAGGGTGAGATCAAGACCCTGAAGGCCGCAGAATGGCAAGGTGGTCATGTCATGCCCACGGGGGATGCCCTGATGTCGGGTTATTACCTCAACGAACTGCTGCTCAAATTGCTGGCCCGTGAAGACCCGCATCCGCTGCTCTTTGATGTGTACTCCAGTACCGTGCAGGTGGTCGCAAGTGAACATGGCGAAGCGCTGGAGTCGGCCTTGCGGGCCTTTGAGCTGTTGTTGCTGCGCGAAATTGGCCTGTTGCCGCTGCTTGACACCCAGACCATGACACTGCTGACGCTGCATCCGGATGTGCATTACAGCCTGGTGGCCGAGGGTGGCTTGCGGCAAACACACGAAAACGATCGCGCCAGCCTGAGCGGCCAACAATGGTGTGCGCTGCAGCAGGTGCTGGGTGAGCGTGTGCCTTTCACTGCCGTTCTGCGCGCCTGCGCGGTGGTGGCCGGGGGGCTCAAGCCACAATTGCGGGCGCTACTGAATTACCATTGCGGGGTAGACAGCCTGCAAACCCGTCAGGTCATGATGGACCTTCAATCACTTTGACACCTGACGGCGCAGCGCCTGGCTGCCGCTGTTTTTGATGCCATGCCCCAAAGCGCAAACTTTATGTCCAGTCCATCCACCGCTCTTTCCGTCAACCTCAACAAGGTCGCCACGGTACGAAATACCCGCCACCTCGGGATTCCCAGCCTGACACGCGCAGCCACACTGTGTTTGCAGGCGGGTGCGCACGGCATCACCGTGCATCCACGTCCCGACGAACGGCATATCCGCGCCTCCGATGTCACCGAGCTGGCCCGACTGATGCAGGTGTGGCCGGACCGCGAGTACAACATCGAAGGCAATCCTTTCCACAACCTGATGGAGGTCGCCGGGCAACTGGTGGCGCAAAATCTGCCACTGCACCAGCTGACCTTTGTGCCGGACGGGCACGGTCAACTGACCAGTGACCACGGCTGGGTGTTTCCGGATGATGCGCAGCGACTGATCCCGCTGATACAACAGGCGCATGCCTGGGGCGTCCGGGTCAGCCTGTTCATGGATGCTGAGGTGGCTCCGATGCCGGCAGCGCGGGCAGTGGGTGCCGACCGGGTTGAGTTGTACACCGAGCCCTACGCCGCTGCCTGGGGTAGCCCGCAACAAACCCCGCAACTGGTGCGTTTTGCTGCGGCGGCGCAAGCCGCAATGGACGCCGGCATGGGTGTGAACGCCGGGCATGACCTCAACCGCGACAACCTGAGCGCTTTCCTGGCACGGGTACCGGGCATTCGCGAGGTATCGATTGGTCACGCTTTGATTGCCGACGCGCTGGAACTGGGCTACGAGGCCACCGTCAAGGACTACTTGCGCTGTATCGGGCGCGCCCAGCAGCTGCCCTATGTGGTGGGCTGAGCGCTGCGGGGACCCCTTGCCATGATTTTTGGCGTAGGCACCGACATTTGTGATGTGCGGCGCATCCAGGCCAGCCTGACGCGCCATGGTGAACGCTTCGCAAAGAAGATCCTGTCAGACGCCGAGCTGGCGACCTGGCAGCGCCGCAGCACCCGCCATGGTGACCGTGGCCTGCGTTACCTGGCGACACGTTTTAGTGCCAAAGAGGCCTTCAGCAAAGCCATCGGACTGGGCATGACACTGCCGATGACCTGGCGGCGCTGTGAAATCGCCAGCCTGCCCAGCGGGCAACCGGTGATCATCCTGCATGGTGAGCTAAAAACCTGGTTCGCTGAGCGTGGCCTGAGTGCCCATCTCAGTGTCACCGACGAGACCGACTACGCCGCCAGTTTCTGTGTGGTTGAAAAATGAGAAAAAACACCCTCTAGCGCAAACTGGTCAATACTTTATTGCTACATAAAACATATTATTATCATGCCCATACATGCCCCTTTGATCATTGACATCGCTGGTTTGACGCTGACCCGGCTTGATCGTCAGCGCCTCAAACACCCTCTGGTTGGTGGCCTGATTTTGTTTGCCCGTAATTGGCATAGCCGCGAGCAACTCACAAAACTGTGCCGTAGTATCAAAAAGGTTCGTGCCGATTTGCTGATTTGTGTGGACCACGAAGGGGGGCGCGTGCAGCGTTTCAAGTCGGGCGGCTTCACCCACTTGCCGCCAATGCAGGCACTGGGTGCCATGTGGCACGATGATGGCAAAGACACCGCCGGGTTTGGCGCGATGCGCGCCACGGCCGCGGCCACCGCCTGTGGCTACGTGCTTGGCGCTGAACTGCGCGCCTGCGGGGTTGACCTGAGTTTCACGCCAGTGCTGGACCTTGACTGGGCCAACAGCGGGGTGATTGGGGACCGTGCCTTTGATGCGGACGCCCGTGTGGTCAGCCTGCTCGCCAAGAGTCTGATGCATGGCCTGTTGCAGGCTGGTATGGCCAATTGTGGCAAACACTTCCCGGGGCATGGCTTTGTTCGGGCGGATTCACACACCGACATTCCGGTCGATAAACGCAGCCTCGAAGACATCCTGAAGCACGACGCTGCGCCTTACCGCTGGCTGGGTGGCAGTCTGGCCAGCGTGATGCCCGCGCATGTGATTTACCCGAAGGTGGACAGTAAACCGGCTGGATTCTCAGCGCGCTGGTTGCAGGACGTGCTACGGGGTCAATTGGGATTTGCTGGCGCGGTGTTCAGCGACGACCTGTCCATGGCGGGTGCCAGGATGATCGACGGCCAGTCGGTCAGCACCACCGAGGCGGCGGTGGTGGCACTGAACGCGGGCTGTGATCTGGTTTTATTGTGCAACCAGTCGCTCAGGCTGGGCACGGAGCTGGACGCCCTGATCGATGGCCTGACCGAAGCCCAGCTCAAGGGGCGTTGGCTGCCAGATGAACTGAGCGAGGAGCGTCGTCTGGCCTTGCTGCCTGCCAATCGAGCCACCGCCTGGGATGACCTGATGGTGCAGCCCGCTTACATGCAGGCACTGGATTTGCTGCCCTGAGCCTGGCGCTAGCGGCTGGCCACCATCTAAGCTCCTCCAGCGAGCCGCAGGGTGCGCGCACCAGCGGCGTCAAGTTTGAAGACGTTGACGATTTGCGCCAGGCGCTCGGACTGGCTTTTTAGACTCTCAGCCGACGCAGCACTTTGCTCCACCAGTGCCGCGTTTTGCTGTGTCATTTGGTCAAGTGCGTGAATCGAACTGTTGATCTCGGCGATTTCATGGTTTTGCTCGGCTGACGCAGCCGTGATCTGCGCAATCACCTGGGTAACGCGTTGCACGCTGGTGACGATTTCGTGCATCGAGGCACCCGCCCGGTCCGCCAACTCGGAGCCGGCCGATACCTTGCTGACGCTGGACTCGATCAGTGTCTTGATTTCGCGGGCGGCCTGCGCGCTGCGCTGGGCCAACTGTCGCACTTCAGTGGCCACCACAGCAAAGCCCCGACCCTGCTCACCGGCGCGGGCGGCCTCAACCGCCGCGTTGAGCGCCAGAATGTTGGTCTGGAAGGCAATGCCATCAATCACGGCAATGATGTCGCTGATCTTGCTGGAACTGCGATGAATGTCCTGCATGGTGCTGACCACCTCGGCCACCACCTCACCACCCCGCTGGGCCAGCCCTGATGCATCATTGGCCATGGTGTTGGCGCTGCGCGCCGCCTCACCGCTGTGGCGCACAACCTCGGTCAGATTGCTGACACTTTGTGCGGTCTTGACCAGATTGCTGGCGGCTTCTTCGGTGCGCATCGACAAGTCCATGGTGCCGCTGGCAATCTCGGCGCTGGCCAGGCGGACACTGGCCGCGGTCTCATGGACGTCGGACATCGAGCTGGACAACTCCTGCGCCATACGTGTCATGGCGTTCATCAGTTGGCCAAGCTCGTCACCCGTATCTTGAAGGTGCTGGTTGGTCAGGTCGCTGGCCGCGATGCGCTGCGCCGCCACCACGGCCGCGCGCAGTGGTGGAATCACGGTCCGGTAGGTCAGCAAGCCGATCAGCCCGCCCACGACCACTGCCAGTCCACCCAGGCCCCAGAGGGTGATCAGGGCTGTGCGGTAGGTTGCCGAGGCAGACGCCGCCGAGCGCGCCGAGTCGGCTTCAATGGTGGTGATCAATTGGTCAAGCGCCGCCAGCAACCTCAGTTGGGCGGGCCGGAACTGGCTGCGAATGGCTTCGCTGGCGGCCGGGATGTCCTGGTTCAGTGAGTGTTCGATGACTGCGTCCAGTCCGCCTTTGAGTGCTGCCTCGAGCGCTTGCAAGTCCTGTAGCGTCCGTCGGGTCACCGCGTCTTCAAAGCCGTTGTGCAGTTCTTCCCGGAGTTGTGCGTACTGTTTGGCCACATCTTTCATGCGCTTGAGCTCGGATTTCTTGAACGACATGTCATCTTGCAGGACCACATCGCGGATCGCCAGCGACTGATCACGCACCAAGTCACGCAGCCCAATGGCCAGGTGCAATTTGCGTGCATCGGTGTCCACGATCTGTTTGAGATTACTGTCGACCACCCCCATGCGATTGGCCGATACCGCTGTCAGTGCCAGCAGCAGGACCAAAAGCACACTGAACCCGGCCAGCAGGCGGGCACCGATCTTGAGCTTGAACATACGGGTTCTCCCGTGTATCTTGAAGGGGGCGATGGCGATTGAATCGCTACTCTGCGGTCACACTGCCATGCAGGATACCAATGGCCTTGCCTGCATCAAGAACCGGTGCTGAGACCTGCACACTCTTGATCTGGGTGGTGGGGTCGGGTTTGATTTCGGTGTCCATCCAGGCCTGACCCTTGAGTGCCTGAATCGCGGCGGCACGACTACCATTGTTAAAAAGCAGCGTCTTGCTGCTGCCAGCGATGACATTGGCTTTCTGATCCCGCAGGAACAGCTTATTGAGGTTTTTGTCAGCCTCCCATTTCTGAATCTGCTGTCCGGCTGGACTGTTCAGTGTGGACAACACCACCGGGTCCTTGTCGTCAAGATCATTCCATTTGGCGTTGGTCATACCGGGCAAGAATCCGCCCTTGGCATTGGCCTCCCGGGTGGCAGAAAGCATCAGTGGATGCGCCGCCCATTCCACCAGTTGTTTTTGGTACTTGGTCACCTTGGCCTGCAAGTCGGCTGATAGCTCCGCGGCTTGCGTGAAACCGACCGCCAAGGTCAGACTCAGGCCGAGGGCGGCCGCGCGAATCAGGGAAAAGAGACGGGTTTGGGTGTTGTGACACATGTGAAGTCTCCTGGGCATCAGTGAAGTTGAAGATCATGGCAGCCAACGCCAGACAGAACGCTGGCTGCCTAAACCATTCTAGGTACGGCGTTCCCCGCTGTATTGATCCTGATCATGTTTCAGGCCGGCACCCCGACAAACGCCTGCAACTAAGGCGATCGGTGCAATCGGGGTGCAGACAAGGCGGACACCATGTCGTCCAGTGCCTGATCGATGTTGGGCTCGGTGGCCAGCAGTCTGGCATCACCCAGCAGCTTGCGCAGGGCCAAAAGGTCCTTGACGGTGGGTGCCACCTTGATCTGTGCCAGCGCAGCACTGCGGTTGCCGCCCTTGATCAAGGCCAGTACCTTGGCTGCCCATAGGCTTGGTTTTGCCATCCGTTTTGCTCCATGTTGTGGCGTCCAAGGGTAACACTCGGAGGTCGAAACATGCACAATTCAGCCCATGAAAAGCAAACTTTCAAGCGGTGGCCTGGTCTACAGCACCGACAGTGGCCGCATCTGCCCGGGCTGTCGGCAGCCGCTTGCCCAGTGCCAATGCCAGGCGGCCCAGCCACGCCCCAAGGGTGACGGGGTGGTGCGGGTATCGCGTGAAACCAAGGGTCGTGCGGGCAAAGGGGTCACGCTGGTGCGGGGCCTTGATCTTGATGACACAGAATTGCACACGCTGGCCAAACAACTCAGGGTGGCTTGTGGCTGTGGCGGCACGGTGAAAGACGGCGTGATCGAGGTGCAGGGTGAGCATGCTGAACGCATCATTGAACTGCTCAAGGCCAAAGGGCACACGGTCAAGCGGGCTGGCGGCTGATGAATCCAGACGACCTGCAATTGCTGGTGACACGCACCATGCCGTTTGGCAAATACAAAGGGCGGCTCATGGCCGACCTGCCAGGCCATTACCTCACCTGGTTTGTCCGCTCCGGTGTGCCCAGAGGGGAGATTGGCCGCCTGCTGACGTTGATGCACGAGATCGACCACAACGGTTTGTCCGACCTGCTCAAGCCGCTGCGTCAGACCTGAATCGGGGCCAACCCGAGGCGATCGCACAGACAACGGGTTTCGTGGCAACATGCGCCACCTGCAACGACAACAGCAAGGAGTCAAGTCATGAGTCAGCAAACATCGCGCGCCATTGTGATCAACCAGCACGGCGGGCCAGAGCAACTTCAGCTGGTGGATGTGACGGTCGGCCAGCCCGGCCCGGGTCAGGTACGCATCCGTCACCATGCAGTGGGGCTGAACTTCATTGACATCTATCAGCGCAGTGGCCTGTACCCCATGCCAATGCCGCTGCAGCTGGGCATGGAGGCCGCTGGTGTGATTGAGGCGGTGGGCGACGGCGTCACCCATCTGCAGGTGGGTGACCGCGCCGCCTATGCCAGCCAGCCGCCAGGCAGTTATTGTGAACTGCGGGTCATGCCGGCGCAATGTGTGTGCAAGCTGCCAGAGGCCATCAGTTTTGAGACCGGTGCGGCAATGATGCTCAAGGGCTTGACAGCGCAATACCTGCTCAAGCGCACCTTGCCACAAGGCGGTCTGCAGCCAGGTGATTTTGTGCTGTTTCACGCCGCTGCCGGGGGTGTCGGCCTGATTGCGTGCCAGTGGGCGGCGGCGATGGGCCTGCAACTGATTGGCACCGCCGGGTCGGATGCAAAATGTGCCCTGGCCAAGGCCAATGGTGCGGCCCATGTGGTCAATTACGCCACCGAAGACTTTGCTGCGAGGGTCAAGGAGATCACCGGGGGCAAAGGTGTCAAAGTGGTCTATGACTCGGTGGGCAAGGACACCTGGGACAAGTCGCTTGATTGCCTGCAGCCGTTTGGTCTGATGGCCAGCTTTGGCAATGCGTCCGGCCCGGTGCCACCTTTTGCCCCGGGCTTGCTGGGTGCCAAAGGTTCACTGTATGTGACGCGCCAGACACTGTTCACCCACATCGCCAACCGCGAAAGCACCCAGGCCATGGCCGACGACCTGTTTTCGGCGGTAAGCAGTGGCCAGGTGAAGATTCATATTGATCAACGTTATGCCCTGGCTGATGTGCAGCAAGCCCACCGCGATCTGGAGGCGCGCAAAACCACCGGTTGCACTGTACTGACGCTGTAGTTCAGTCGAGCACGTATTCTTCGTCGTCCACCATGGCCCCGCGAATCCGGTCATTGCCTGGCAAGGTGCGGGTGAAAGCGAACCCCGCCTTTTGCAATACCCGCACCGACGCTTGGTTGCCCACGGTGACCGTTGCGACAAAACGCCGGACGCCACGTTGCCTCAATTGCCGGGTGGCGGCCATGACCGCCTCAGTGGCATAGGCTTGACCCCAAAACGGGCTGAAGAAATAGTAGCCAAAGTTGACTGCTTCGAGGCAATCGTTGATTTCTGCGTCCAGCTCGCCCAGGTACTGGCCGTCCGACTTGCGCCGGACCGCCCAGGTTGGCCATGCAAACGCCTGGTCGGGTGACATGCGGCACTCAATGTGTCGCCAGTTTTCGCGCAGGCCCTCCAGACTGGCCGGTTTGTTCATGGAAATCCAGCGGTAAAGAGGCTCCTCCTGCAACAGCGGAAAAAAAGCATCCGCATGCTGAGTGCAAAGCGGCTCCAGGTGCAGGCGAGGGGTTTCAAGCCCAGCGGCCAGTAGTTGGGCGATGTGGGTTTGTATGCTCATCGGGTTTGCCTATGCCGGGTTTGCAATCTCATACCAGCCACATAAATCGCCCTCATCCATGAACGTATTGGTCAATTTCAACCCGCATTTCTCAAGGATTTTCACCGAGGCAACATGCCGGACATCAGCGTATGCGCTGATGCGGCTGAGCTGTAACTCGCGAAAACCGTAGTCGATACAGGCCAGCGCCAATTCAGTGCCATACCCCTTGGACCAATGCCGTTGTAGCAGCCGATAACCCAGATCGTAATTGTTCTGGTGACCGTTGAGCTGATGGATGTATTTCAATCCGGCCCAGCCAATGAACTCGTTGGTGTTCTTCAGGACGGCTGCCCAGCGCCCGACACCAAAACGCTGGTACTGCTGCCGGATTGACTCGATGACCTCGCGGGACTGGCCAATATGTGTGAACGGTTTGTCGCCCGTGTACTTCATCACTGGCGGATCGGCATTAAGTTCGAACATGCTCTCGGCGTCAGCCGCCAGCAGTTCACGGAGCAACAGTCGTTCGGTTTCGATCGTTTTTTTCATGTCAAATTGAAGCGGCTGGTGGCTGGTGCCGGCCTGGTGGTAGCAGGATCAAGTGGATCTGGTGGCCCGTGTGGGGAAGAAGCTTTGGTATCGACAGAAGATAGTGTTTGTATTGATTGGACTAGCAAAAAATTTCTGTGAATCTCTGACGGAAATCATGTCTGCACCGGCGTCAGAAACAAAAGGCGGACCGGTCAATGCCGCGAGAACCAGTTTCTCAACTTTGGTACACCGCTGGCGAAAGACTGGTCATCGCAGCGTTTTCGGCTAAGAAGACGGCAAGCAGCTTCCATCCATGCTCATGCCCACCACCTGCTTTCCGCTGCCCTTTCTCAGGCAGCGTCCTGCGAGGCAGCGCCCCAAAGCCGCGCGCCAGAAACCTCCAAGTGCGTCAGGTACACCCTTACTTCAAATTCAAGCTGGTGGTAACGCGGCTCCATATGCTTGCACAGGCTGTAAAACGCCTTGTCGTGCTGGCGTTCTTTCAGGTGCGCCAGTTCATGCACGCTGATCATCCGCAAGAAGTCTTCGGGCACATTTTTGAACAGGCTTGCGATACGGATCTCGCGCTTGGCCTTGAGTTTGTTGCCCTGCACCCGGGCAATGGTGGTGTGGGTGCCCAGGGCGTGTTGCACCACCCGCAGTTTGGCATCAAAGGCCACCTTGGCCAGCGGCTCGGCCCCGCGCAGGTGCTCGGACTTGAGCGCCTGAACATAGTCAAACAGCGCCCGGTCAGTGCGCGTGGTGTGGCCGTGCGGGTATTTTTTCAGCAACCAATCGGCCACCCGGTCTTCCTGGAGCAGTTTCTCGACCTGAGACAGGGTTTCGAGCGGATAACCCTGCAGATAAGGCAGGGGTGGTTTCATTGTCAAAATTGCTCTATTTTAAATAGCTGAAAGTACCCGTCAGATAAGCGCTAGGTGCCAATTTGTCTCAAGATTCACGGCGCAGGGCCGGAAACAGGATCACGTCGCGGATGCTGGCGCTGTCGGTCAGCAGCATCATCAGCCGGTCTATGCCGATGCCGCAACCGCCGGTGGGTGGCATGCCGTATTCAAGTGCGCGCACAAAGTCATGGTCGTAATACATGGCTTCGTCGTCACCGCTGTCTTTCGCGGCTACCTGACCCTGGAAGCGGGCTGCCTGTTCTTCGGCATCGTTGAGCTCGCTGAAACCGTTGCCAAATTCGCGTCCGGTGATGTACAGCTCAAAGCGTTCAGTCACGCCCGGGCGCGTATCGCTGGCCCGTGCCAGCGGTGAGATCTCGACCGGGTGTTCACAAATGAAGGTGGGTTGCCAGAGCTTCTCTTCCACGGTTTCCTCAAAGTACAGCACCTGCAGGCTGGCCAGCGATCGTGTCGAAATCTGGTGCTTGGCCTCGGTGATGCCCAGCTTGGGCAGCACACTGCGCAGCCAGTCGGCGCTGTCAACCTTCAGGCCGGATCCGTCCTCCAGCGCTTGACCGGCCTCGGTGTATTTGCAAATGGCCTCAACGATGGTCAGTCGCTCAAAGGCCGGGGCCAGATCAACCGGTTTGCCGCCGTAGCTTAATTGCAGCCTGCCTACAGCCTTTTGGGCCGCGTCGCGCACCAGTGCCTCAGTGAATTGCATCAGATCCTGGTAGTCCCAATACGCCGCGTAGAACTCCATCATGGTGAACTCGGGGTTGTGGCGCACACTGATGCCTTCGTTGCGGAAGTTGCGGTTGATCTCGAACACCCGCTCAAACCCGCCAACAATCAGCCGCTTGAGGTAGAGCTCCGGCGCGATGCGCAAGAACATCTGCTGGTCCAACGCGTTGTGATGGGTGGTGAACGGACGCGCGTTGGCGCCACCGGGGATCGGGTGCAGCATGGGCGTTTCAACCTCCAGGAAGTTGTGCGACACCATGAATTCGCGGATGCCGCTGACCGCCTTGCTGCGCGCAACAAAACGCTGGCGCGTCGACTCATCGGTCATCAGGTCCACATAACGTTGGCGGTATTTGACCTCCTGGTCGGCCATGCCATGAAATTTGTCGGGCATGGGGCGCAGGCTTTTGGTCAGCAAACGGATACTGGTGGCATGGATCGACAACTCGCCGGTCTTGGTCTTGAAGACCACGCCCTCGGCTGCGACGATGTCGCCCAAGTCCCAGTGTTTGAAGGCGTCATAGACCTCTTCACCAAGCTCGTCGCGCTTGATATAGACCTGTATGCGCCCGGTGCTGTCTTGCAAAGTGCAGAAGCTGGCCTTGCCCATGACACGCTTGAGCATCATGCGCCCGGCCACTTTGGCGGATATGGCTTGTGCCACCAGAGCCTCTGGAGTTTGTTCACCGTGGTGTGCCAGCAGTGGCCCGGCATGATCGGCGGGCTTGAAGTCATTTGGAAATGCCACACCTTTTCCCGCCATCTGGTCTTGGCGCAAGGCTTTGAGCTTCTCGCGCCGCTCGGCCATCAACTGGTTCTCATCTTGGGGTGTTTGGACGGTGATTGGATCAGACATGGCGGCTTGCGTGGAGTAGGACGTGAAGAGGCGAGGGGCGCTGCGAGCCGACACCTGGTACTGAGCGAAGGCTGGCCGGGGCGGCACAAAGCTACAGATTTTACGGTGCGGTCCTGGGGCTATCATCACTGGCCATTGTTTGCTTTGACCGGACACCATGCTTTACCAGATATTTTCTTTGTTGCTCGAAGTTGTGGTTGGCGTTCTGGCGGGCGCCTGCCTGCTGCGCCTGTACATGCAGAGTCTGCGCATCCCCATGTCGGCGCGCTCGGGCAATCCGCTGGGGCGCTTCATTTTTGCGCTCACTGACTGGATCGTGCTGCCCTTGCGCCGGGTGTTGCCGTCCTTGGGGTGGCTCGATACGGCCAGCCTGGTGGCAACTTTTTTGCTGGAACTGGCCGAGTTTGGCGTGTTGTGGTTATTGGCCGGTGGTGCGGGCGGCCTGTATGCCGTGCCGATTCTGGCGGGCTTTGGTGTGCTGCGAATGGCGATCTCAGGGCTGACCGCATTGGTCATTGTGTATGCCGTGTTGTCCTGGGTGGCAACACATTCCCCGATGGCCGAGGTGATCGAACGCCTGGTCAACCCGCTGCTGACGCCGATCCGGCGCGTCGTGCCGCTCGTGGGTGGTATTGACCTGTCACCGCTGGCGCTGCTGGTCATTTTGCAAATCGCCGCCATTGTTCTGGGCAATCTGCAGGCATCAGCGCTGATGGCTTTTTGAGAACCGGCTTGGCCCACCGCAGATCGGTTGTTGCTGGTGGCGGCAACCCTAAGTTTTGCTTAAGCGCCGGCTAAGGCTCACCTAAGTCTGGCTGATTAAAGTCTGCATCAGTTGGCCAAGTACCCACTTGACAACCCGTCAATCACATTCGCTTTTTAAGGAACAACCATGAAATCAGTATTTACCGCCCTGTGTGTTGCCGCTGGCTTGTTTGGCGCCAGCGTGGCGTTTGCCGCTGCATCTGCACCGGAGGCACCAAAAGCCGCCAAACCCGCTGCTGCCCCTGCTGCTTCGGCGCCTGAGGCCGTTAGCAAACCCGCCAAGAAGGAAGTGAAGAAACACGCTGCCGAAAAGCCAGCCAAGAAGGTTTCCGCCGCTTCCTGATCAGGATCTATCAGGCGCTGAGCCTGACAAGTAAAAAGGCCGTGCAGTTTGCGCGGCTTTTTTTTATGGCAGGCGCGATATGCTCAATGAGATTTGTCTGAACAAGGTTGCTGATGCGTATATTGCTGGTGGAAGATGATCCGCAGGTCGGCGAGGCGGTGCGAATCGGGCTGATTCGTCTGGGTTTCAAGATTGACTGGGTCCGCAACGGTACCTTGGCTTTGCAGTGTGCCATGAGTGAGCCCTTTGATGCGATGTTGCTTGACCTCGGATTGCCAGGTTGCGACGGCATGGAAGTCCTGCGGGCGCTGCGTGAGCGCGGCAGCGCAATGGCCATTCTGGTGGTCACCGCGAGAGATGCCTTGCCTGACCGTGTTGCCGGGCTGGATGCTGGGGCTGATGACTACATTCTCAAACCCTTTGAAATGGATGAGTTGGCAGCACGCTTGCGCTCTGCGGTGCGCAGCCGTCTCGGACGGGCCGACCCGGTGCTACGCAGTGGCGCCATTGCCTTGCATCCCGACACCAAGGTGGTGATGCGGGACGGGGTGCTGGTCAACCTTTCGGCGCGGGAGTTTGCCTTGTTGGCCTTGCTGATGCGACGCCCGGGTGTCCCGATGTCGAGAGCACAGCTGGAGGAGCGCTTGCTGGGCTGGGGTGAAGAAGTCATGAGCAATGCGCTGGAGGTCAATATTCACAACATTCGGCGCAAGCTGGGTGCCGACAGCATCCTCAATATTCGGGGGGTGGGCTACTTTGTTCCTGCTCAGGAGCAACAATGGTCTCACTAGAAATTCGCCTGAAGCGACGGCTGTTGCTGGGTGTTTTGCTGGTCAGCCTGGTGCTGGGTGTTACCGTGCGCACTCAGGTGCATCAGCAGCAACGTGAGCTTCTGAATTACCAGCTGGAGCAGGTGGCTCGCGCGCTGATTCTCAGTGACCTGCCCGGAACCATTCAAACCTGGGACGACGACCCGGCGCTGCATCTGGATGTCCAGATCTGGGATTCGGAAGGCAAGCTGCTTTACCGTTCCAGTGAAAAAATTGACGTTGACCTGGGAACCAGACTTGGCTTGTCTCTGGTGCGCAGTGGCCCGCAGGCGGATGCAGTCAGTGTCAAGGTATTCACGCTAAGCAACGCCCAGCGTACGGTGCAGGTCATGCATTCACAGGAATTGCGTGACGCATTGCATTTTGACGCGGAAATAAACGTGCTGATACCGGCCTTGCTGGTGATGCTGGTGGGTGCGGGGCTCGTTGGCATCACCATCCGGCGCGCGCTGCGGCCAATCCGGCAACTGGATGACGAGTTGGCCCGGCGCGGTGCAAACTCATTGCAGGCGGTTGTATTGCCGGACGCTCCGGCAGAGCTTTCCCGCGTTGTGACCACCCTCAACCGATTGCTGGAACAGCTGGATGCGAGCATGCAGGCCCACAAACGTTTTATTGCCAACGCAGCCCATGAATTGCGCACGCCGATAACGGCTTTAACTCTGGATGTCAACAACCTGGCGCAAGGGCAAGACCCGGCACAGATTCAGGCCACGGTTGCCCGCCTTAAAACCAGTGCCGGACGCACACAGCACTTGCTTCAGCAAATGCTGACGCTGGCGCGCCTGGAAATCCGTACCAAGCCCAAACCAATAACACAGCTTGACCTGCAAATCATCGCCCGAGACTCGATGATGGGCTTGTCAACACTGGCCAGCCATCGTGATGTCGAGTTCGCACTTGAGTCCACGGGTCCGACCTGGATCGATGGTTATCCGGACGACTTGCGACTGCTTTTTGACAACCTACTTGGAAATGCCCTTAAGTTCTCACCGTCCGGCAGCACGATCGAGATGCGGATTTCGGGTGATGCCAGCTGCGTCACGCTTTGGCTGCGCGACCATGGCCCGGGTATCGCGCCGGCGATGCGCAAGCGGGTCATGCTGCCGTTTGAGCGCATCGACGTCAGCGTGGAAGGTGCCGGATTGGGGATGGCCATTGTGCAGGAGGTCGTTCAGGAGCATGGCGCCACCTTGGAGCTTGAGAGTCCGCCATCGGGCAGCGGCCTCCTGGTGCGGGCAAGTTTTCTGGTTAGATTGCCAGCTTGATTGACGGCGCACCGTGCGCCTTGCCTGCCTGAGATGGGGCTCCCGATTTTGGTGCGACGGCCGGTCCTGAACGGTGCCGGGTCGAGGTGCCGGGCGCAATGTGCACCAAATGAAATCATATTTTCATGAAAAACTTGGCATGAAAATGGCTTATCGCATGAGGTTCTTTATCTGCCTGTTTTTCAAAGGATAACTCTATGCAAGCCATAACTTGTTTGACGTCACATGGGTCTGCCGGCGCCTTGCCTGACCGGCGTTCTTCGCGCTGGCTTTCCTGGGTTCCGATGGCGGCTCTTGCCCTGACACTGGGCGCTGCCCATGCGGCCGGCACACTCCGGGTGGCCATGACGGCCTCAGACATACCCTTGCCCAATGGTCAGACTGACCAGGGGGCCGAGGGTATGCGTTTTATGGGCTACACGGTGTTTGAAGCCTTGGTCGGCTACGACCTGTCTTCATCCGACAAGGCTTCAACCTTGATCCCGGCGCTTGCCACCGAGTGGAAGGTGGACCCAGCCAACAAATTACGCTGGGTTTTCAAGTTGCGCCCTGGCGTGAAGTTCCACGATGGATCGGCGTTTGATGCCCAGAGCGTGGTGTGGAACCTGGACAAGATTCTCAACCAGAAGGCAGAGCATTTTGACACCCGGCAGGCAGCGCAAGGCCGCGGTCGCGTTCCCACTGTTGCCAGCTACAAAGCGCTCGATGACCTGACTGTCGAAATTGTCACCAGTGAGGTGAATGCCCTGTTGCCTTTTCAGATGGTGTGGATTGTGATGTCAAGCCCGGCCCAGTGGCAGACCGCAGGAAAAAGCTGGGATGCCTTCTTGAAGTCACCGTCCGGGACGGGTCCATTCAAGCTTGAAAGTTATGTCCCGCGAGAGCGAGCGGTGCTGGCCCGCAATCCGGGCTACTGGAACAAGCTACGTGTACCTAAGCTGGACAAGCTGGTATTGCTGCCTGTGCCGGATGCATCGGCGCGGGTGGCTGCACTGCGGTCGGGGCAGGTTGACTGGATCGAGGCCCCACCGCCCGACGCATTGGACAGTCTCAAAGGCGCCGGTTTTTCACTTGTCAGCAACGTTTACCCTCACGTCTGGCCCTGGCATTTCTCACGCCTTGAAGGCTCGCCGTGGAACGACATCCGGGTGCGCAAGGCCGCCAACCTGGCGATTGATCGGGAGGGTATGAAACAGTTGCTCGGTGGCATGATGGTGTCAGCCAAAGGCATGGTGCCGCCCAACAGCCCGTGGTTTGGCAAGCCAGCCTTCGAGGTCAAGTACGATGTGGCGGCCGCCAGGGACCTGATGACTCAGGCCGGGTACTCCAAGAGCAAGCCGTTGAAGGTGAAGTCGATCATCTCGCCAGCGGGTTCGGGTCAGATGCAGCCACAACTGATGAACGAGTTGATTCAGCAGAATCTGGCCGAAATTGGCATTCAGGTGGAGTTTGATGTCCGCGACTGGAATGCGCTGCTTGCCAACTGGCGGGCCGGTGCAAAAGACCCTTCCAGCAAGGGCGCCAGCACCACCAACAGCTCTTATTACAGCCAGGACCCGTTCACTGCGCTGATCCGTCATGTGGATAGCGGCCTGTTTCCACCCAAGGGAACCAACTGGGGTTACTACAGCGACCCGGAAATGGACAAGTTGTTCGATGGTGTACGAACCGAGTTCGATACCAAAGCGCAGTTGGTGTTGATCCAGAAGGCGCACGAAAAATATGTGAACGACGCCTTGTTCCTGTTTGTGGCACACGATGTGGCACCGCGGGCCATGAGCGCCAAGGTCAAGGGTTTTGTGCCGGCACAAAACTGGTTCCTGGATTTCTCGACAATTTCCATCGATTGAGGTTGTAGTGCTGTCCTACCTGCTCAAGCGCCTTTTGCACACGGTGCCGATCGCGCTGGCTGTGACAGTGCTGTGTTTCTCGCTGGTGCATCTGGCACCAGGAGACCCATTGTCGGCAGTGCTGCCTGCCGATGCGTCGCAGGAACTGGTGGACAGTGTCAAATCCCAGTATGGGCTGGATCGACCCTTGCCTCAGCAGTACCTGATGTGGGTGCAACGGGCACTTGCAGGCGACCTGGGGCAGTCGATTTCGAGCGGGAGGCCCGTCAGCGAAGAAATCGGAAAGGCGATCGGCAACTCTTTGCTGCTGGCCGTGCTGGCGGCGACACTGGCGTTCAGCGCTGGCGGCATGCTGGGTGTGCTGGCAGGTTACCGGTTTGGCACACCGGGTGACCGGGCACTTTCGGCGTTGGCGATTGCCGGGGTGTCCATCCCGCATTACTGGCTGGGCATTGTGCTGGTGGCGGTGTTTTCAGCCCGTCTCAACTGGCTGCCTGCCATGGGTGCCGGGCCAGAGGGGTCAGCCGGCTGGTCCATCGCGCAACTGCCGTATCTGGTGCTGCCAGTTCTGACCCTTGCGGCGATGCCTGCGGGTATTGTCATGCGTTCGGTGCGTGCTTTGGTAGCGGACACACTGGCCCGTGAGTTCATCACCGGTTTGGTCGCCAAAGGCATGGGTCGGGTGGCGATTTTTCGCCATCTGATCAAAAACATTGCTCCCACCACTTTGGCGGTCTGTGGGGTGCAATTGGGTTATCTGATGGCGGGCTCGATCCTGGTCGAGACTGTTTTCGCCTGGCCAGGCACCGGTCTGTTGCTCAACATCGCCATCTTGCAGAGGGACATTCCATTGCTGCAAGGAACCATCTTTGTACTGGCCATGTTGTTCGTCGGACTCAATTTGCTGGTGGATCTGGTACAGCCGCTGTTCGATCCACGGATGAGGCGCGGATGAACATCGCTGGCTGTTTGTCGCACCCAGTGGCTGTGTCGCATGGTTACTGGGCACAAGTGTTGCACCGCCTGCTGCGTGACAGGCTGGCGCTGGTTTGCTTGGCTGTGCTGCTGTCCATCCTGCTGGCAGCACTGCTGGCACCCTGGCTTGCACCGGGAGACCCGTCAATCGGGAGTGTGGTCAAACGCCTCAAGCCGGTCGGCACCCCGGGGCATTTTTTGGGTACCGACGAACTCGGGCGAGACATGCTCACCCGCCTGATGTACGGTGGCCGAACGACATTGCTGATGGCACCCTGCCAGTGGCGCTGGCACTGTTGGTAGGTGGCACGCTTGGCATGGTGGCCGGGTTTCTGGGTGGTCGTACCAATGCCATCATCATGCGCAGTGTGGATGTAGTGTTTGCCTTTCCATCGGTGCTTCTGGCGGTTGCCATTGCTGGTGCGCTGGGTGCTGGCGTGGGCAATGCCCTGCTGGCATTGACCATTGTGTTCATTCCACCGGTGACGCGTGTGACCGAGAGCGCCACCACCCAGGTCCGCGCGGTGGAGTTCATCGAAGCGGCGCGTGCCAGCGGCGCGGGCAATGCGGTGATCATGCGGGTCCATGTGCTGGGCAACGTGATCGGCCCGGTCCTGGTTTATGCGACCAGTCTGCTGTCAGTGGCGATCATCATGGCCGCAGGGCTATCCTTCATCGGGCTCGGTGCCAGTCCGCCGACGCCCGAGTGGGGCCTGATGCTCAACACCCTGCGCAATGCAATCTACACCCAGCCCTTGCTTGCGGCGCTACCGGGTGTGCTGATTTTTGTGGTGTCGCTGGCGTTCAATTTGTTGGCCGACAGCCTGCGTACCGCGATGGAGGTGAAGTGATGCCGTCGCAGAAACCGGCTGTGGATGTCGCGGGATTGCAGAAACGCTTCAGGGTGCGGGCTGGTGCTTTCTGGGAGGCACCGCGAGAGGTGCATGCGGTTTCCGGTGTGTCGTTTCGGGCGCCAGTGGGCAGTACCATGGGTATTGTGGGTGAGTCGGGATGCGGCAAGTCCACCCTGGGGCGCCTGCTGATGGGCCTGATCCCCGCGGATGGCGGCGATATTCGTCTGGCCGACCAGGTGGTGAGCCAACAACCAGCCCAGCTCCGGGCACTTCGGCGTCAGGTGCAGATGGTGTTTCAGGACTCGTTTGCCTCGCTCAATCCGCGTCTATCGCTGGAGGCGTCGTTGATGTTCGGTCCATTGGTGCATGGAGTGCCACGCGACGAGGCGCGCCGCACTGTGCACGATCTGCTGGCACGGGTGGGGTTGGAGCCCTCGCGATTCGCGGCTCGTTATCCGCACGAGGTCTCGGGGGGGCAGCGCCAGCGGGTCAACATTGCCCGAGCATTGGCCTTGAAGCCGCAAATCGTGATTTTTGATGAGGCCGTCTCGGCGCTTGACAAGTCGGTTGAACTGCAGGTGCTCAACCTCCTGATCGACCTGAAGGCCGAGTTCGGGCTGACCTACCTCTTTATTTCGCACGACCTGAACGTGGTCCAGTACATCAGTGACCATGTCATGGTCATGTATCTGGGCAAGGTTGTTGAAACCGGTCCTGTGCACGAGGTCTACGAGCGGCCAATGCACCCCTATACCCAGGCACTGTTGGGGTCGATGCCCAGTATGGACCCGCGTCGACGCACGCTTCGGCTGCCCTTGTCAGGAGACCCGCCGAGTCCGATCAACCCACCGACAGGCTGCCGCTTTCGCACGCGCTGTGCACATGCGACACCGCTTTGTGAACAACGCGAACCATTGCTTTGGCCTGCGAACAGCGGTGTGCATCAGGTTGCCTGCCATCACTGCCCGGAGTTGGTCAAGCCATGAGCGAAGCTTTGTTGCAGGTGGCTGACCTGTCGGTGGGTTTTCAAAGTCCGCAAGGACAGGTGAGGGCCGTCAACGGCGTGAGTTTTGAGGTGCAGCCTGGCGAAGTGCTGGGCTTGATTGGTGAGTCGGGTTGTGGCAAGAGTGTGACGCTGCGTGCTTTGATGCGGTTGCTGCCACCCAAGCGCAGCAAAATCGGTGGCCGGGTGCTGGTGGCTGGACAGGATGTTCTGGCGCTGGACGAGCCGTCTTTGGGCCGATACCGCGGTGGCATAGCGGCCATGGTTTTCCAGGACCCGGGGTTGGCATTTGATCCGGTGTTCACGATCGGCCAGCAAATCGATGAAGCGATCCGCCGTCACCTGGGTTGCTCCGGGTCGGAGGCACGCCGCCAGTCCCAGTACTGGCTGGAACAGGTGAAAGTGCCATCAGCCCGCGAGCGGCTGGACAACTACCCGCACGAACTCTCGGGCGGCATGCGTCAGCGCGCCATGATCGCGCTTGCACTGTCGTGTGGCCCGAAGCTGGTGCTGGCTGACGAGCCCACCACTGCACTGGACGCCACCGTGCAAATGCAGGTGCTGTTGATCCTGCGTGAGCTGCAGCAGCGTCTGGGTATGGGCGCGGTGTTCGTGACGCATGACCTCGGCGTGGCAGCCGAGATCTGCGACCGAATTGCCGTGATGTATGCTGGCCGTATCGTGGAGATCGGCAGCGCTGAGGATGTGTTACTGCGTCCGCAGCATCCCTACACCCGGGCGTTGCTGGCGTCCACCTTGCACGGCTCCATGCGGGGCACCCGCCTCAGCGGCTTGGCGGGCGCACCGCCTGACCTGGTGGCACTGCCCGCTGGCTGTGCATTTGCCGCCCGCTGCACCGATGCCAGGGGCGACTGCGCAAATGCGGTACCGGCGCTGGTGGATCGGCCCGGCACATCCGCGGTGGCCTGTTGGCGACTGGACGTGTTGGACGCAAGGGCAGCCGGAGCCATGCCATGACGACTGCAGTATCCGGCCCGCTTCAGATGACGATGGACAGCGGCAGGGCGACGCGGCCTTACCGCATTGCCCTGCTCAACCCAAATACCAGCAGACGCTCGACCGAGCTGATGATGGCAAGTGCCTGGGCGGCAGCCCCCGCTGGTGTCCATGTCGAAGGGCGGACGGTTTTGACAGGAAGCGAATTCATTGCCGACCAGGCCACCTTGCAACTGGCCAGCCAAGCTGTTTTGGCGCAGGCGCCCGCGCTGGCGGACGAAGGGTTCGACGCCATCATCGTGGCCGGGTTCGGGGACCCGGGTGTGGCTGCTCTGCGTCAGAGCCTGGCGCTGCCGGTCACCGGCCTGGGCGAGGCAGGCATTGCCGAAGCGGCCAATGATGGCCTGCGCTTTGCCATTGTGACTGTCACCCCCGATCTGCATGACAGCCTTGTTGTTGCTGCGCACGCGGCAGCATCGCCAGCGCAGTTTGCCGGCGTGCACTACACCTCTGGCGACATGAACACACTGATGCGCCATCCCGCACAGCTCCAGCGGGCCTTGCTTCAGGCTTGCCGCGATGCGGTGGTACGTGACAGTGTGCAGTCCATCGTGATTGGTGGTGGGCCGCTGGCCCACGCCGCGCAGAACATCGCCGCGCAACTGCAGATCCGTGTGGTTGATCCGGTTTGTGCCGCCGTGCGTCTGGCCTGCCGTCGTGCCGGATTGACAAGCTGACGTCAAGTGCTGAACACCTGATTGACCCCAACCTGTTTTATCAACCCACCTGGAGCTTCGTGCCATGAAATTTCCGCTTTCCTCCCGCTCGTTCACTTTTGCGGCAACCGTCACCCTGACTGCCCTTTGTGCCTCCTCCCATGTGGTCGCTGCCGATCTTGCCATGCGTGTTGCTGGCAACTCATCGGCCAACGTGCGACATTCCGACGGCATCGAGAAACCGTTTTTTCTCGGCTTGGCCAAGGCCACAGGCATTGATATGGACGTGAAGTTCAATCCAATGGACGTGGTCAATGTCAAGCCAGATGACGCCTTGCGATTGCTGCGATCCAACATTTTTGATGTCATGTCCGTGCAAATCGGCAGCGTGGCACGTGATGATCCATTTTTCGAAGGCATCGACCTTGCGGGCGTGTCGACCAACATGGGACAGTTGCGCAAGGCCATGGAAGCGTACCGGCCAGCTTTTGACGCGCGTTTGCAGGAGAAATTCAAGGCCAAGGCGCTCACGCTCTGGCCCTTTGGTCCGCAGGTGTTCTTCTGCAACAAGCCGATCAAGTCCATCGCCGACTTCAAGGGGTTGAAGGTACGCAGCTTCACTCCCAGCATGTCGGCCATGTTGCAGAATCTGGGTGCCACTCCGGTGACCCTGTCGTTCTCGGAGGTGTATTCGGCGTTGGGCAATGGCGTGGTCGACTGCGGCGTGACCTCGGCCAATTCTGGCAACTCGGGCAAGTGGCCTGAGGTGACGCAGTATTTTTACCCCCTGGCTGTGGCGGGCTCGGTCCAGGGGCACTTTGTCAACCTCGACTTCTGGCGCAAACTCACACCGGATCAGCAAGCCAAGGTGCAGGCCGAGTTCAAGAAAATGGAAGACCAGATGTGGGACCTGGCCGAGGAGGGAACCGCCGACTCCATCGCTTGCAACACCGGAAAAGCCTGCAAGACCGGAACACCATTCAAGATGACGCTGGTGCCGGTAACGCCCGACGACGAGGCCAAGGTCAAGGCAGCATCGGCTGCCACGGTGCTGCCGATGTGGAAAGGGGTCTGCAACAAGGTGGACCCAAAGTGCAGTGACACCTGGAACGCGACCGTTGGCAAGGCGCGTGGCATGGTCATCAACTGAACCTCAGGCACACACCATGCGTCAGCAACAGCCCGCCAACCCGATCAGTGAAAAGATCACCCCGGCCGCGCGCTGGGCCACCATCGCCTGCGGCTGGGTGGTGCTGGCCTACGCCGTTGGCCTGACACTGGAGGTCCTTGGACGCAAGTTTTTTTCGACCTCGTTCAAGGGTATCGATGAGCTCGGTGGTTTCGTGCTGGCGGTCAGCGCAGCCATCGGTGCCTCGTACGCCATGGCCCAGCGCAGCCATACGCGGGTGGATGTGTTTTTGGTGCGTCTGCCAACGAGGCTGCAACGCTCGCTGAACACGCTGGCCATGCTCTGTTTTGCCGGTTTCTCTGGCTTTGCCGTGTGGCGCGGCGTGGCGGTGTTGCGCGACACCATCGAGTTCGGCAGCAGCGCGACCAATCTGGAGCAGCCACTTTGGGTACCACAAGCGCTGTGGGTGGCCGGACTCGGCCTGCTGGCGCTGATATCGCTGGTGTATGCGCTGCACGCAGTGTATTTGCTGGTAAGGCGCCGTCCTGAGCTCAACGCCTGGTACGGCCTCCATGGTGCCCAGGACGAGCTGGATGCCGAACTGGCAAATATTCAGGCGCGCGGGGTCACCTCCGTGACGCCACCATCGTCCCGTACAAACTGAGGCCCCGACATGTCCGATATCTCCCTGTTCGCGGTGGCGATGGGTTTTGTGCTGCTCATCGGACTGATGAGCCTGGGCCTGCACGTTGCTTTTGTGATGTTTTTCCTGAGCCTGGTGGGTGCCGTGGGTTACCTCGGATTGCCTGCGGCGCTTGAATACGGTACGCAGTACTGGAGTGCCAACAATAACTTTGTGCTGGTCTCGGTTCCGCTATTTATCCTGCTTGGGGAACTGCTGGTGCGGGGTGGTTTCACCGACAGGATGTACCGGTCACTGTCGGACTGGCTGTCACCTTTGCCCGGGGGGCTGCTGCACTCCAACATTGGTGCCTCGGCACTCTTTGCGGCCGTATCAGGCTCTTCGGTTGCCACTGCTGCCACCATTGGCACAGTGGCCCTGCCTGCATTCAGACAGCGTGGTTACAACACGCGACTGGTGCTGGGTTCCATTGCAGCGGGTGCCACACTGGGCATCCTGATTCCGCCGTCGATCAACATGATCATCTATGGGGCCATGACCAATACCTCGGTGGGCAAACTTTACGCGGCCGGGGTGGTACCCGGCCTGTTGCTGATGGGGTTGTTCATGGCAGTGATTGTTGTATTTTGCCTCTGGAAACCGGCCTACGCTGGCATACCCGAAGCAAGAGCACCATTGCGGGTGAAACTGCGTAACCTGCTTGATCTGGTTCCACCGTTGCTGGTGATCATGCTGGTGATGGGCAGCATTTACGCCGGCTGGGCAACACCCACCGAATCAGCAGCGCTGGGTGTGGTGGTGTCAGCTCTGCTGTGTGCCGCTTTCGGACGCCTCAATATTCGCATGCTGCACGAGTCCTTTGTGACCACTTTGTCGATCACAGCCATGATCATGCTGATCGCTGCGGCTGCGTTTTACCTTAATTTTGTGCTCGGTATGCTGGGCGTGCCGGACATGCTGACCAAATTTGTCGTGGGCCTGAATGCCAGCCCCGGTCAGATCATCCTGATCCTGACCGTGTTGTACCTGATTCTGGGTTGTTTTCTGGATGCGCTGGCGATGGTGGTCGGCACCATTCCGATTGTTTTTCCGATTGTGGTGGCACTGGGCATCGATCCGGTCTGGTTTGGCATCTATCTGGTGATCATGGCTGAACTGGCGCTGATCACCCCACCGGTGGGGATGAACCTGTATGTGGTGCAAGGCGTGCGGGGGGAGGGCAATATTCTGGACGTGATCCATGGTGTTCTGCCTTTCCTGGTCATCATGCTGCTGTTGGTGGTCCTGCTCTGGTGGTTCCCGGCGATCGCCTTGTGGCTGCCCAAGTTCATGATTTCATGATTTCATGATTTCATGAAAGCTGTCCGGCGACAATACGTTGACTGACCAACACCGGGTCGTTTGAATATGCCCCTCACCGCCACCTCGTCTTTCCTGTCACGCGTGCGCCAAAGCCTTGGTGAGTTCCATCCCATGGAGCGGCAACTGGCTGAATTTGTGCTGGATTTTCCAGGTGATCTGGCAAGTTATGCGGCCAGTGAGTTGGCTTCGCTGGCGGGCGTTTCCAACGCGACTGTCACCCGTTTCATCAAACGGCTTGGCTACCAGCACTACGATGAGGCCCGACGCCAGGTCAGGCAGGAGCGAGGGGCGGGGTCGCCGATTTATCTCGCCAGCCGAACCCCGGCAGTTGCCGATCCGTTTGGCGCGAGTCTGGCGCGCAGCCAGGACAATTTGCAACGCACTTTCGCCAGGCTGGAAGTTACCCAGGTGGACCAGATGGCGCATGCCCTGTTGACGGCCCGAAAGGTGTGGGTGCTTGGACTGCGCTCCAGCCAGGCATTCGCTGCTTATTTCCGCTGGCAGATGTTCCAGATCAAGGAGGATGTACAACTGGTTCCCAACGCTGGGGACACCCTAGGCCAGTATTTGGCCAGCGTGACACCGCAGGATGTGGTGGTGGTGTTTGCCATGCGGCGACGTCCCAAAGCCCTGGCGATGCTGGTGAATCAGTGGTTGCTGGGAGGTTGTCGCATCCTGTACATCTCTGACGAACAGATTCCCAGGTGGACTGGCCTGGCCTGGCATCTTCACTGCATTTGTGATTCGCACAGCCCGCTGGATGATCATGCGGCGGTCACCGGTGTCTGCCACCTGCTGGTCTCGCGCGTTCTGGAGCTGGCCGGCCCACGCGAGCGAGAGCGCTTGACTGAAATCGAGGCTGGCCACGACGCGCTTCAGGAGCTCTGACGCCGCCGGATCGACTTCATCCCACGGCGTCAGCGCTTTGCCTGGTCAAAATCGCCAGCGTATTGGCGATGGTCTGGCGCAGTTCGCGCCGGTCACAGATCAGATCCACAGCGCCCTTGGTCTGCAGGAACTCGGCGCGCTGAAAGCCCTCCGGCAGCGTCACCCGCACCGTGGATTCGATCACCCTTGGTCCGGCAAAACCGATCAGGGCCTTGGGTTCGGCGATCACCACGTCGCCGATGAACGCAAAGCCTGCGCTCACGCCGCCCATGGTGGGATCGGTCAGCACACTGATATAAGGCAGGCCTTTTTTGGCCAGGTGGGTCAAAGATGCGTTGGTCTTGGCCATCTGCATCAGGCTGAGCAGGCCCTCCTGCATACGTGCGCCACCCGTGGCGGTAAAACACACAAAGGGTACCTTTTGCTCAATCGCACTGTGTACACCGCGCACAAACCGCTCGCCGACCACCGAGCCCATGCTTCCGCCCATGAATTCAAACTCAAAACAGGCCGCCACCAGGCCTATGCCCATCACGCTGCCGCCCATGACGACCAGTGCATCGGTTTCTCCGGTGTTTTCCAGTGCTTCCTTCAGGCGCTCGGGGTACTTGCGGCTGTCCTTGAACTTGAGGGCATCCACGGGCAGCACCTCCTGGCCGATTTCGTAACGTCCCTCGTTGTCCATGAACGCATTCAGCCGGGCGCGTGCACCGATGCGGTGATGGTGGCTGCAGGTCGGGCAGACGTTCTGGTTTTGCTCCAGATCGGTCTTGTACAGGACACTGTCGCAGGCCGGGCACTTGACCCAAAGGCCCTCGGGTACGGCACGCCGGTCCTTGGGGTCGGTGTGCTGGATTTTTGGGGGAAGCAGTTTTTCGAGCCAACTCATGCGTTTCTCCTGATGGGCGCCAGATTATGAATCGAGTGCGGTGCGGATTTCGCGCAAAAAAGCTTGCGCGGTATGGGCGATGTTTTCACGCGGCAGGCCGTCAATCAGCTGGATGATCCTGCTGCCAATCACCACAGCGTCGGCAGCCTCACCAACCGCACGCGCCGTGGCAGCATCACGAATGCCAAACCCGACCCCCACTGGCACGCTGACATGGGCACGAATGCGCGGCAGCATGGCCCGCACGGCGTCGGTGTCAAGTGCCCCCGAGCCTGTCACGCCCTTGAGCGACACGTAATACACGTAGCCGCTGGCGATGCGCCCCACCTGTGCCATGCGCTCCGGCGTCGAAGTTGGGGCGAGCAGAAAAATCAGGTCCATGCCGTGGGCCTTGAGCTCGGCGGCGAAGCCTTCGCATTCTTCGGGTGGGTAGTCCACGATCAGCACACCATCCACCCCTGCAGCCGCGGCATCTTGCACAAATGGGGTGGTAGCGCTTTTGATATCTACATAGCCTGCTACGGCGGCTGTAGTGCCGTGGGTCTGGTTATAACGCTCAACCGGGTTGGCGTAACCCATCAGCACCACCGGTGTGGTTTGATTTTGGCGGCGAAACACGCGCACCATCTCCAGCACCTGGCTCAAACCAATACCCATGGCCAGCGCCTGGTCACCGGCCTTCTGGATCACCGGGCCGTCGGCGCTGGGGTCAGAAAACGGCACCCCGAGCTCGATCACGTCGGCACCGCCTGCGACAAAAGCATGCATGAGTTCCGGTGTGATATCGGCAAATG
>JAGOUM010000119.1 GCA_018061265.1 Rhodoferax sp. | reverse complement strand
CCACAATGGTGTCTCCGGGAATGGGTCTGCAGCAGGTGGCAAACCTCACTGACGTGCTTTCACTGCCATCGATGCTTAAGTCTCCCTGCATCGCGCCATTGCCCGCAGAAAAGCGCTCTTTGGTAATCAACAGCGGGTTGGTCTTATGGCCAGCGTCTGCCAATAGTTTGGCCAGTCGCTTGGCAACAATGCTGGCAATACGTTTGCCAAGGCCGATGTCTGTTAACAACTCAGAACGTGTCTTGTTGCCACTAAACCGCAGCAGTTTGTCCCAAATGGCATGGTTGGTGCTGCTGTCCTCGGGCAGGGTTTCCATACCTTCGGCCCTGAGCGCCTGCGTCAGCATCTTTTCGCCCAGGTTTTCAGATTCTGTTTGTGCCAGAGTCTTGAGATGTTGGCGAATTTTCGACCGGGCACGCGCGGTGCGTACAAAACCAAGCCAAGCCGGGTTTGGGCTGGAGTCTGCAGAGGTCAGAATCTCAATCACATCCCCGTTTTTTACCTCGGTGCGCAGCGGCACAATTTCGGCATTGACCTTGGCCGAGACGGCGCGATCCCCAACGTTGCTATGGATGGCGTAGGCGAAGTCCACAATGGTTGCGCCACGAGGCATGGCCATGATCTGGCTCTTGGGTGTGAATACATAGACCGCATCAGGGAACAGATCCACCTTGACGTGGTCCCAGAATTCGGCAGCATCTCGCGTTTCATCCTGAATATCAAGCAAGGATTGCAGCCATTTTGATCCCATTCGATCACTGCGACTGATGTCGCTTTGGTCTGCTTCCTTGTACAGCCAATGCGCGGCAACGCCGGACTCCGCCACCAGGTGCATGGCTTCGGTGCGGATCTGAAACTCCACATTGACACCCGCTGGGCCGACCAGAGTGGTGTGCAGCGATTGGTAGCCATTAATTTTGCTGATGGCGATATGGTCCTTGAACTTGCCCGGCACCGGCTTGTAAAGTTGGTGCAGCAAACCCAGAGCGGTGTAGCAATCGATCATGTTGGGCACAATGACCCTGAACCCGTAAATGTCGGTCACCTGAGCAAAGCTCAGGTTCTTCTCGTTCATTTTGTTGTAGATCGAGTACAGGGTTTTCTCCCGCCCATCGATTTTGACGGCCATGGCGTGGCCAAGAAATACGCTCTCCAGGTCAAGCTTGACCTTGTGTATCAGATCGCGTCGGCGTCCACGTGCCCGCGCGACTGCTTTAGCCAGCACGCCATACCGCCAGGGGCGTAAATGCCGCAGCGAGAGGTCCTGAAGTTCGCGGTAGGTCTGATTCAGGCCCAGGCGGTGTGCGATCGGCGCATAGATTTCAAGCGTTTCCGATGCGATGCGGGCCCATTTTTCTCGCGGTGTGTTCGACAGGGTTCGCATGTTGTGACTGCGATCGGCCAGCTTGATCAGAATCACACGCACATCGCGCGCCATCGCCAACAGCATTTTCCGAAAAGACTCGGCCTGGTTCTCTTCGCGGGTATTGAAGTGAAGCCTCTCCAATTTGGTCAAACCATCGACCAGATCCGCGACTTGTGACCCGAAGCGCTCAATCAGGTCGGTTTTGGTAATGCCACAATCTTCCATGGCATCGTGCAGCAGCGCGGCCATGAGAGCCTGCGCGTCCAGCTTCCAGTCGGCGCATTGGGCGGCAACCGCGATTGGGTGCGTGATATACGGTTCGCCGCTGTGCCGCAGTTGTCCCAGATGCGCTTCATCCGCAAAACGGTAAGCCTGTCGAACACTTTCCAGATCGGCCGCATTGAGGTAGTCGAGTTTGCTGGTCAGGCTGGCAAAGCTCGCCGCCACAGCATTGGCGCACGCCGAACCCGAGCCGGCTACTGGCGGTGGCTTGGGCTTTTTAGGGTCGGGCGGAGGCGCGTCGCTCATATGCCCCAAATATAGCGTACCGGACCCGGCGCGGTCACACAAAAAGGAAAAGCACCGCCAGCGGTGCTTTGTCAACCGGAAAACCTGGAAGCCAGCTTTTACAACGGCACTTTTTTCAGCATTTCAATGCCTACTTTGCCGGCGGCAATCTCGCGCAATGCGGTAACGCCAGGCTTGTTTTTACTCTCGACTTTGGCCGAATGACCGTGGCTTAACATTCTGGCTCGGTATGAGGCAGCCAGCACCAACTGAAAGCGATTCGGAATCTGCTGCAAGCAGTCTTCAACGGTGATACGGGCCATGGGATCTCCAAACTTAGCACTGGGTGAACAGAAAAGGCACTATGAAATTTTTAGTGCCCTGAAGGTTTCTGAGCGCGCTCGACGCTGCGCAAGATATTTCAGACGCTGTGAGTGCACGATGGTCTTAAGATCAAAAAGCGCGCGATCAAACAGCTCGTTGATTATAACGAAGTCAAATTCATGCACCTGTGCCATCTCGACTGCGGCGTTTTGCAATCGTGTTTCGATCACCTGTTGGGTGTCTTCGCCACGGCGCTCGAGCCGGGAGCGCAGTTCGTCCCAGCTTGGTGGCAAGATAAATATGGTTACCGCATTGGCGAACGCACGCTTGATTTGCAGTGCGCCCTGAAAATCAATCTCAAGAACGACATCGGCACCTTGCGCCATACGCTCCTCTATGGCCTTTCTTGACGTCCCGTAGCGATGGTTATGAACATGTGCCCATTCCACGAACGCCTGGGCTTGCACCATCGCATCAAACTCGGGTTCGGAAACAAAAAAGTACTCGCGGCCATGTTTTTCCTGTCCGCGTGGCGCTCGCGTGGTGTGCGACACCGACGGTTGCACCAGTGAATCCAGTTCCATGAGTGCCTTGACCAGGCTGGATTTCCCTGCGCCACTTGGCGCTGCAACAACAAATAAATTACCTGGATACTCCATGGGGGTGCCTTTTTTGGGTCGCGCTCATTCGATGTTTTGCACCTGCTCGCGCATTTGTTCGATCAACACTTTCATGTCAACCGAGATGCGTGTCAACTCCATCGAGGCAGATTTTGAACCCAGGGTGTTTGCCTCGCGGTGTAATTCCTGGATCAGGAAATCCAGTCGCTTGCCAATCTCTCCGCCTTTCTTGATCAGCCGTTCAAGTTCTTGAAGATGTGAGTCAAGCCGGGTCAACTCCTCCGCGACGTCGATTCGAATGGCAAACGCGGTGGCCTCAGTCAGGGCGCGGTCTTGAGCCATGTCGGGTACGTTACCACCGTCTGCCAGAGCCATGGCGTCTTTCCAGCGGTCCATAAATCGCTGGCGTTGCTGGGCGACCAGTACCGGGATCAATGGTTCAGCCTGCGCCGCCAAAACCCGCAACTGGCCAATACGATCCAGCAGCATCACCGCCAGTCGCCCTCCCTCTCGTTTGCGGGCTGACAACAGTGCTGTGACGACCGTGTCACATAGCGTATCCACTTCAGCCTGCCAATCGTAAGAGACAGGGCGGTCGCGACCACACAGCTCGATGACCTCGGCCACACTCAATGCCCGGGCGTCCGGAAGCCAGGCCTTCACATTGTCCTGTACCGCATTGAGTTTTTGCAGCAGCCGGGTAGAAGGCTCGGCCACGGGTGTTTGGGTACTGTTGTCCAGCGCCGCGCGCAGCTCGACTTTGCCACGTTTAAGCTGTGCGCCAAGCTTTTCTCGCAACAGCGGCTCAAAATTGCGGAGTTCGTCAGGCAGTCGAAACGAGATGTCCAGGAAACGGCTGTTGACCGACCTGATCTCCATCCCGAGCCAACCGCTGGGGCTACTCTTGCTGTCGTGCTCAGGGGTGCTGTCGCTGCCGCTGTGCTGGGCACTGGCGTAACCGGTCATGCTGTAAACTGACATTGGGCTTTTTCTGGCAATGAAATGAATTCGAGAATAACCCGGTTCTGCGGCCTCCAGAAGTGCTTTTATTGAAAATATGTCCAAGCTCAAGCCCTCACCATTACCTGCGGACACCTTGATAGGAGGCTATCGGGTGGTACGCCGGGTTGCTGCGGGTGGGTTTGGTGTAGTTTATCTGGCCATTGCGCCTGACGGCCAGCAAGTGGCCATCAAGGAATACCTGCCTGCCTCGCTGGTGACTCGGGAGCCGGGTGCTCTGTTGCCACAGGTGGCGTCGGAAAAACTGTCACTTTACCGGCTGGGATTGAAGAGTTTTTTTGAGGAAGGCCGTTCACTGGCGCAGATTTCCCACCCTTCGGTGGTGAGCGTCATGAATTTTTTCCGGGAGAACGACACTGTTTATATGGTGATGAACTATCTTGAAGGCGCGAGCCTGCAGGATTTCATCATCACGGCGCGAGAACTCAAACAGGTCAAGGTGTTTCGGGAGTCCACCATTCGGTCCTTGTTTGATGAAATTCTGCGGGGTTTGCGCATTGTTCATCAGCACAAGATGCTGCATCTGGACATCAAACCTGCCAATGTGTTCATTACCGACGACAACCGGGCGGTGCTGATTGATTTTGGTGCCGCGCGCGAGGTCCTGAGTAAAGAGGGTAACTTTATTCGGCCCATGTACACCCCGGGATTTGCCGCGCCTGAGATGTACCGGCGCGACAGTAGCATGGGGCCCTGGACCGACATATACGCCATAGGTGCCTGTATTTTTGCCTGCATGCAAGGGTATCCGCCCAACGAGGCGACCCAGCGTGTGCCGACTGACAGGATGGTGGTGGCACTCAAACGGCTGCAGGGAGCGTACTCCGACAATTTGATCGAGATCGTGCAATGGTGTATGGCGCTCGATGCGCAGGCACGACCACAGTCGGTATTTGCCCTCCAGAAAGAGCTCAATCGTCCCGGCGAGCGTCACTACACCCGGCTTAGCGTTGGTGAAAAAGTCCGTATGCGCATTGACGACATGGTGGAAGGCACCAAGAAAACGGTGATCAAAGCAGCGGATGCGGGTCATCGCAGTTCATGAAGTTTTCGGTATTTCAGGTCAGCCGCAAGGGCGGGCGTGCCCAGAACGAGGACCGCATGGGTTACTGCTACACCCGGGAGGCGGCGCTGCTGGTTGTGGCGGATGGTATGGGCGGGCATCCTGATGGCGAAGTTGCGGCGCAGTGTGCACTCAGTACCGTAACGGCGTTGTTTCAGAAGCAGGCACAGCCTGAACTGACTGACGTTGCCAGTTTTCTGACGGATGCGCTGCTGGCTGCCCACCGGGAAATTCTGCGTTACGGCGTGTCGCAGCATCTGCGGGACTGTCCTAGAACGACGCTGGTCATGGCGATAGTGCAGGCCGGACAGGTGCAATGGACCCATTGCGGCGACTCGCGCTTCTACCTGCTGCGTCGCGGGGCTTTGTTGACCCGAACCCGCGATCACTCGCTGGCCGAGCAGAATGCCGATCGTCCATTGGCCACGCGCCTCGCCCAGCGTATCAACCGCAATGTGCTTTTCACCTGTTTAGGCTCACCGGTGCACCCCATTTTCAAGGTGGACGGACCCATCGCCTTGCAGCAGGGAGACCGCCTGATGCTCTGTTCTGACGGCCTGTGGTCAGCGGTGCCAGAGCCGCTGATTCTGCGTGCGTTGAGCCACCAGGCCGTTGACGCTGCTGTGCCCGACCTGGTCGAAAGTGCGCTACGGATCGCCGGCAGTGCTTCGGACAATGTGACCTGCCTGGCCTTCTCTTGGGAAACACCCGACCGTTTTGACACCCTGGACATGGCACGCACCCGGCCAAGCTTGCTTGCGGGCACCCATGAGGACCTGGAACCCGCCATGGACGACGCCACCATTGAGCGCTCCATTGAAGAAATCAACGCCGCAATCCGTCGTTCGATGGCGCGCAAACATTGACACATACTCTGAAAGACCTTTATGACCGCATTTATACGGCCCGGGAACCGGGCATTTGACGCCTTGCGTCCTGTGCACATCACCCGACGCTACACCATCCATGCCGAGGGTTCGGTGCTGATCGAGTTCGGTCAAACCCGGGTTTTGTGCACGGCTTCGGTCGAAGAAAAGGTGCCCGGCCACAAAAAAGGCAGTGGCGAGGGATGGGTCACCGCAGAATATGGCATGTTGCCGCGTGCCACCCATACCCGGGGTGATCGCGAAGCGGCCCGTGGCAAACAGTCCGGCCGGACACAGGAGATTCAGCGACTGATCGGACGTGCATTGCGCAGTGTTTTTGATCTCAAAGTTCTGGGTGAGCGCACACTGCATCTTGACTGTGATGTGCTTCAGGCCGACGGTGGCACCCGCACGGCGGCCATCACCGGTGCCTTTGTGGCAGCGCAAGACGCGGTGAGCTGGTTGCTGGCGCAAGGCAAGTTGACACAATCACCCATCAAGGACCATGTTGCCGCCATTTCGGTGGGCATTTTGCAAGGCACCCCTTTGCTGGACCTTGAGTATGTGGAAGACTCCGCCTGTGATACCGACATGAACGTGGTCATGACCGGAGCCGGTCATTTTGTCGAGGTGCAAGGCACCGCCGAGGGCGTGGCATTCACCCGCAGCGAAATGGACACCCTGCTCACACTGGCCGAGACCGGCATTGCTGAATTGGTGCAAATGCAGCAGACCGCTCTTCAAACCAGATAGCATTAAATATATACAGGATATGCGCTAGAGGCTAATTTGTTATGAAAATTGTGTTGGCATCCAACAATCCGGGCAAGCTCGCTGAGTTGCAGTCCATGTTTGTCCCGTTGGGTTTTGAGTTGATCACCCAGGGCAGTCTGGGCATTGCGGAAGCGGCCGAGCCGTTCCACACTTTCCTGGAAAACGCGCTGTGCAAGGCCCGCCACGCGGCGCAGCACAGCGGGCTGCCCGCTGTGGCAGACGATGCGGGTCTGTGTGTCGACGCCTTTGGCGGACTGCCCGGCGTACAGACGGCGTATTACGCGACCCAGTTTGGTTATGCCAAGAGTGATGACAACAATGTTCGGGCGCTGCTCGAGCAGATGCAGGGTGTGGCCAATCGCCGCGCGGCCATGGTCAGCACACTGGTGGCGGTACGCTCTGCACAAGACCCCGAGCCGCTGGTGGCGGTGGGGCGGGTGGTGGGGGAGATTGCACCGGAGCCGATGGGCTGCAACGGCTTTGGTTTTGACCCGGTGATGTTTATTCCTGAATTCGGCCGCACCTTCGCGCAGTTGCCGGTGGAGGTCAAGAATGCCAACAGCCATCGGGGGCGGGCGACCGCAGCAATGGTGACGTTGATGCGTGAACGTTGGGCTTCTTGATACCCGAAGTGCACGATTGGTGGCCATGATTCCCATACACGCTGGTCTGTTGCAGGACGAAGGGCATCAAGCCAGCGATATTCTTCATCTGATGCGCCCGGGTACGCTGCAGTTGGGCAGTTTGCCACCCCTGTCGCTGTATGTGCACCTGCCCTGGTGCCTGAAAAAGTGCCCGTATTGCGATTTCAATTCGCACGAACGTGCGGCGACCGATCTGCCTGAGGCGCGCTATCTGGCGGCGCTGATGGCGGACCTGGAGGCGGCGCTGCCGCTGGTGTGGGGGCGCCCGGTCCAGAGTGTGTTTATTGGCGGCGGTACACCGAGTCTTTTTTCACCGATGGTGATTGACCAATTGCTTGCCGGCATCAGGGCGCGCCTGCCACTGCTGCCTGGCGCCGAAATCACCCTGGAGGCCAACCCGGGCACCTTTGAGAAAGACCGCTTCAAGGCTTATCGTGCGGCGGGTGTGACACGCCTGTCAGTGGGTGTGCAGAGCTTTGACGATCACCATCTGAAAATCCTGGGTCGGGTACATGATCGGGCTCAGGCGCTTTTAGCTATTGAGGAAGCTGCTCAGTATTTTGATGCGTTTAATCTGGACCTGATGTACGCATTGCCCGGGCAGTCGCTCGACGACTTGCGCACCGACCTGAACACGGCGCTGGCGTTGGCACCGCCACACCTGTCGATATACCACCTGAGCATTGAGCCAAACACCTACTTTGCCAAGTATCCACCCGCGGCGGTGGAGGAGGATCTGGCAGCAGACATGCTTGACCTGATCACCGACTTGACAGGGCAGCACGGGTTGCAGCGTTACGAGGTGTCGGCCTTTGCCAGGCCGGGGCAGCGTTGTGCTCATAACCTGAACTATTGGCAGTTTGGCGATTACCTGGGCATTGGGGCTGGTGCGCACAGCAAGCTGAGCTTTGCGCACCGGGTGCTACGCCAGGTGCGTTTGCGTGATCCGGAGCGTTATATGGCCCAGTCTGTGCTCGGACTGGCCATTGCCAAAGAAGACGAAGTGGCGCGCGAAGAACTGCCGTTTGAGTTCATGCTGAATGCCCTGCGTCTGGCGGGCGGGTTCGAACTGTCGTACTTTTCCCAACGCACTGGCTTACCCTTTACCGCCATTGAAGAGACCCTGCGTCAGGCGCAGACCATGGGACTGTTGACGCGCAACCTGACACATGCCAAGCCAACGGTGCGCGGGTTTGACTTTCTGAACGATTTGCAAGCGCTGTTTTTGCCAAAACGGCACTGATACGTTACAAACCGCATCGGGCAACCCAAATGGGTTGACACAGGAGCAGAACCATGTTTTCGGTATACGGCACGTCGGGGCGCTTGTTTCGTGGCACGCTGGAGCAGTTGCGCCAGGTGGGTGGTGTGGGCGCGCTGGCGCGAAGCCGTGCGATTCTGGCCACAGAACGTGACGGACGGGACGTGCCGGCTGAATTGGCGGGTGCGTTTATCGAATCCCTTGGCAGTTCGGGCGCCCGCACCACAGCCACCGAGGATTCCGCCCGCAATCCGTTGGCCGCCTACACCGAGACGCAGGTACCACTGGCACAACGACGGCCCTTGAGCACAGTGCGTGACGTGATGAGCCAGAGCATCATCACCCTGCGTGACAGTGCCAACGTGATGCAAGCCTGGCAGGTGCTCAGCGAAAAAGGTGTCGGACAGGCACCCGTGGTGGATGCGGCCGGGCAGCTGGTTGGCTTGTTGACACGGGCCGATCTGCTCAAGCCAGAACGACTGCCCACGCCAGACAGCCATGCCTTGGTCTGGCGAGCCCTGATGCAGCAAAACGTCAGGACCATCATGTTCACACCCGTACCCAGCGTGGCTGCGGACTCCGACTTGCGTCGGGTGGCGCGGGTGCTGCTCGACACCGGCCTGCCCGGCTTGCCGGTGGTGGATGACGCAGGTTTGGTGATAGGTTTTGTGTCGCGATCCGATATCCTGAGAGCGGTTGTGACCGATCCGCCGCTTGATCTGTGGGGTTGAGGGCTGGTCTTGATTCCTGGGTTTGTCTGACTTGTTGCAGCGGCTGAATAACTCAGGATGGCTCCGGCATCTGCAGGCTGGAGGCTCTGCACAATCGGGTAACCTCTGACGAATCCATTCTCTTCGAAGGACCACCATGTTGAACTTGGGGCTGTTTTCTCGCGCCAGCCGGCTGGCGTTGTTTTGTCTGCTGCTGCCTTTGGGCGCATGTACAACAATGGAAGGCGTCCACACGTTGCCCCTCGCCGGGCGCGATGTCGAGTACGTCCTGGCAGGGTCTGGCGCGCCAGCCGTTGTGTTTGAGAACGGGCTGGGTGGGCGGCTTCAATGGTGGGCAAAGGTTCTGCCGGATGTCGCCAAAGTGACCACAGCGTTCGCCTACAACCGTGCCGGGACAGGAAATAGCGTACCAGCAGCAACGCCACGTGACGGCGACACCATCGTCGAGGAGTTACGGCGTAATTTGCTCGCCGCAGGATTGGTGCCACCCTACGTGTTGGTGGGGCATTCACTTGGCGGCTTGTACATGCAACTCTATGGGCGACGCTACCCGCAGGAAGTTGCCGGTCTGGTGCTGGTTGATTCGACCCACCCAGAGCAGATGAAAGGCACCGGCGCAAAGGAGAACTGGCCGTCCTGGTTGAAACTGATGCTCGACGTGTCCGCTTCCGCCACGGCACAAAAAGAATTGGACGCAGTGACAACCACGGGCACTGCCATTCTGGCCCTGGTGCCTTTGACCGGTAAACCCGTGATTGTCCTGAGTGCAAAAAAACCCATGAGCGAAAGCTCGGTGCTGGCGGATGACGCCAATGCCAAACGTGTCGACATCGCGCGCCTGCACCCGGGCTCGAAACA
>JAGOUM010000251.1 GCA_018061265.1 Rhodoferax sp. | reverse complement strand
GGGTGCCGCCCGTATTGGCAGCACCCGGTTGATCGACAACCTGGAGGTTTGAGGCAGCCAGCGGCGGCTTGTGCCGCGGGTGACGATGCAACGCCGCTTTGTGGGTTGGCGAACAGACCAGTTTGGCTGCCGTCGCTAAGCTGAACATTCCAGAGACAACACATCTGTGCTGTTGTCCAGAAACCCAAGGAATGTGCATGAACGACGCCGTGACAGCCCCCATCGACATAGCCGCTAGCCTGAATGAGAGCGCCCCGTCTGGCGCGGATCAGGCCATGACCGCCAGCCAACAGGCTGCCAACGACGCGCTGGACAATCTGGCGCAAGCCATGCACGACCTCCGGCGCCAGGCGACTCCGCTTCTGGACCAGGCCAGCCGACGGGTCAATGTGATGGTACACCGTGGTATCGACAGCGTGCGTGAAAGCTCGCATCAGCTGCGCATCAAGGCAGAGCACGCGTCCGAGAACACGGTGAGCTACATCCAGCATGAACCCGTGAAATCGGTCTTGATCGCCGCAGCCACAGGTGCGGCCCTGATGGCCTTGATCAGCCTGGTCAATCACACCCGTCACCACGACTGACACCCCGGGCAGCCCAGCGTCAGCAAATGCTGGCAGCCATGCCGACCACGCTTTACTACCTGCCGGTAAAGCGCGGCCCGGTTGACGCCGCGCGATCAAAGAAAGACTTGTCAGTGTTGCGCGAGACAGAGCATCTTTTCGAGAAGTCACACCGCAGACCATTCACACAGGAACGCCAACGTGCATCGTCATGAAGTACAAAGACTATTACGAAACTTTGGGCGTGCCGCGTGATGCCGACCTGGAGCAGATCAAGAAAGCGTACCGCAAACTGGCCCGCACTTACCACCCTGATCTGTCCAAACTTCCTGACGCGGAAGCCCTGTTCAAGGAAGCCGCCGAGGCTTACGCCACCCTCAAGGATGCCGGCAAACGTGCGGCTTACGATGAACTCGGTCACCCGCCATCGGGTGCTGACTTCGCGCCACCACCACAATGGCGTCAGGACTTCGCAGCCGGTGATGCGACGTTTGACGATCTGGACCTGGCTGACCTGCTGGCCGCTCTGGGTCGCGGTCCGCAGGGAGCGCGGTACGCACCACAACCGGTGCGTGGCCAGGACATCGAGAGCACCATCACTCTGACGTTGGCGGATGCCAGCCGTGGCACCAAGGTGACTCTGTCGCTGGCGGATGCCGGTGGCCATCGCACGCTGGAGGTCACTGTGGCACCCGGTGCATTTCAGGATCAGAAGTTGCGCCTTCGTGGCCATGGTGGCAGAGGTCACAACGGGGGAGCCAATGGTGATGTCTATTTGCACATCCTGCTGGCTGCCCACGATGTGTTTCGCCCGGCCGGGCTGGACCTTTACTTTGATCTGTTGCTGACACCTTGGGAGGCTGCTTTGGGCGCTGAGCTGGAGGTCGCAACCCTGACTGGTCCGGTGCTGCTGACGGTACCACCTGGCACCCGCTCAGGCCGCAAACTGCGCCTGCGTGGCAGGGGGCTGGCCCAAGGCAAGAGCGATCTTTATGGTGTGGTGCAGATCGATGGCCCCACACATCTGACCGAACCAGAGCGTGCCCTTTACCAGGATCTGGCGCGTATCTCACACTTTAATCCGCGCTTGCAAGGAGCCGCATCATGAATCAAGTCCTTACCGATTGGCTATGGCCCGGCACTCGGGAAACCATCACCCTGGAGGAACTGTCGCAGCGCTGTGGCATCAGTGAAGCCGAACTCGCCGAACTGGTGGGTTATTGTGCCCTGGTGCCTTTGACATCGTCCCCGGGCGAGGTGGCCTTCAGCGCCCACTGGGTAACGCCGTTGCGCCATGCTGCACGCCTGCGCCTGGACTTTGACCTTGATCTTTTCACCGTCGCCGTGCTGCTGGATCACCTCAACCGCATTGATGAACTGGAGCGTCGGGTCCACGCCTTGCAGGCCGTGTTGCCAGCGAGCCTGCACGCCAGCAAGGGCTTTGCATAATAATCACAAGTTGTGACCCACTTCGCTGACCCCCGCCCCTGGCACCAGCGTGAGGTGCCTGATTTGCTGCGGCAACACGCGGTCGACCCCGAGCTTGGCCTGTCACCGGCCGAAGCCGCGCTGGCATTGGAGCGTCACGGCCCCAATGCGCTGGTCAACCAGTCGCTGCGCAGCCCCTTGAGCCTGCTGGCAGCGCAGTTCTCTGACTTCATGGTGCTGGTGCTTCTGGTGACCGCGGCAGTGTCAGGGTTGATTGGTGACCTGATCGACACACTGGCCATTCTGGTGATTGTGGTGCTCAATGCGGCCATTGGTTTTGTGCAAAGCTGGCGCGCCGACCGCGCCCTGGCGGCACTTAAACAACTCGCCGCTGCGCAGGCCACGGTGCTGCGCGGTGGGCAAACCCGGGTGCTGCCCGCCAGCACCGTGGTGCCGGGAGATATTGTGTTGCTGGAGGCTGGCAACCGGGTACCCGCGGATTTGCGCTTGATCAAGGTGGCCCAGTTCCAGGTGGATGAGTCCGCACTCACTGGCGAATCTGTCACCGTGGCCAAGAACACCGCCGTATTGCCTGGCGACGGCAGTAACGCCTTGGGCGATCAGCTCAACATGGCGTTCAAGGGCACCACTGCCACACTGGGGCGCGCCCGCGGCGTGGTGGTGGCAACCGGCATGCACACCGAGCTCGGCAAAGTGGCCCAGTTGCTTGATCAGGACGACCGCAGCACCCCGTTGCAAAACCGTCTGTCGGT
>JAGOUM010000118.1 GCA_018061265.1 Rhodoferax sp. | reverse complement strand
TAAATCAGCACCGACCCGGCCAGACCGTTGCCCGCCGGGTCGGCCAGCACGAATGCCAGCGGAATCGAGGCATAAAACAAAAAGTCCAGAGAAATGTCCAGAAAAGCCCCCAAATCAGTGGGCCGGGTCAAGCGGGCCATGGCGCCGTCCAACCCATCGGCCAGACGGTTGAGCCCAATGCTCAGCAGTGCCCAATCGGCATGGCCCAGCGCAATCAGGGGAATGGCGGTCAGCCCAATCACAAACCCGGCCCAGGTCATCTGGTCCGCGCACAGACCCAGCGCCACCAGACCGCTGGCCATGCGCTGGAGCGGGCGCTGCAGGGCAGCGTTCAAGAAACGGTCAAGCATGCTTGTGTTGCCAGTCACTGATGTCAATCACCCGACCATCCGGCGGCACATCGGCCGGGTCATGGGTCACCAGCAGGGTGGGAATACCATGACGCGCAATCTGCTCAAACACAAAGGCACGAAACTGGGTGCGCAAAACGGCATCGAGCCTGGAAAACGGCTCATCCAGCAGCAGCGCCTGCGGCCGGGCCAACAGGGTGCGCATCAGGCTGACCCGCGCGCGTTGCCCGCCAGACAATGTGGCCGGGTCACGGTCATGAAAGCCGCTCAGGCCCATGTCGGCGAGCGTTTGTTCCACCTGACAGCGCCGCGCCTGGGCACCTTTGAGGGTGTCCGGCAGCGCAAACGCCAGGTTTTGCCCCACGCTCAAATGCCCAAACAACAAGTCGTCCTGAAACAAAATGCCAATGTGACGCGCCTCAATCGGCAGGGTATCACGGCGCACACCACCCAGCCACAATTCGCCCGCGGCTGAAAAATGGGGGTCCAGGTCACCAATCATCCAGTTCAGCAGCGTTGATTTACCCGAGCCAGACACCCCGGTCAGGGTGACCACCTCGCCCGCGTCCACCACCACTGACAAGCCTGACAGCAGTGGCTTATGACTGTGTGTGATCGTCAGGTTGTGAATTTTCAGCATCTCAGCGCAAACCCTTTCGATGTCGCCCCAATCCATAAGCCGCCATTGCTGCCAGACCAAAACCAGCTAAAGGCAGGGCAATTTGCAGCAACGCCTGCACCGCCAGCACACGCCGGTTGCCGCCCGCGCTTAATGCCACCGCTTCGGTGGTGACGGTGACAAAACGCCCACCACCCGCAAACAAGGTTGGCAGGTACTGTGCCACACTGACCGCAAACCCGACCGCCAGAGTCGCCAGAATGGGGCGCACCAACAGTGGCCACTTCACCCACAGGCAAGCCCGCCAGGGTGATTGGCCCAGGGCACGGGCAGTAACCATCAGACGCGCATCAAAGGCACGGTAAGGCCCAACCAGTGTGAGCACCATGTACGGCAGCACCCACAGCAGGTGGCTCCAGACCAGTGCCAGCGCTGTACCGTCAAGTTGCCAATGCAGCAGCGTGGCGTATTGCCCCGCCACCAGTGGCAAAGCCGGCAGGACCAACGGCAGGTACAGCAGCACATTCAAACCTTTTGGCCCCCACTCCAGCCAGAGCAGCACCACGGGCAAACACAGCATACTGACTGCCAGGCCCAGCCACAGGGTGGTCCAGAACGGTGTCCAGTCGGCTTGTTGCCAAGTCTGCAATGAAACAGAATCGGGCAAGAGCGCCGGAAAAAACCACGTTTGTGCCAAAGACCACAGCAGCAGCACCGCCACCACCGCGTAACCGGTGAAAAACAAAACGGTGTGCAGCTTCAACCAGTGCAGATTGGTCGGCGCTCGGCGCTGACCCATGGGATAAGGGCGACGATGCTGCCATAGCCACCAGGCACCGCGCACTGTCGCCGCGCAGCCCAACAAGACAAAGAGCAAAACCAGCGAAGCCGCACTACCGCGCGCCTGCAATTCGGGGTTGGGGTCAGTCAGCCAATGCCACACCAGCACTGCCAGGGTTGGCGGTGTGCCCGGCCCCAGAATCACCGCCATGTCCACCACCGACAAACCATAGGCAAACACCGCCAGCACTGGCCAGACCAGACGAGGCAGCAGCTGCGGCCACACAATCAGCATCCAGGTCTGCGCGCGGCTGTAACCCAAGGAGCGCCCCATCACCATCTGGCGCGAAACCGCCTGCTCACCCAACACCGCGGCCAGCACCCACAACAAGAACCAGCTTTCCTTGATGGCCAGCGCCAAGGCCAGACTCAAGCCATAGGGGTCTTGCACCGTGGCCCAATCTGGCGGGCTGGTCCATTGGACAAAATAGGCTACAGCCCTTGCCAACCAACCGGAAGGTGCTATCAAAAAAAACAGGCCAATGGCAAATGCGGCGTGTGGCACCGACAGCAAGACCGGCAGACGGCGCTGCAAGGCCGCCCACACCGCCCCTGGATAATGCAGCGTCGCCAGCAACGCAGCGATTCCGAAAGCCAACACCGTGCTCAGCACGCTGGAGATCAAGGTGGCCCGCAACGCCTGCGGCCACTGGGTATCCAACCACAAGGCCCGCCACACCGAGGCATCCAGAGCCGGGGCCAATGCCCAATACAAACCAGGCAGCAGCGGGCCAAAGATCAGCAGCACCGGCAAGACCGCCAGCCAAAATTTGGCAGACTCCCAGCCAACGTCACGCAAGCGCAGATTTTCCATTGCTGCACTAAATGTAGCCTCCATCGTATGTATAGAAAGGGCTAGAGGCATATTTATATAATACTCTCACAGGCCTGTTCAGATGCAATCCAACATCTGAGCTTGCAACCAGTCACCCAAAGCGCGCTGAGGGTTAAAGCGCTACGGCGCATAAAAAACCACTTGTCACTACAAGCCGCAGAATGGGGGTCAGAGCCCAATTCGGTATTTACGCCTCGGCAAGTTCGAAAATCCCGCCCTGAATTGGGATCCGACCCCCATTCAGCTACACCCCGCGCAAAAAAAACGACTGCTACAAACCCATATCTTGGGTAGTTCACACCAACCGCTAGCAGCGTGCGTTGGGTGTCTGGCGCAGCAAAATAAAGGAGGAGGTTTGGGCGAAGCACAAACCGGGGGACATTTGCGTAGTCAGATACCCAATGCGCGCTGCGGGCTACAGCGAATGCCCGTAGACAAGAGCCAATCAAGCTACCGCGCACCATAACGCTTAAGCCATTCAGCCTCCAGCGCCTCGACCCAACTGGCATGCGGCTCAGGCAAGGTCGGCACAACCTCTGCCAAGGCCCCTGGTGCAGTCTTGCGCATGGTGGCTTGTGCAGCCGCAGGCAGTTTGGCCACGTCCAGTACCGTGCCATCACCCCACACCGCAATGTCCGCCTTGCGTGCTTGCGCCTGTGCCGAGAGCAAGAAATTGGCAAACACCTGCGCCCCCGCCTTGGCCCGTGCATTCACCGGGATCGCCACAAAATGCACATTGCCAATGGTGCCCCCGGTAAAACCAAAGCTGTAGGCGGTGGCAGGCAGCTGTTTGCTGGCAATCAGATTGGCTGCTTCATTGGGGTTGAAGGTGATCGACAGTTTGAGCTCGCCGTCCCCCAACATGCGGTGCATCTCCGCCGCACTCGCCGCAAAGGTCTTGCCACCCCGCCACAGGCTGGGATGCAACTGGTCCAGATAAGCCCACAGCGGCTGCGTGGCCGAGGTAAATGCGACTGGTGTGACTGACTGTTGCAACACAGCAGGATCAGATGCCAGTTCCAGCAGCAACTGTTTAACAAAAGTTGTCCCATGAAAATCCGGCGGTTTGGGGTAAGTCACACGCCCCGGGTTGGCCTTGGCAAATGCCAGCAACTCAGCGGCCGAGCGTGGTGGTGTGGGTGTCTTGGCGCGATCGGCAATGAAGGTCAGCTGCGCTGTACCCCAGGGCGATTCAAACCCCTCGGTCGGCACCGAAAAATCGGTCCGCACCGGTTTGTTCAAATCCACCAGCCCCCAGTTGGGCAGGCTTTGCGCCCATGGGCCAAACAGCAGCCCGCCATTTTTAAGATTGCGAAAGTTCTCGCCGTTCACCCACATCAGGTCCACCGAGCCGTCACTCTTGCGGCCGGCAGCCAGCTCCGTCTGTACCCGCTTCACCACCTCGGCCGCGTCGGTGATCTTCACATGGCGCACCTCAACGCCATAGCGGGTTTTGACTTCCTGTGCGGCCCAGGCAATGTAAGCGTTGATGGCCTCGCCACCACCCCAGGCGTTGAAATACACCGTCTGGCCTTTGGCATCATTTTCAATCTGTGACCAGTCGGCGCTGGCCGCCTGGGCCAAACCCATGGTCAGTGCCATCGCGGCAATGCTTGCAAGCTTCATGCGTGAGTACTCCGATCGCGGTTGATTTTGCCGGTTAGTCGCAGCCGGCGGGTAAAACCTTACAACTGAGGCACGTTGGCAGTCTGAGTGACCTGAGTCACAGACTCCCGACCTCCGGCGCAGGTGTAATTCGCCTGCCTTCTTTTTTTGGTCCCTGTCTATTTAACCGAGGAGTTCTTATGAAATCAAATGTTGGCGGTATTGACCGCATCCTGCGCATTGTTGTGGGTCTGGTACTGATTGGCCTCACACTGATGGGCACCTTGCCCGTTTGGGGCTGGATTGGCGTGGTCCCACTGGCCACTGGCTTGATTGGCTGGTGCCCGCCCTATGCCATTTTTGGCTGGAACACCTGCTCGATGAAGAAGTAGCCTGTCTGGAAGTTTGACCTGTGGCGGGGGATCGGTTCACCAGCCTGCACCAGTGCCCCCCGTCATCCGGCCTTGAGAAAGCTGGCCAATTTTTGATCCGAGTTGGCGATATGGCCCAAAAACCATTGCGCAATAAAGTCTTCCAGCTCGTCCTTGACCAAGGTGTCGCGGGTGATGTGCTGCAGAAAAAGCTGCAATTGCCGTAGCAATGTCTCGTGCTGCAACAGATGGGCGGCAATATCGGGGTAATTGCCGCGGCGCATGAGCTCTTCTTCGTGTGAAAAGTGGGTGCGGGTGTACTGGTACAGGCGCAGCGCACTGAGCATCTGGCTCTCATGGTTGACGGCCGCAATAATGTCTGCCGCGCGCATGAACAACTCTTGATGCTGCTCATCGATGCTCGCTTCCCCAATCTTGTAACTGTCGTTCCATTCGACCAGCCTGGATGTCTGGCGTATCCTGGATTTGACCCAATAGTGCGCCGTTGAGTAGTCCTCAAACACCTGGCAATCAATGCCTGCACCCTGGTAACACTGCTGAAACAAGGGTGCCATGGCCTCGGCTCCCTCGATGTTTTGCCCAAACACCAGCGCCGTCACCGGGCGTGTGTCCGGATTGACGTATCGCCGCTTCAGGTACTCTGTGAATTCGGCCAGCGCCACGCTGGATGTCACTGCATTGCGCTCAAAAGTGACGATCTGCCCCCATTTGCCCTGCTGGATCAGCTTGACCAGCAAGACCTTGATGCCCGGCGGAATGGCCGAAACCAGCTCATCGTGAAACGGTCCCACCGCCGTGGTGCGCAAAATGCGTCCCTCGATGCGGTAGTCGATCCTCGCCCGAGAGCCGCCCGGGCTGCCCGTTTGCGCGGTGGTCGGGCTGCTTTGTGTGTTGGGCATGCAGGGCGCTCCTCTTGGATTGTTCACTGTCTCATGCAGCTGAGCACACAGTGTCAAGCAAAGCCAGCGCGTCTGCAAGTCCCCGCTCAGCTGGCGCTCATGGGCGTCTCGCCGCCCAGTGCTTCAATCAGATCGGGCAGCAGTTTTTGCAGCTCACCGGTGGCAATGGCCACATCGGCATCAAACCCGTCATCGCCCTGTTTGGCACTGCCTTCAAACACCCCATCAAGAAAAGCCAGTTTCTTCAGCTGCAGACCTTCAGTCAGCACAAAAGACACCCGTTCATCCCATGTCAGCGCCAGTCGGGTGGGCAATTTGCCCTCGCTGACGTACTGTTTGACCTCTTCCGTGTCAAGCCGATGGCGGGCATAACGCACCACCGCCTTGGACTCATCGGCGGCCTTGAGCTCACATTCACGGTCCACGCTAAAACCAGCAGGCGCCTCCTGGCTGATCAGCCATTCAGACATCGCCGTCACTGGCGCAACCTGGGTGTCGACCAGGCTCAGGGCAAGGCCCGGCAGCGTCTGCACCAGCAGTGTCACCACTTCGTCGGCGCGCGCCTGGCTTGCCGCATCGATCAATAGCAAGCGTGCCTCGCGGTCGATCCAGATCTGCAATGTCGACTGCTTGGTAAATGCCATGGGCAGCAGTTCCAGCCGGATGTCATCCTTGAGGTCGCGGGTTTCTTTCTTGCCGGGTTTGCGACCGGTGCTGGCTTCGATCTGCGCCACCCGCTCCTGCACCTTGCGGTTGAGCACCGAGCCGGGCAGGGCACGTGTCTCCACCATCAGTTTCAGAATCCACTGCCCCGCTACCGACTCCAGCAGCGGCCCGTGGGCCTGCCCGCGCGGCTCGATCCAGCCAACGGACTTTTCCTGCGTTGCGCCACACTCCACAAAACGGCCCGGCTGCAGGCGCTCCTCCAGCTGCGCGGGGTCCATCTGCCAGTCTGCGGCAATGCGGTACATGATGATGTTCTTGAACACGGCTAACTTTCTTTGCGGTCTGAATTTGAAGAGGCGCCGATCATCCCATCAAATCGGGGCAAAAATTTCATCCAACTTTACAAAGCTTTGGGTTTCAAGCATCACCGCGTTACACACGCGGCGCACACTTCTCCCCATGCCGATGCCACTTTCTGATGCAGCGGCTCTAACCGAAAGGAAATCATCATGAAATCAAGCTTCAAACTCTCTTTACTGGCCGTGTTGATGGCCGTGGCCGGCGTGTCTTATGCCATGGGCCCAATGGGTGGCCAATGTGATATGTCCGGTGGCATGTCCGGCCGCCAAGGGATGCAGCAGAGCCGCTCCGGCAAGATGGATCCGGCACGTATGCAAGCCCGCATGGCCCAGCGCCACGCCGTCCTGAAAACTCAGCTCAAGCTCACTGCCGATCAGGAAGCCGCCTGGACCACCTTTGACGCCGCCCACAAAGTGCCGGGCATGATGAACAAACAGCGTCCAGACCGTGCCGAGATGGCCAAGCTCACCACCCCAGAGCGCATCGACAAGATGAAGGCCATGCGCGCCGAGCATCAGGCTGAGGCCGACAAACGTGCCGACTCAACCAAGGCTTTTTATGCCGTGCTGAACGCCGAGCAGAAAAAAGTGTTTGACAGCTTTGCCATGAACGGCCCGGGTAAATCTGGCCGTCAGGGTCAAGGTCGCAGTTAAGGCATCGGAGCTTAGGCTCCCTTAAAGCGCCAGCACCTGGTGTGCTGGCGCTTTAATTTTGGTTTTAAAAGGCTATGAGCAACTTGAAGTTGGACGACCTGAGTTTGAGTTACCAGCCCAAAAAGCCTCTTTGGTTGGAGTCACTTCTTTTAGTACCATTTTGGGACTAGAATTCGACAATGCAAATCGTCGCCTTGCGAAATCTGGAGTCCTATTGGAAACAGCCCAACCGGGGCGATTCGGAAGGTGCGCTTAAAGCGTGGTTCGCTGAAGCCAAGTTGGCGCACTGGACCACGCCGCAAGACGTCAAGAATCAGTATTCAAACGCTAGTGTCATCGCGAATAATCGTATCGTCTTCAACATCAAGGGGAACGACTACAGGCTGATCATTGCCATTGCATACAAGATGGAGTACGTCTATGTGAAGTTCATCGGCACCCACGCCGAGTACGACAAAGTAGACGCAGCTACGGTAGATCAATTCACAGGAGCTTAACTATGGAAATCAAAGCTATTCGAACTGAAGACGATTACCTTTGCGCGATGCGAGAAGTGTCCAGCCTGATCGACCTGGACCCGGCTGCGGACTCCCCTGATGGAGAACGTCTGGAGGTGCTGGGCACCCTTATTCAAGCATATGAAGCTAAACATTACCCAATCGATCCTCCTGACCCCATTGACGCGATCAAATTTCGGATGGAACAGGCAGGAATGACGGTGAAGGATCTCGTGCCCTACATCGGTCCGCTCAACCGTGTATACGAGGTTTTGTCATACAAGCGATCTCTGTCGCTCGGCATGATCCGTAGACTGAGCGATGGTTTACAAATCCCTGCTGACGTGCTAATTCGTGAGTCTGAACCTGTTGCGGCTTGACTTTGCTTCAACCATGTTTTGCAGACAAAGTTTCTGACAGGCTTCCCGCTATAGCTCTGGCTTAGCGGTGGTAGATGTCATGTTTCCGTCAAGGACACAACCACCTGCGCTATTTGGCTGACCGCCTGATGGGTTTCCAGTGAGTTGCCTGCCATTCTGGTCAGCTTCCTAAATTTGTGTTTTCAAGCCAGGCGCGCGCCACGGGGCGCTGGCTTGTGGCAACATTGCGGGCTTTCGTGTATCGATCCTCCCAAGCCCTTGCCACCATGCCCAACTCTCCGCCCCTCACGCCTGCGTCCAGTCCATCGGCCCTGGTGCGCAGCATTGAATGGCAGCAAACCTTCGCCTGGCTGGGCCGTGGCTGGTGTGACCTGACGCGCAGCGGCTGGGTCAGTCTGCTGCATGGGGCGCTGATGGCATTGGGCGGCGCGCTGATGCTCTGGCTGGCACGCGACCATTTCTGGTTCCTGGCTGGCGCGTTCTCCGGTTTTCTGCTGGTGGCACCGATTCTGGCCACCAGCCTGTACGCCTTGTCCTGTGCACTTGAGCGTGGCGAATCACCTGGCTTAGCCATTGTGCTGCGCACCTGGCTGAACTGGCAAAACGGTGCCATCCAGCCCTGGGGCGCTACCCACTGGCGGCTGTTGCAGTTTGGTGTCTTGCTGGCCGGTGCCGGTACCGCCTGGGTGCTGGTGTCGGCCGCGCTGATCACCTTGTTTGCACCCGGTCCGATCAACACCCCGCTGGCCTTCATCGAGCTGGTTGTTCTGGCCAAGCAGGGTTATCTTTTTGAACTCTGGCTGGCTTTGGGTGGTGTGCTGGTGGCACCCATCTTTGCCTCCACCGTGATCACCATTCCGCTGCTGCTGGATCGTCAGGTGAGCATTCCGGTGGCGGTTGCGTGCAGCTGGCAGGTCATTCTGGCCAATCCGATTCCGATGGCTCTGTGGGGCGCACTCATCATGGTGCTGACCCTGCTGGGCTTTGCCACGGCGCTCGTTGGTCTGGTGCTGGTTGTGCCACTGCTGGGCCACGCCAGCTGGCACGCCTACCGCGACCTGGTGGATGTGTCGAGCCTGCCAGAAAGAGAGCGCCGCTGATGTTTGGCCTCACGGAAGAGCAGATCACCGAATTCGGCATGACCTTTGGCATCGGTGCGGGCATTTTGTACATGCTGTTCATCATTGGCCAGCTTGCCTGGGAGTCCAAGGCCGGCAAGTTTGGCACCTTTGTGATGTTTCTCGGCCTGGCGTTTGGCTTTGTTGGTTTTATCGCCAAATACCTGATCCAGTACTTCATGGGCATCAAGTAATCCGGGGCGCCCTGACAGCGCCGCGTGCATTCATTGCGAACAGCCCCACCGCACCCTGTGAAGGGACCCGCGAAGAACCAAGGTGTTAATCGAATAACTTCGATAAATGGCTGATTTAAAGCCATAATAAACAAAAAACGTGCTTATGGCTCTAAATACAACTTTTATCGCTAGCAGTAACTATTTCTCTGCAATGGCCATCTATAAAGCCATAAAATCTGTTTTTCATTTTAATGGCTCTATTTAGAGCCCTTATCAATGACAGCAAACACCATTGAAGAATTCGAAACGGACGTGGGCGAGCAGATCAAGTCGCTGCGACTGAAACAGAACATCGACCGTGCTACTTTGGCATTGCGCGCGGGTTGCAGCGTCAGCGCCCTGAAGAATCTGGAATACGGGTCTGGTTCCACCCTGCGCACTCTTATTGCCGTCGTGCGCACCCTGGGCCGGGAGGACTGGCTGCGAAACGTTGCCCCCATGGCCACCATCAGCCCCTTGAACATGCCCAAAACTGGACAGATCCGCCAGCGCGCGCGTCCTTCTTTGAATAAGCCCCGTCCATGACCACCCGTCCATCCAAAGCCAGATCCGCAAACTACAAGCCGGTGGATCTCGTCAATGTGTACTTGTGGGGCGCACATATCGGAGCGGTTGCGCTTGATCCCACCTGGGGCTACTACGTCTTTGAATACACGCCAGCGTTCACTTCTCTGGG
>JAGOUM010000117.1 GCA_018061265.1 Rhodoferax sp. | reverse complement strand
GTGGCACCCAACGACGCCTTGCTGGAAAAGCTCAAAAGCAATCTGCATGAGGTTCGCGCTCGCGGTGGTGTGCTGTATGTGCTGGCCGACGCGGACACCCACATCGAGAGTGGCGACGGCCTGCACGTCATCCGGATGCCGGAAAACTATGGTGCTCTTTCACCGATGCTGCATGTGGTGCCGCTGCAGCTGCTGGCGTACCATACCGCCTGCGCGCGCGGCACCGACGTTGACAAACCGCGCAATCTGGCAAAAAGTGTGACGGTTGAATGAACCTGGGGGTGAGTGAATGGCATTGACGGTATTGGCATCAATTTTCCAGCGCTGGCTGGTCGGTCTTGTGGCCTTGCTGCTGATCGTCCAGCTCGGTGCCTGTGGTGGTGGCTCGGGTGGGGATGACACTGGCCCGACACTGCCCCCGCCGATCACCAACCTGCCTGGAGCCGGGGAACTGAAGGACGTTTCCCTGTTGAAAACCTTGTCGGTCAGCGAAATCGAGGCTGCCATGACTTCTGGTGAAGATGAAGCCTTGGTGACCCGCCCCCGCTACGCCGTCAAGGCGTACCGCATGACTTACCTGACGCAGGACGGCGCAGGCAGTGAAGTACTGGCATCGGCACTGATGGTGGTGCCACAAAAAGCTGCCGGTGCGCTCAGCCCGGTTTTCAGTTACCAGCACCCCACGCTCAAGCGTGACGCCGATGCACCCAGCCATTTGAATGAACTCAACGGCCCGGAGATTGCACTGGCCTCCTTGGGCTTCATCGTGCTGTCGGCGGACTATGTGGGTTATGGCGTATCGAGGGGTGTGCCACACCCCTACATTCTGGCCACGCCATCTGCGGCGGCGGTGATCGACATGTTGACGGCGGCCAGGTACTGGCGCCAGACGCAACAAATTGCCGACAACGGCCAGTTGCTGATGGCCGGCTATTCCGAGGGTGGCTTCGTCACCATGGCCGCTGCGCGGGCTATGCAGTCTGGCCAGTCGGTCCACCGCGACCATCTGGTGCTGATTGCACCGGGTGCCGGGCCCTACAACGCGGTCACGACGCTGGATGAGTTACTGGACCAGGTGCGCGACGAATACCCGCTGATTGGGTGGTTGTTGCATCCTGGCCTGTTGCAATACCTGAGCGACTCGGACCGGGACAACATTCGCGATGCCCTGCTCAAGTCGCTGCTGGGCTCGGACGTGGATGTGGTGTTTATGCCGACCTTGCTGGACGCCTACTTGGCCGATGATCGTGCGCTGTTGGCCAGCGTCAGCCATGTGGACGACTGGCTCCCCGGTATCCCGGTACGGATGTTTCATGGTCGCGACGACCGGACCGTTTCATTTTTTAATAGCAGCAATACGTTGCAAAAAATGTGGGACAAAGGTGCCGGCAGTCGGGTCAGCGTGACGCAATGTACGGTCGTGCCAGCCGACCATATCCCCTGTGTGCCGCAGTACTGGCAGTTTTTGATCGACACGCTGGGACCGGTCACCAAGGATCTCTGAGCTGCTTGCCAGGTTTTTGGGGGGCTGAAGTAAAAAAAGTTGGTTTTTTTGAAAAATAACCCTAAATTACCCCTTAATTCTGCCGTTAAGAACAGTACGAACGGAGGATAGACCCGGACACATTCTGCAGTCTGAAGCACCATGACACTTCCAGCCATTGATCGAATCCAGAGCGTGCGGCCAGTTGCCGCAGAGTCGGCTTCGCTTGCGACTGGCCGGGTTGTGCCTGTTGCTCCGGTGAACCTGCCACAGCAATCAGCGATTCCAGAACAGCCAGTTCCCAGTGTCATCAATTTGGTGAATCAGGCGGACAAACCCAGCAGTGGAGAAGCGGTCTACACCAGTGTTTCTGACCCGGTGCGTAAGGGATCAGACGCTGCTGAGGCACCGCGGGACTGGACCATCAAGCGCCCCGCCCCTGAAAAAGTGGAGTATCCGCCGCCTGAGCCGATGTCAAAGGTGCTGCTGGATCACATTAAGTCCTTGTGGCAGGCCAGTGCCAGCGCCGTGCAGGTGCAACAGCTGGTCAAGGATCAGGTGGATCTGAGCAAACCGGCGGTCAACGTGGCGCAGGGTGTGGTTGCGACCGAAGTGTTCACTTACTCTCCCACCAAGATCAACAAGGTTGAGAGAACCCAGACCTGAGGCAAGGTCGATCTCAATTCCTGACGCCACTGGCAACATGGCCAGCAGGCACATGTCTGGCAGCTGATTCAATGTGACCGGTCTGGTCATCAAAAAAGAAGTCCGGTTCAAACTCCCGCAAGAACTCACCCTTGGCCAGGCCGCCGAGGAACATGGCCTCGTCCACCTCAATGTTCCAGTTCATCAGTGTGCGAATGGCACGTTCATGCGCCGGGGCGCTGCGGGCCGTGACCAGTGCCGTGCGGATGCGCATTTGTGCGGTACCCGCCGTTTGCAGCCGGTGTAATGCTGCCAGCAGGGGTTTGAAGGGGCCGTCGGGCAGCGGCTGTGCGGCTTTTTCGCTCTCGTGACGCTGAAACGCCTGCAAACCCTGCGTCTGGTAAATGCGTTCGGCCTCATCCGAGAACAGCACGGCGTCGCCATCAAATGCAATACGAACCTCGTTGGGATGGGCGTCGCTGGCATGTACCGAGTTGGGGTAGACCTGGGCTGCCGGCACACCCGCGTCAAGCGCAGCCCGCACATCGGCCAGATGGGTGCTGAGAAACAGATTGGCGTGTAATGGCTTCAGATAACGCCAGGGTGCCTGCCCGCGGGTAAAACTGCCGCGCTCAATGGCCAACTGATAGTGCCGTGCCGAGCGGAATACCCGCATGCCCGAAACCGGGTCGTTGCGCGACAGGATCACCACTTCAACCGGGCGCTGACAGGTCGGCGAAGTGACTTGCTCCAGCGGTTCTTCACGGTTAAACGCCAGCAGTTTTTTCACCAAGGAGAATGCCACCCCGGGTTTGGCCGGGACATCCAGGCGTTGTAATTGCAGGGCCATGTAAGCGCGATCATCGCTGTGCTCGAAAACCTGATTCTCTTCTTCAAAATCAAACAAGGCCCGGCTGCTGATGGCAACCACCAGGCGGCCGTCGAGTGTGGCACTCATGACTGCAGGAACATGCGGTAAACCGGGTTGGCGGTTTCTTCCACATAAGGGTAGCCCAGCGTGGTCAGAAAAGCGTCAAACTCGCCCGATTCGGATTTGGGCACCTGCAGCCCGACCAGGATGCGTCCGTAGTCGGCACCCTGGTTGCGGTAGTGAAACAGGCTGATGTTCCAGCCCGGGCGCATCAGGTTCAAAAACTTCAGCAATGCACCGGGGCGCTCAGGAAAGATGAAGCGCAGCAATCGCTCATCTTCTGCCAGCAGAGAATGCCCGCCGACCATGTGGCGGATATGTTCTTTGGCAAGATCATCGTGCGTCAGGTCAAGTGTCTCAAAGCGGTGCCGGCTCAGGTGTGCTGCAATCTTGCCTGATTCGCCGCGTGTGCCCGTGGTCAAGCCCACAAAGACATGGGCCTTCCTGGCGTCGCTGATGCGGTAGTTGAACTCGGTCACATTGCGCAGGGTTTTGGCACCACCAAACGCGGGCAGGTCGCCAATCACTTCGCAAAAGCGCCGGAAACTGCCGCGCTCTTCAGGAATGGTCACGGCAAACAGGGCCTCGCGTTCCTCACCCACTTCAGCGCGTTCGGCGACAAAACGCAGGCGGTCAAAGTTCATGTTGGCACCACACAGAATGGCGGCGTAGGTTTCGCCCTTGGTCTTGTGGGTGGCTACATACTGTTTGATGGCGGCCACCGCCAGCGCGCCAGCGGGCTCCACGATGCTGCGGGTGTCCACAAATACGTCCTTGATAGCAGCACAAACCGCATCGGTATCGACACGCACATAATCGTCCACCAGACCGCTGGCCGCTCGAAAAGTCTCCTCGCCCACCAGCTTGACCGCCGTGCCATCAGAAAACAGCCCCACATCACTGAGCGTGACGCGCTTCTGTGCGGCAACCGACTGTACAAACGCATCCGAGTCGTTCATCTGTACACCAATCACCTTGATCTCGGGGCGCACCGCCTTGATGTAGTTGGCCACCCCGGCAATCAGGCCGCCACCACCAATCGCCACAAACACCGCGTCAAGCCGCCCCTGGTGCTGGCGCAGCAACTCCATGCCGATGGTGCCTTGGCCAGCAATGACGTCCGGGTCGTCAAATGGATGCACAAAGGTCAGGCCCTGTTGCTTCTCCAGCTCAACCGCATGGCCATAGGCGTCGGAATAGCTGTCGCCAAACAGCACGACCTCACCACCAAAACCACGCACGGCGTCGACCTTGACTTGCGGCGTCGTGGTCGGCATCACAATCACGGCGCGCGCACCCAGCCGCTGCGCGCTCAGCGCCACGCCTTGTGCATGGTTGCCGGCCGAAGCGCAGATCACGCCCTTTTTAAGGTGTGCGGGGCTGAGGTGTGCCATCTTGTTGTAGGCACCACGCAGCTTGAAGCTGTGCACCGCCTGTTGGTCTTCGCGTTTGAGCAGCACGGTGTTGTTCAGGCGGGCGCTGAGTTCATGGGCAGGTTCCAGCGCAGACTCGACGGCCACGTCGTAGACGCGAGCGGTGAGAATTTTTTTCAGATAGTCCAAAGGTGTCAGGTGCGGGGATTTCATAGGGGGGTGATGATAAGCGGGCCGCCCCAGGCGACAATCAGCGCCCGAAATAACGGAAAGGAAATACCCGATGGAATGCACAGTGACTTGGACCGGCGCGCTGGCCACCCGCTCCAACATGGGCTTTGTGGCAGAAACCGGCAGTGGCCACCTGATGGCGATGGACGGCGCTGTCAACCCTGATGAGCCAGAGTTCAGTGGCCAGAACCTGGCACCGCGCCCGCTGGAGATGCTGCTGGCAGGTACCGGCGGCTGCACGGCTTACGACGTGGTTTTTATCTTGCGCAAGGGTCGCCATGATGTTCGGGGCTGTTCTGTCAAACTCAGCGCCGAACGCGCTGAAACCGAGCCCAAGGTGTTCACCCGCATCAACATGCATTTCACGGTCACCGGCAAGGGTCTGACAGACGCGGCCGTCAAACGCGCCATTGCACTGAGTCACGACAAATACTGCTCGGCCAGCGTGATGCTGGGCAAAACCGCCGAAATCACCACCAGCTTTGAGCTTGTAGCGGCGTGATCAGATACGGTGCGCCACGGTGGTCATGACCTTGGCCACCGCAGCCATCAGACCCCTGACCGGTGGCGGCAGGTCGATGGCACCAAGTTCTTTGGCATTGAGCGCGTGGCGAACCTCATCCTCCTTCATTTGTGCCACGATGGCGCGTGAGGCGTGGTCACCAGCCGGCAGGCGATCAAGGTGGCTGTCGAGGTGCGCCTCCACCTGATTTTCAGTTTCAACCACAAAACCCAGACTCACCCGGTCACCAAGGCGTCCGGCCAACAGCCCGATGCCAAATGCACCTGCGTACCACAACGGGTTGAGCAGCGAGGTGCGTTCGCCAAGCTCTTTGAGTCGCTGCTCGGTCCAGGCCAGATGGTTGGTTTCTTCGGCACCAGCGGCCAGGAAATGCGCGCGCAAAGCTTCATTGCGGGTCGAAAACGCCTGCGCCGTGTAAAGTGCCTGAGCGCAGACTTCACCCACATGGTTGACACGCATCAGCGCTGCGGATTCCTTCTTTTCGGGTTCGGTCAACTCAGTGGCATCACCGGCTACTGTGGGGCAGGCCTGGGTGCTGTGGTGGGCCACAAAAACAGTTCTCAGGGCGGCGTCAAGTGTGGTGAGCAAAAGGTCGCTGCGTGTCATGGTCATGGTCCGGGTGGCTGAAAGGGTTGATGGGTGCGCCATTGTCGCGCTGAATGGCACCCAGCAAAAAGCCCCTGAAAAGGGGCTTTGGCAGGTGAGGGCGGTCGTTGATCAGAAGCGGTGGCGTATGCCAAAGGCCATGCCGGTCGAATCTGTACCGGCCGTGGCGGTGACGCCGCCGATGTAGCCGTTGCCACCCGGTGCCACCTGTGCAAGATTGTCGTTGTTGTAACGCACCAGCACGGCGTTCAGGTCTGTGCGTTTGGACAAGGCGTAGGTGTAAGCGAGGCCGTAGGAAGCCACATCGGCGTTGGCCGGACGTTTGTCGTTGTAGCTGTTGTACGCCACTGAAATGGTGTGGGGGCCAGTCACGTGGCGGTAACCCAGATGCATCAAAAGGCCATCCTGCTTGAAAGCATTAATGAATCTGGACTCCACCAAGTTACCAAATGCCGCCACGCTGGCTGGAGATCCGGGAGGCGCAATCAAGTCCGAGATGACCGATAGGCTTGCCGGGTTGTCATCAGTGATCTTGATCGCCATCGCACTGACCGTGTTGACGCCCAAGTTCATCGAGGCGCCGAAGACAGTGGTCGTCAGTGACTTGGCACCCAGCTCGTTTTTGGCGGCGTTGTAGCCCATGCCAACAGAAAAAAGATCTGTTTTGTAGTTCGCATTAAAACCCAGCATCCGACCTTTGGAGTTGCCGGTCGGGCTCTCACCCATGGCATACATCAATGACGCGGAAATACCGTCTTTGACCATGCGGTAGCTCAATGCATTGGACTTGCGAATTTCCAGCACGGCCGGGAACGCGACGATCTGCCCGGCAGACAGCGCGGACTGGGTTCCCATGATGTCATAGGTGGCGTTGGTTTCAAATGCCGGGGTGTATTGGCGACCCGCCAGCACTGCGCCAACCGGAGTAATCAGGCCAACAAAGGCCTGGCGGTCGAAAGCGCGGTTGCCACTGGCACCGACGTTCACACCGAATTCGTTGGCCAGAGCCGCATCAATCTTGGTGACTGTGCCTTGCACTGTGCCCGCAGGCAGACCCAAAGCCGCGTCCGGTGGCAGCCCCAGCAGCGAAGCCTGCGAGAACCGATCTGACAGTTGACTGCCCGACGCCGGTCGGTTGCCGTTGGCACCCGTATCAAGTTCAACCCGCGCTTCCAGGGTAAATATTGCCTTGTAACCACCACCCATGTCTTCGGTGCCCTTGAGGCCCCAGCGGGACCCTTCCATGATGCCGCTGGAAAGTTGGGTCAGCGTGCCACCTTTCAGACCCGACACACGGGTCACGCCCACATCGGCCAATCCGTACAAGGTGACGCCGGGGGTGGTTTGAGCTTGCGCCAAACCGCCACATACAAGGAGTCCTGCGACGGCGATGCGTGTCAGGGAAATGGGTTTGAATTGCATGCGGGAAGTTTTCATGATGGCGTGGAGGGTGTTGGAAATAACGATGGAGGTAACAATGACAAAAATATGAACGAGCGTTCGCTTTCCTCAATCGTGCACTTCTTTGGTGTCTTTACCTACAGGGGTTTTCCCTCATTTGGTGCAGAACGCCGGGCCGGAAAAAATTCCGTAAGCCCATGATATGGTTAACAAAAGTAAAGTTTTGCATCGCATCGGTTTTGAGGGAGTCAGTGCGCGCAGCTTTGTTGTTTGATTGCGACAAACCGACAGGTTTTCTGCTGAAAATTGCGCGTGTCGCTCCTGAAGCAGTGTGTTTCCTGGAGTCCAAGTTGACAATCGGCTCTGTGACGTTTTCTTCGCCCATTCGATGAACGTGCACGACACGGTTCTTTTGAGTGTTTTGTTTGTACTTTGGAGTTCTCTTATGAAAAAAAATCTGATTGCTTTGGCCGTCCTCGCCGCCTCTGGCGCTGCGTTTGCGCAGTCCAGCGTGACTGTTTACGGTATTGCCGACGTGTGGGTTGGCTCGGTGAAGGCAGGCGGCAGCAGCCGTACTACGGTGCTGAATAGTGGTGGTGTGAGTACTTCCCGCTGGGGCTTGAAAGGTACAGAAGATCTCGGTGGTGGCCTGAAAGCCAATTTCTTGTTCGAGCAGGGTATTGCGGCAGATACTGGCACAACAGGCGCAGGGTTTAATCGGCAAGCCTATGTCGGGTTTTCTGGTGGTTTCGGTGAAGTGAAGTTTGGTAATGTGTACACTGCTTACGACGACATCAGCGGCGCGGCGAATTCCGCATTTGATTCTGCTCTTGCACCTCAAAATGGCTTCAACAATGGTGGCTGGAAGAGTTCAAGCCTGTATGTTTCCAATCCGACAAACAACCTGTACTACGCAACCCCCAACTTTGGCGGTATCAGCGGTGCAGTTAGTTTGTCGCTGGATGAGAAGAAAGGCATGGAATCAACAAGTTTCCACATCAAGTACGAGGGTGGTCCTCTCTACGTTGGGTTGGGTTATCAGCAAGACGAAGCATATGGCAGCGGGGTTTCTACTGATTTCTTGCGCTTGAACGGTACCTATGATCTTGGCGTGGCAACCGTTTTGGCCGGCTACGGCAAAGTTGACTATCCTGTGGGTGGTGATACAACGGAATGGGAACTGGGTGCCAACGTGCCGATGTCGTCGACTCTGACGCTGTCTGGTGGTGTGGCTCAATCCAAGACCAATGGTGCCAAGAGCACAGGCTATGCTTTGGCCGCTGCGTACTCATTGTCCAAGCGCACGACCCTATATGGAGGTTTTCACTCCAGTTCCACCAAGAACACTGATGCGGATGACTACGATGTTTTCGCGATTGGCGTGAAGCACACGTTTTAAGTTGAATCGCAGTGGCGATGCCGCTGAGTTTTTAGAAAACCGCCCGGTGGGCGGTTTTTTTTTGCTGAGACCTGATTGCTTCTGAATTGGGGTACTAAATGCAAGCGTTGTATCGGGCCCACAATGGTGCATTGATTCAGCCGCCAATCGGTGAAATTGCTTTGCATGGGCTCCCGCGTCTGGTGTAATTCATGCAGCTTCTGGTTAAGAAGTGAATCGAAGCGCGGCACAAGCGCTTCACCGAAATCAACTTTGGAGTAACTCAATGAAAAAATCGCTTATCGCGCTGGCTGTGCTGGCTGCATCTGGTGCCGCTATGGCTCAATCGTCTGTGACCCTGTACGGGATTGCTGACGTGTGGGTTGGTTCAATTAAGTCTGACAATGGAACAACCAGCACAACTACGACTTCGATGGTTTCGGGCGGTGTAAGCACGTCACGTTGGGGCCTGAAAGGTAGCGAAGACCTTGGCGGTGGTTTGAAGGCTGAGTTCATGTTTGAGCAAGGTGTTAATGTTGACACTGGTGCAGCCGCTGGTTTTAGCCGTCACGCTTGGGTTGGATTTGCTGGTGGTTTTGGTGCCATTAGACTTGGCAAGACATCTACCCCGTACGATGATTATGCTGCTGGCTCCACTGCGGCTTTTGACTCTGACCTCGCTCCTGTGAACCTTGGTGGATACGCAACTACTGGCTATTCAGGCAAAACCGACAACACAATCAAGTATGTTGCACCAAATATGGGTGGTTTCAGCGGCGCATTTAGTTACGCAATGGATGAGAAAGTAGCAACCGCTGCTGAGATTACCAGTTTTGGTCTTACTTATGCTGGCGGACCTTTGGCTGCGTTTGTTGCTTATCAGGAAGAAGACAAGAGCACCACAGGCAATGACACTGCGTTCCTGCGTGCTGGCGTTAATTACAACTTCGGTATGGGAACCGCCAAGCTGGCTTATGGGCAAGTGACCGATATCGGCAATGTCTCCGGTGCAGATATGGATGAATTGCAACTTGGTCTGGACTTCCCATTGTCTTCAAATCTGATTTTGTCTGGCAGCTATGCTTTGGGTGATTACAACGCGAAGGCTGGTGATTTTGAGAAGAATGGTTTTGCGTTGGCGGTTGCTTACGTCATGTCCAAGCGTACGACTTTGTACGGTGGTTTCGGTACAGTTAAGACTGACTTCGCTGGTTCAACCCCTGATGCGGATGTCTCGGCGGTCGCTATTGGCGTCAAGCACACTTTCTAATCTGATACTGACGCAAGTCAGTTGAAGTAAAGAATCAAACCCCGTCAGGGTAACCTGACGGGGTTTTCCATTTCTGCCTTACCAACGGTACCCGCTCACCATGACCCAGGGAATCATCCGCATCCGCGGCGCACGCCAGCACAATCTTAAGAATCTGGATCTGGATATCCGTACCGGGGAGTTGACGGTGGTCACCGGCCCAAGTGGCTCGGGCAAATCCAGCCTGGTGTTTGACACCCTGTTTGCCGAAGGGCAACGCCGCTATGTTGAAACCTTCAGCGCCTACGCGCGCCAGTTTCT
>JAGOUM010000116.1 GCA_018061265.1 Rhodoferax sp. | reverse complement strand
TGCACGGTTACGACTCGGTGATGCCTTTGGAAGAGGTACTGGCGACCTTGAACGACATGGTGCGCTCAGGCAAGGTTCGGTACATTGGACTGTGCAACATGGCGGCCTGGCAAATCATGAAGGGTTTGGCGATTTCTGAGCGAAACCATTGGTCACGGTTTGAAAGCGTTCAGGCGTACTACACCATCGCAGGTCGAGACCTTGAGCGTGAGGTGATACCCCTATTGCAAGACCAAAACGTGGGTTTGATGGTCTGGAGTCCGTTGGCCGGTGGCTTACTCAGCGGCAAATTCACGCCAGATGGACAGGGACCTGCAGGGTCTCGCAGAGCCAATTTCGACTTCCCCGTCGTTGACAAGCCACGGGCCTTTACTGTGGTGGACGTGATGCGACCGATTGCCCAACGGCACAAGGTATCTGTGGCACAAGTAGCCTTGGCCTGGCTTCTGAGCCGCCCACAGGTGACATCCGTCATCGTGGGAGCCAGAACGCCTGAGCAACTGGATGACAACCTGCAAGCCTCCAAGCTCGAGCTGACCCCCGCGGATTTGCACGCTTTAGACGAGGCAAGCGCTTTGGCACCGGAGTATCCAGGCTGGATGCTGGAGAGGCAAGCCCGGTACCGAGCCAATGCCCCGGTGAAGGGCTGAGTCCGCCAATGAAGCCCGATGCCTCTGCATCCAGCCAAGCGCAGGTAAAAACGCAAATCACTGGCGTGCTTCTGGATGTGGTTTTGTCGATTCCGCAATCAAAAGAACCGGCTTCACCTACCCCCGATGGCCGCGCGACGGAACTCATCAACAAGGCATGCAGAACAACGGCCGGTATTTCAGGTGGTGCTGCTCTGGTACCCGGCCCCTTGGGGCTCTTGACCATCTTGCCCGACATGTATGCCATTTGGCGGGTTCAGTCCCAACTGGTTGCCGATATCGCCGCCGCCAATGGCAAGTTAGGCGCGCTTACCAAGGAGCAAATGATTTGGTGCCTATTCAAGCACTCGGCAGCACATGTCGCGGGGGATTTTGTGGTGCAGGTGGGTGAGCGCTACATTGTTCATCCGAGGAGCTTACAGATGATGCAAAAGGCCGTTGGCTTTCTTGGCATCAAAATCGCGCAACGCGTCCTGGGAAAAAGCCTGGCGAGGTATCTGCCGGTGCTGGGCGCGGCCGCCGTCGCGAGATATGCCTATATGGATACCAAGAAAGTTGGGTTGGCTGCCAAATCGCTTTTCAGCAAAGAAATCGTTTTTGAACCGGACCCGGCCTGAGAACCCGAAGCGGTTTTAGAGCTTGCCTGTCGACCCTAGTGGCTGAATCTTGGCCGGTGCCAGACTTTCGGGGAGGCCTCCCGCGTCCTGGCAGGCGGCTGATTTTAAAAATCCCGAAAACCAGAAACCGCAACACCCATCGGTTTCACTGCTCCGGGAAATTACGGAAAGAATGTTGTACTAACAATTTTGGCCGATGCAGTCTTGTCCAGTTTTTCGTTGGCCTTAGGCGGTAACGCGACTCTGCCAAGTTTGAACGATACAACGCTGCGCTTAAAGGTCCGCCGACGCGCTCCAGCGGGTGCCCCATTCGCCAGCGCGCAACTTGTCTCCGGTTCTGCGCTCCCGCTTGGTGGGGCGGCCCTGCAAATGCGCCAGCGCAGGCTCCGGTGCCAGACGCCGCTGTTGAGCTGCCTGCTGCCGCAGGAGCTGAGACTGCTCAGTTTCCTGGTAAAGCAGCGCCGCGATAGGCGCAGGGCCGCGTTTGTCGCTGACCTGCAGGACGGTCACGGTTCGGGTGATATCACCGGTTCGAACCTGAACCAGATCACCGGCTTTGACTTCCCGCGACGGTTTGGCGACTGCGTCATTGATCAGCACACGGCCTTTGTCGATTTCGTCACAGGCCAAACTGCGGGTCTTGAAAAACCGGGCCGCCCACAGCCACTTGTCAATACGCAGTTTCTCCATCAACGCTTACAACAGTTTCTCGATATCTGCGACAAGGCCACTGCTCTGCGGGCTGGTCATGCTGTTGTAACTGTTGACAACCTTGCCGGAGCGGTCAACCAGGTATTTGTAGAAGTTCCATTTCGGTGTGGTACCTGTCGCTTTGACCAGTTGGCTGTACAGCGCATTTCGATTTGCCCCGGTCACCACCGTTTTGGCGAACATCGGGAACTTCACCGCATAGGTGTTAAAACAAAAATCCGCAATTTCCTTGTTTGAGCCGGGTTCTTGTTTGCCGAAGTCGTTGGTTGGAAAGCCCAGCACGACCAAGCCACGCGCCTGGTACTTGCTGTAAAGCGCCTCTAGCCCCTCATACTGCCCAGTAAAGCCGCAATAACTTGCCGTGTTGACAATCAACACCACCTTACCGGCAAACTGGCATAGATTCTGGGGTGCTTCATCCTGCAAGCGGTTAAAGCTGTGACTCAGGATAGCAGGGCAGCCTTTGACCCCGTTTTTTTTGTCCGCCTGCGCTTCGCACGTCAGGGCGAACAACATCCCCAGAAGGATCGAAAGGGACCTCTGGCTTGGCTGCCAAGTGCTTGGCCAGATGCCCGGCATTTTGTTCATGCCGATGGTTACGATCGACCAATCAATTTTCGTGACGAATTTTGTTCGGCAACCTTGAATGTGCCAACCACTGCTTCCAAGTGTTCTGCCTGATTTTGCATGGACTGGGCTGCGGCTGCAGCCTCTTCGACCAGTGCCGCATTCTGCTGGGTGACCTGATTCATTTCGTCGATGGCACTGCCGACCCGGCTGATGCCGCTGGTTTGTTCCGCGCTGGCGGTGGACATGTCACCCATGATTTCCGTGACATGACGAATGCTTTCAACAATGTCGTTCATGGTGCTGCCCGCCTGTTGCACCAGGGCGCTGCCCGCCTCGACCTTGTTAACCGAGTCTCCAATGAGTGCCTTGATCTCCTGGGCGGCGTCTGCAGACCGTTTGGCCAGACTGCGAACCTCAGCTGCCACCACGGCAAAGCCCCGGCCCTGCTCACCGGCGCGGGCAGCCTCAACCGCTGCATTCAGCGCCAGGATATTGGTCTGGAAGGCGATGCCATCAATCACGGCGATGATGTCCACAATGCGCTTGGACGAGGTGTTGATCGAAGCCATGGTGTCAATGACCCCGGACACCACGGTACCACCACGCAATGCCACATCGGAGGCTGACTGTGCCAACTGGTTGGCACGGCGCGCGTGATCGGCGTTTTTGTTGACCGCCGCGGTGACCTCGGCCATGGATGCGGCGGTGGTTTCAAGTGAGCTGGCTTGCATTTCAGTGCGGTTGGACAAGTCCAGATTGCCACTGGCAATGTCACTGGAGGCACTAAAAATCGCATCGGTACCTACGCGCACTTGTCGCACAATGCCTTCAAGGCTGCTGTTCATGTCTTTCAGCGCTTGCTGCAGTTGTCCCATTTCATTGCTTGATCGCACATCCACCCGCTGGGTCAGGTCACCCGCAGCAATACCACGTGCCACATTGACACAGTATTCAAGCGGTTGCGTCACCACCCGGCGGATGAACGGATAGATCAACATCAACACCGGAATACAGGTGATGAGTGCCGCCAATATCGACTTCAGGCGCTGATCGGCCAGACTGGCATTCACCTTGTCGAGTGACACTTTCATGCTGACCACACCCAAGACCGTGCCCTCGGCCGCAGCATGGCAGGTGGTGCAATCCTTGCCCAGGGAATTCTTTAACGCCAGCGTTGGCCTGACGGCACGCAGGTACTCACCTTTGTCATCGGATTCAACGACGATGACGGCCTGGCCGGTGCTCATGACCTGTTGTTCCACCGAGTCAGGGTGGGAGTCGTCTTTGGCGGTTCCGGGGCCGTAAATTTTGACGACGGCCTCGCTGCGCAGTACCCGCACATCCCGAATTGATCCCAACTGTTTGACCTGATCAAGAAAGACGTCACGCTGTGCCACCGTGCCAGTGACCATCATGCCGGTCAGGCCAGCCATGGTGGCGTCGTGCATGCTGCTTGAAAAGTCCGCCGCCTGGTCCAACGCGGCTTGGCGTGTGGTGTGCCCTTGCCAGATGATCACACCGGTCCACACAACCACCAGCGCTGCGCCAATGGTGGTGAGCAGTTGAACCCAAATTTTGTACTTGGTAGCTTGCACGACTTGCATCCTTGCTATTTGATTACTTTTGTCCAACCAGTCACTGGTAGCCTTGATGTTACCCCGTTCACTATAAATATGAGATCAGGTTGGAGATTTTGTTAGCCATAATTTGCAGATTGCGCCAGTTTTTGGGGCATTATGAGCACCCAACACAAATGACGTTGCCCCAAGGGTCTGCGCCCGCGTGGAGACAGGGGTGAATTGGGGCTGCGGTGCTTCGTCCGGTTTTGTCAACTCTTGAAAGGTTCTTATGTTTGAATCAGTTGAACTCGGTCACAAATTGGATAAGTCGGCCTTTCGTGCCGCCGTCCCGGTATTACGTGCTGCGTTGCAGGAGGCACAGGCGGAGTTGTTCACACAGCGCAAGTTTCCTGTGGTGGTGCTGATCAGCGGCCAGGACGGTGCCGGAAAAGGTGAAACCATCAATGTTTTGTACGAGTGGATGGACCCGCGGTTCCTCTCAACACTGGCGTTCTCGGAGCCCAGCGACGAAGAGTTGTCGCGGCCACCCATGTGGCGCTACTGGCGCAGCCTGCCACCCAAAGGGCGGATGGGTATTTTTGCGGGCTCCTGGTACTCGGATCCAATCCGTGAGCGAATTCAGGGCGAGATATCACTGAAGGAGTTTGACGCCCGCGCGCAGCAGATCAATCGATTTGAGGAAATGCTGGTCAATGAGGGCGCTCTGGTTCTCAAGTTCTGGTTTCATCTGACCAAGGATGGTCAGCGCGCACGCCTGAAGGCACTGGAATCCGATCCACGCACAGCGTGGCGCGTGACGCAGTGGAACTGGGACCGGTTGAAGACCTACGACGAACTGCAGGACGTGGCCGGCCATTTGCTGCGTATCACCAATACCGCCGCAGCGCCTTGGGTGTTGGTTGAAGGCACGGACGACCGCTATCGTTCATTGACTGTGGGTCAGGTGCTTCTGGATGCGCTCAGGAGCAGGTTGGCCAACCCGGGACGCCCGCAGACACCTGCGGCTCCGATGGTGCGGGTCAATCTGGACGGGCGCAATGTCCTGTCCGAACTGGATCTGACCCGCAGCCTGCCCGAGAATGCCTACAAGGACGAGTTGGCACAGTGGCAGGGGCGGTTGTCTGAGCTGGTGCGTGACCCACGATTCAAGAATCGCTCATTGGTCTGCGCCTTTGAGGGCGCTGACGCCGCAGGCAAAGGGGGCGCCATCCGGCGCATCACTGCGGCAATGGACGCGCGCCAGTACCAGGTGACACCTGTTGCCGCGCCCACAGAGGAAGAAAAAGCGCAGCCGCACCTCTGGCGGTTCTGGCGCCAATTGCCGCGTCATGGTCAGGTTGCCATATTTGACCGGACCTGGTATGGGCGGGTGCTTGTGGAGAGAGTCGAAGGGTTTTGCACCGAGAACGACTGGTTGCGGGCCTACACCGAGATCAACGACTTTGAGCACGAGATCATCGAAGCCGGGGTGATCGTGATCAAGTTCTGGTTGCAGATCAGCCAGGAGGAGCAGCTCAAACGTTTTCAGGAGCGGGAGCAAATCGAGTTCAAACGTTTCAAAATCACCCAGGAGGACTGGCGCAACCGGGAAAAATGGGACGATTACCAGGTCGCGATCTGCGATATGGTGGAGCGAACCAGCACCGGCAATGCACCCTGGACTCTGGTGGAGGCCAATGACAAAAATTATGCGCGGGTGAAGATACTGCGCACCATCTGTCAACGCCTGGAGGCCGAGCTCAATGGCCGCAAAGTCCCGGCTGCAGGCTCTGCCAAGAAACCCGAAGGCAAGGCAGACAAATCAGAAAGGGTCGGCAAGTCTGACAAGTTGGACAAGGGTGCCAAGGAGGACAAACCGGAAAAAAATGCAAAACATGCCAAGTCTGACCAGGTCTTGAAATCTGCCAAAGACGCGGTACCGTCAAAGCAGCCTGCTGCCCAGCCCGCATTTCCGATAAAACCCCCAACGCCTGTCAAGAAACCTACGACATCATTGCGTCCGACTGTGCCAGGCAGCCGCAGCCGCGCAAAAATCTGACCATCGGAAACCCCGACTTACTGGCTGGCCCCCATGGCCAGCGCCCGGTCCCGGCGGGCTGACTGCTCGGCATGCTGGTCTGCCGCCAGTGTGGGCCAGCCGCCGAGATGCTGCAAACTGATTTCGGTCAAAGCGGTGATCCAGGCGCTGTTGTCATTGAGGCAGCCGATGTAGTGAAACGACTCACCCCCGGCCGTCAGAAAAGCCTGCCTGGCCTCCATGTTGATTTCTTCGAGAGTTTCGAGACAGTCGCAGGTGAAGGCCGGGCAAATCACATCCACACGTTTGACACCGGACTTGCCCATGGTAATCAAAGTGGGCTCAGTGTAGGGCTCCAGCCATTTGGCACGGCCCAGTCGCGACTGGAATGTCACCTGGTACTGTTGCTTTTGCAGACCCAGGCTTTCTGCCAGCAGGCGGGCGGTTTTCATGCACTCGCAGTGGTAGGGATCACCCAGATGCAGGGTTCGCTCAGGCACTCCATGAAAACTCATCACCAGAACATCCGGGCGGCCGTTTTCGCGCCAATGCTTCTGGACCGTTTCAGTTAGGGCGTCAATGTAGCGCGAGTCATCGTGGTAGTGATTGACAAACCGCAGCTCGGGGATATTGCGGGTCCGCCCGGCCCACTGGTAGACCGCATCAAACAGGCTGGCTGTGGTCGTCGCGGAATACTGCGGGTAGGCCGGCAGAATCAGGACACGCGTTGTACCCGCCGCTTTGAGTGCATCAAGTTGGGAGGAAATCGACGTTGCGCCGTAGCGCATCGCGTAGCGCACTTGCACGTCGTGGCCACGCTGCGCCAGCCAGCCCTGCAACAGCTTGGCCTGCTTTTCTGTCCAGATTTTCAGCGGTGAGCCGTCCTTGGTCCAGATACTGGCATATTTGGCAGCTGATTTGGCGGGCCGGGTGCGCAAAATGATGCCGTGCAGGATCAGCATCCACAACAGCCGTGGAATCTCCACCACACGGGGATCACCCAGAAACTCTGCCAGGTAGCGGCGAACGTCTGCCGCGGTCGGCGCATCTGGTGTACCCAGATTGCAATACAGCACCGCCGTGCGGGCCGGTTGTTGGTGGGTGAAGGCGGGCTCTTTGGCGAAGGGGGATCGGATCAGGTGCATGGTGTATTTTCGCCCACCAGCTTAGCCCGGCGCTGGCCTGGGGGTTGAGGGTGTGAGGGTCAACGTGCTGCGGGTGTTGGCTGCCACGTCCTGCTCACTTAAAAACTGCGGCATATAGCCCCCCACAATGTAGGCTGCCGCCTGATCCTTGTAATGCGGGTCAAAGAGCACACCACTCTGGCCCACCGGGTTGATGCCGCGTGCCAGCGAGGCGTCGGCAAAATCCACCACTTTCCGGGTGGATGGGCCAAACTTCACCGCCCACGGTGCCGGGCCAATCGGGGTGCCGAGATTGTTCGGAACCTCCCGGCCACCGGGAGCGTTGAATGGCCCGACGTTAAATAGCCAGTCAAGCGGTTTTTGCCCGGCCAGTGGGTGGACGTGGGTCAAGGTGTGCGCGTTTCCCCAGCCCCAGTCGTTGGGGCTTTTGCCCAAGGCCTTTTTCAGGTGGGCCACACTGGCGTTCCAGGCGATACGCATGATGTCTTTGCGGGTTTCGAATTTGGGGGTGCTGCGCTGGTCCCACCAGGGTGAGTTCTCGTCTGCCGCAAGCCTGGGCAGGGCGAGGTCAAGCGTCCGTGTTGCCAGCAGGTTCTTGAATTGCTCCTCCCCCAGTTCATCGGCCATGGCCGCGTGGGCAATTTCGTACAACAACTGGGAAAACACCGTCGGTGGAATGTTGGGCAAGGTGTACTGACCATCCCACTGTGTCAGGCTGTCGAACACCGAGCGCTCAAGTGGGTCGCGCACCACGTCGCTGAGTACCGGCAACAAGGGCTCGAGCACGCGCCAGAAGTAGCCGGTCTGGGTGCTCAACTGCAGTGACTGGGTATTCAGCGCGTTCCATTGCAATTGGTCGTTGCCCAGGCGGTCTTCAAGCGCCTGGGCGCGATCAGGCAGGTTGTAATAACCCGCAATTGGCAGGCCGCTGGGGGAGAGCGGTTGATGGTTGGCCGACACGATGTAGCCACGCTGCGGGTTTTCTTCCTGTGGGTTGTCACTAAAGCGGTAATAGCCAAGTTTTTCAGACTCAGCGGTTTCTCCGTCCAGGATAAATGCGGGGTTCACACCAGACGGGCGAATCGGCAGTTTGGCTGCCGCCCACCAGCCAATGTCGCCTTTGGCGTTGGCCCAGACCACGTTGAGCCCCGGGGCATGGATTTTGCTTGACGCGCTGCGGGCTTTGGCGAGGGTATCTGCCCGGTTGAGTTCGTAAAAGGCCTCAAGCAGAGGGTTCTCGGTTTCCAGAAAAGCCCACCACAGTGCCACCGGTGCATCGCCCAGGGACTCCCGGAAAGCACTACTGATAATGGGGCCGTGTGGTGAACGCTGCAGTGTCAGTGCTACCGGTTTGGCGCCTTTGACCAGGATTGTCTCCTGACGACTTTCCATCTCGACCCACTCGCCGTTGATCTTGACCTGCGTTGGTTTGAAAGGGTTGACGGTTTCGGCGATCAGGTCCATGTCATCGTTCTGAAACATCGTCAGGCTCCAGCCAAAGTTCTGGTTGTGCCCCAGCAGCGCCAGCGCATTGAGCGCCTGGAAATGCCCGTACAGCTCAAAACCCGGTGACTTGAGGTGTGCCTCATACCAGACTGCCGGCAGTGCAAAGCCAATGTGCGGGTCACCCACGAGCATGGGTTTGCCACTGGAGGTGCGCTGCCCCGAGACGGCCCAGGCGTTGCTGCCTTCAAACAGCGGCACAGCAGCCACATCCATGGCCTGTTGGCTGACTTGGGCCAGCTGGCTGAGTGCCTGCCAGTCGGGCTTGAGTCTGGCGCTACGCGCCGGACTCAGAACACCGAGGGGGTTCCATTCCAGATCAAAAATCTCCAGGTATTTTGCGTCCAGTTCGTCGTGAATGAAGCTCAACACGGGCTCGGTCTTGATGGCCGCAGCAAAGCTGTAGGCCAGATAACCCGATACGGCCACCGTGTCCTGCAAGGTGAACGCCCGCTTGGGAATCCCCGCCAAATCAAACTCGATCGGTGCCGGATGAGTCGCCTGAAACTGGTTGATGCCGTCCAAGTAAGCCAGTTGGGCCAGCACGGCCGGGCTCTGTGGGTTCATTCGGGCCACCGCCTTTTCGGCGTGATCGCGCAGGCCGAGCGTGCGAAACAGCCGGTCGAGCTTGAGCAATTTGGGGCCAAGTACCTCGGCCAGTTCGCCGCGTGCCAGCCGGCGCACCATTTCCATTTGGAAAAGTCGGTCCTGCGCATGGACGAACCCAAGCGCACGGTAAAGGTCCGGCTCGTTGTCCGCCGTGATGTGGGGTACTCCACGGTCGTCATATCGTACGCTGACGGGTGCACTCAGGCCGCTCAGTGCCACATTACCCGAGCGCTGTGGCAGCTTGGTCATCACGTACCAGAACCCGCCGCCTGCGGCCAGCAATAGCGCCAGGGCGAGCAGAGCAGCCAGCAGCATGAGTGCCCAGCGCGTGGCAGTTCCCGGGGTGATATTCATCGCCATGGCTTGATCATAAAGCGATCGAACTTACCAAACCAGCGCCCAACGGCATAATCCGCCACCTATTCATCAGGAGGTTTTCATGGGTTTGTTCGATTCAGTGGTCAGTGCGGTCAGTAACCATGTACAGCAGCAGGGCGGTATCGCCACTGTGCTTAGCGGTCTGCTGGCCAACAATGGGGAGCTGGGTGGACTCAATGGTCTGGTGGCCAAATTTAATCAAGCGGGGCTGGGCGATGTGGTGAGTTCCTGGATAGGCAGCGGTGAAAACCAGCCAATCTCCGCCGACCAGTTGTCTGGCGTGCTGGGCCAGGATGTGGTGGGCAAAGCGGCCAGTCAGTTAGGGATCGATCCTTCACAGCTGAGCGGTCAACTGTCTGCCATGTTGCCGGGTTTGATTGACAA
>JAGOUM010000115.1 GCA_018061265.1 Rhodoferax sp. | reverse complement strand
CCATCGGGTAGCCGTCCAGCGTGGTCATCAGGGCCGGTTCGTCCCCCGGGATATTCAGCAAAATGGAGGAAATTCGGCCACCGTACATGGCGCCGTAATAGACGCTGGTGAGCAAAATCAGCGCCGAAGTGGCACCCAGTCCCATGCTGAACACCACCGGAATCATGATGGCCACACCATTTGAGGGGCCAAGGCCGGGCAAGGCACCAATGATGGTGCCCAAGAAACAGCCCATCAACGCCAGGCCCAGGTTTTGCCAGGTCAGCGCCACCGAAAAACCATGTAGCAAAGCTTGTAAAGAATCCATTGTTAATCCTTTGTGAGCTTAGAAGCCCCATGGGCCTTTGGCCATGTTGACGCCCAGGCCGTACTGAAACAGCACAAAAATGCCAACCGCAGTCAATACACCACCGACGACGGATTGGCGGGTATTGGCACCCAGTCGCCAGCTCAGAAAAGCCGAAGTGACAGAGGTTGACAGCACAAAACCGGCGATGGGCAACATTTGTGCATACGCCACCATCACGCCGGCGGTACCCAGCAGTTCAAGGAACTTGAACAGACCAGGCCAGTGGGGGTCGGCATCCGGTTTAAAGAACATCACTACGGCGGACACTGCCATCAGCACGGCAATCAGCCCGGGAAAAGCCTTGGGACCGAGCGGGTCCTGGATGAAGCTCTCTTCGATCTGTGTGGTCCCCCACAACATGCCCAAACCCATCGCCAGCACAATGCCGGCAAAGATGCGATCGCTTTTCATGACAGGATCCGGTGAATGAGGGGGCACGAAGCCCCCGATACACAGCGCTTGGCCGCGCCGCTTTACTTGACGATACCGATTTCTTTGGAAAGTGCGTTAATTTCAGCGACAGACTCTCTCACGTACTTCTGGAAAGCGTCGCCACGCAAATTCAGCGCAGCCATGCCGTTTTTGGCCATGATGGCTTTCCACTCAGCCGAATCGTAGACCGTGCCTACTTGTTTGACCCAGAAGTTGTAGGCGTCTGCACTCATGCCACCGGGCACATAGAAACCACGCCAATTGGCACCAACCGCATCCAGGCCTTGCTCCTTGGCGGTCGGGAACTTGGCAAAATCACCCGTCAGTCGCTCCGGTGCCAGCACTGCCAAGACCTTGATCTTGCCGGCGTCAACAAAGCCCTTGGCCTCGGAAATATCGCCGGTAAAGGCCTGAATCTTGCCCGCCAGCAATTGGGTCACGGCCTCGCCGCCACCGTCAAAAGCTACATACTTGACACTACGTACGTTGCTGATGCCCGATTTGCGCGCCGCAATCAGCACCTTCAGATGGTCCCAGCCACCCACGGCTGAGCCACCTGCAAAGGCAATCGCCGTCGGATCGGCCTTCACCTTGGCCATCAGCTCGGGCAGGGTTTTGTAGGGGGAATCAGCCGACACCGCAACCATGCCATAGTCCGCCCCGACCGACGCCAGCCACTTGACCTGGTCCATGGTGTTCCCAGGGAAAGCGTTCTGCCCCAGGCGGGCCGCTGTGGCGGTGGACGCCGCCACCAGCAGGTTGTCGTCAGTGTTGCGCTTGTTGACCACTTCGGCAAAGGCAGCGCCACCGCCGCCACCCACCTTGTTGACCACCTGCATCGTGCCCGGAATAAGTTTCAGGTCCTGCAAGGTCTTGCCAACCAGACGACAGGTCATGTCCCAACCACCACCAGCACCGGCGGGTGCAATACATTCTGTTGCGCCAGGCTGAAAGGCAAAACTGGATGTTGCGGTCAACGCAACAGCCATGGTGATGGGTGTTGACCAGCGGGCCACGGGTTTGAAAACTGCCATGATGAGATCTCCTTGATTGGATGAATGGAACAGAACACGATTGTGAGCTTCAAAACCCACTATTCCCGGCACGTCATATCAGGGAAAACCCTAGGTTTGTCAGAGACTACGCCGAAATACCAGCCTCGTTGGCTCGGACGCCGCCGCGTCATACTGGTAGCCCTCGGCCCCAAATGCCTTGAGCTGATCGGGTAGCACGACCCGCTGCGTTGCGGCAAACCGCGCCATCAACCCACGCGCACGTTTGGCATGAAAGCTGATGATCTTGTATTTGCCACCCTTGAAGTCCTCAAACACGCAGTCAATCACCCGCGCCTTCAGCGCCTTGAGATCGACCGCCTTGAAGTACTCCTGCGACGCCAGGTTGACCAGCACCGGTGCCACCTCTGCTTGCAGCCGTTTGTTGAGGTACATGGCAATCTGGTTACCCCAAAAGTCATACAGGTTTTTGCCGTGCGTGTTGGCAAGGGCGGTACCCATCTCCAACCGATAGGGCTGCATATAGTCAAGTGGTCGCAACACGCCATAAAGTCCGCTCAGAATACAGACATGCTGCTGCAACCAGTCGATGGCCGGGCGATCAAGCGAATGGACGTCCAGCCCGCCGTACACATCCCCGTTAAAGGCCAATACCGCCTGGCGCGCGTTTTTGGCGGTGAATCTGGGGCTCCAGGCCTGGTAACGCGCCACATTCAGGCCACTGAGCGTGTCACTCAGGTCCATCAGATTGGCGATCTGTTGCGGCGACTGCTGTTTCAGGATGTTGATCAGCGCGGCGGCCTGGTCAACAAACTGTGGCCGCGTGTGCGGCAGCTCAGCGACCGGTTTTTCGTAGTCGAGGGATTTGGCAGGTGAAAGCAGAAACAGCATGATGTTCTCCAAAGCCAGCCATGGCAGGGCTGACCAAAGCCGCATTATCGTGACGGCGGTGATTAAGAAAGGCTATCAATAGCTTATAAACAATGCATCATGAGAACGATAGTACCGGGCTATGATTCATCCCATCGAAGACAAATCATCTGTCAACGATCTCTTTCTTAACCCAACCCACCCAGGAGTCTGATATGTCCTTGATCAATACCCAAGTCCAGCCTTTCAAAGCGCAAGCGTTCCTCAACGGCAAGTTTGTCGAAGTCTCTGACGAGAGCATGAAAGGCAAGTGGTCCGTCGTGATCTTCATGCCAGCGGCCTTTACCTTCAACTGCCCGACCGAAGTCGAGGACGCGGCCGACAACTACGCCGAGTTCCAGAAGATGGGTGCCGAGGTCTACATCGTCACCACCGACACCCATTTCTCTCACAAGGTCTGGCATGAAACATCGCCTGCTGTGGGCAAGGCCAGGTTCCCGCTGGTGGGCGACCCCACCCACACCCTGTCCAACGCGTTTGGTGTGCATATTCCAGAGGCTGGTCTGTCACTGCGCGGCACCTTTGTGATCGACCCCAATGGTGTGATCAAGACCCTGGAAGTGCATGACAATTCCATCGCCCGTGATGTGAAGGAAACCCTGCGCAAGCTCAAGGCCGCCCAGTATGTGGCCAGCCATCCCGGTGAAGTGTGCCCGGCCAAGTGGAACGAAGGTGCCAAGACCATTGCGCCCTCGATCGACCTCGTCGGCAAGATCTAAGTCACTCGACGCTCGGCAAGGTGCCCGCTGTAGGGCACCTTCAAGCCGGACAGCGACAAGGAGCGCCTGCCTTGTCGTCCGGCTTTTTTATTGACAAAAACTGCCTCTAGCCCAATATCCACAAGCCTTCTAAGCTATTCATTTCACAAGACATCAGGAACCATCATGCTCACCCAAGAATTGAAAACACAACTGGCTGCCTACCTGGAACGTGTGTCCCAGCCTTTCGAGCTGGTGGCAAGCCTGGATGACAGCGAAACCAGCCGCGACATGCGCGCGCTGCTGGAAACCATTCAAAGCCTGCGGGCCGACAAGATCAGCCTGCGCCTGGATGGCGCAGACGCCCGCACGCCCTCATTTACTTTGCAACGATCCGGTTCGACCAACAGTCTGCGTTTTGCCGGTTTGCCGCTGGGCCATGAGTTCACCTCGCTGGTGTTGGCGCTGCTATGGACCGGCGGCCATCCACCCAAGGTGGAGCCGGAGCTGATCGACCAGATCAAGGCACTGGACGGCGACTTCAATTTTGAGGTCTACATGTCACTGACCTGCCACAACTGCCCGGATGTGGTGCAGGCGCTGAGTCTGATGGCCATCTTTAACCCCAAAATCAAGACAGTGGTCATCGAAGGCGGCGCTTTCCAGGAGGAAGTTACCCGTCGCCAGATCATGGCCGTGCCAATTGTTTTCCTCAACGGTGCAGACTTTGGCTCGGGTCGTATGACCCTGGAAGAAATTGTGGCCAAGCTCGACACCGGTGCTGCCGCGCGGGACGCTGCCAAACTCAGCGCCCAGGCACCGTATGACGTGCTGATTGTCGGCGGCGGCCCGGCCGGTGCAGCGGCGGCGGTGTACGCAGCGCGAAAAGGCATTCGCACCGGCATTGCTGCCGAGCGCTTTGGCGGGCAGGTGAATGACACCATGGGTATCGAGAACTTTATTTCGGTGACGGAGACCACCGGCCCCAAATTTGCTGCGGCGCTGGAAGCCCACGTCAAGTCCTATGACGTGAATCTGATGAATGGCCAGAAGGCCGACAAACTCATCGCGGCCACCGAGCCAAACGGCCTGATCGAGCTGCAACTGGCCAATGGTGGCTCACTGAAGAGCAAAACCGTCATCCTGAGCACCGGAGCACGCTGGCGCAATGTGAATGTGCCCGGTGAGCAGGAGTACAAAAACAAGGGTGTGGCCTACTGCCCGCACTGCGACGGCCCGCTGTTCAAGGGCAAACGTGTGGGTGTGATTGGTGGCGGCAACTCCGGGGTCGAGGCCGCCATTGATCTGGCTGGCATTGTGGAACACGTCACCCTGATCGAGTTTGACACCAAGCTGCGTGCCGACGCGGTGCTGGTGGACAAACTCAAGAGCCTGCCCAACACCACCATCATCGTCAACGCCCAGACCACTGAAATCACCGGTGACGGCAGCAAGATGAATGGCCTGACTTACAAGGACCGCGCCAGTGGTGACGTCACACACCTGGACATGGCCGGCGTGTTTGTGCAGATTGGCCTGGTGCCCAACACCGAATGGCTCAAGGGCACGCTGGAGTTGTCCAGACACGGCGAGATCATGGTGGATGCCAGGGGCCAGACCAACCTGCCTGGCGTGTTTGCGGCAGGCGACTGCACCACGGTCCCGTTCAAGCAAATCATCATCGCCACGGGTGACGGTGCCAAGGCGGCGCTGAGCGCGTTTGACCATTTGATGCGTATGCCGGCGGTGGCGACACCGGCTGCTGTGGCGCCAGCGGTGGCGGCAACACAAGAACTGGCCACGGCTTGAACGGTGGTGGTCTGATGTCTTGATCCTGGGCTAGCTCGGTAAAATCGGGCCAGCCCTTCCATTTCTATATTTAGAGCGGCACCAATGGGTGCCGTTCGTCATTATTGGCACCATCCCATGACCGACGCACTGCAACAACCTGGCCTCAACAGCCTGTCCAAATCTTTCGAGCCCGCCGCCCTGGAAGCCCATTGGGGGCCTGAGTGGGAAAAGCGTGGTTATGGTGTGGCAGGTTTTCGCGGCATCGGCACACCTGACACCCAAGCCGCAGCGCGTGGTGACAACTTCTGCATTCAGTTACCCCCGCCCAATGTGACCGGCACGCTGCACATGGGCCACGCGTTTAACCAGACCATCATGGACAGCCTGACGCGTTACCACCGCATGAAGGGGTTTAACACCGCCTGGATTCCGGGCACGGACCATGCCGGCATTGCCACCCAAATTGTGGTCGAGCGCCAGTTGCAAGCCCAGGGCATCAGCCGCCACGACATGGGGCCAACGCCCGCCGAAGCCCGCAAAAACTTCGTGAGCAAAGTCTGGGAGTGGAAAGAAAAGAGCGGCAACACCATCACCACCCAAATGCGCCGTATGGGCGACAGCGTGGACTGGAGTCGAGAGTACTTCACCATGGACGACAAGCTGTCGCAAACGGTGACCGAAACTTTTGTGCGACTGTATGAGCAGGGTTTGATCTACCGCGGCAAACGCCTGGTCAACTGGGACCCAGTGCTGATGAGTGCGGTGAGCGACCTCGAAGTGGAGTCAGAAGAAGAAGACGGCAGCCTGTGGCATATCCTCTACCCCTTTGCCGACGGCCCGCAGATGGTTAACGGCGAACTCGCCCCCGGCTTGGTGGTGGCCACAACACGCCCCGAAACCATGCTGGGCGACGTGGCCGCCATGGTGCACCCCGAAGACGAGCGTTACGCCCACCTGCTGGGCAAACAGGTGACGTTGCCGTTGTGCGACCGCAGTATTCCGATCATTGCTGACGACTATGTCGACAAGGCTTTTGGCACCGGCGTGGTCAAAGTGACCCCCGCGCATGACCTGAACGACTATGCCGTGGGTCAACGCCACAAACTGCCGATGATTTGTGTGCTGACGCTGGACGCCAAAATTAATGATCAGGCTCCCACCGCTTACCAAGGCATGGACCGCTTCGCCGCGCGCAAACAGATCGTCAAAGACCTGCAGGCGCTGGACCTCATGGTCGAGATCAAGAAACACAAACTGATGGTGCCACGCTGCGCACGCACCGGCCAGGTGATTGAACCGATGCTCACCGACCAGTGGTTTGTGGCCATGAGCAAGGTCAGCCCGCAAGACCCCACTGGAAAAAGCATCACCCAAAAGGCCATCGACGCGGTCCAGTCAGGCGCCGTGAAGTTTGTCCCAGAAAACTGGGTCAATACCTACAACCAGTGGATGAACAACATTCAGGACTGGTGCATCAGCCGCCAACTCTGGTGGGGTCACCAAATCCCCGCCTGGTATGCCGAAAATGGTACTGTTTATGTAGCTAGAAACATAGATGAGGCAAGCGCTAGAGCCCTAAATGATGGGTATTCTGGCCCCTTGAGGCGCGACGAAGACGTGCTGGACACCTGGTACTCCAGCGCCCTGGTACCGTTTTCCACCATGGGCTGGCCAGAAAAAACACCCGACTACGAGCTCTACCTGCCAAGCTCAGTTCTGGTCACCGGCTATGACATCATCTTCTTCTGGGTTGCCCGAATGATCATGATGACCACCCACTTCACTGGCCGGGTCCCCTTCAAACACGTTTATATCCACGGCCTGGTGCGTGATGCGCAGGGCCACAAGATGAGCAAGAGTGAAGGCAATGTGCTCGACCCGGTCGACCTGATCGACGGCATTGCCCTGCCCGAACTGCTGATCAAGCGTGCCGAAGGTCTGCGCAAACCCGAAACTGCTCCGCAGGTGCGCAAGAACACCGAAAAAGAGTTCCCCACCGGCATCCCGGCCTTTGGTGCCGATGCGCTGCGCTTCACCTTTGCCTCGCTGGCCTCGCTGGGCCGCAGCATCAACTTCGATGCCAAGCGCTGCGAGGGCTACCGCAACTTCTGCAACAAACTCTGGAACGCCAGCCGCTTTGTACTGATGAACTGCGAAGGACACGATTTTTCGGGGTCGGATACCGATTTCGACGCGAAATCGGGCTCTGACCCCGATAGATCCTTCAGCCAGGCGGACCGCTGGATCGTCTCGCTGCTGCAACAGACCGAGGCCAACGTAGCGCAGGGTTTTGCAGACTATCGACTCGACAACGTCGCCCAGTCGATTTACGACTTTGTCTGGAACGAGTTCTGCGACTGGTACCTGGAAATCGCCAAAGTGCAAATCCAGCAGGGCGCCGCTGCCCAAAACCGCGAGGCCGGGGAAACCGCCCAAAGGGCGACGCGCCGCACTCTGATCCGCACCCTGGAGACCATTCTGCGCCTGGCACACCCGATCATTCCGTTTGTGACCGAAGGTTTATGGCAAAAGGTCGCTCCGGTGGCTGGACGCGCCGGTGACTCGGTGTCGATTGCCGCCTACCCGCAGGCGCAGCCCGAACGCATCGATCAGGCCGCAATCGCTCATGTAGCCAAGCTTAAAACACTGGTCGATGCCTGCCGCAACCTGCGAGGCGAGATGAGTGTGTCGCCGGCCACGCGACTACCACTGTTTGTGCTGGCCGAGTCCGAAGCCGAGACCAGCTTCATGCAGCAATCCACACCGGTGCTGCAGGCGCTGGCCAAGTTGAACGAAGTTCGCGTGTTTGATAACGAAGCCACCTGGGCTGCCGCAGCGCAGGCCGCCCCGGTAGCCGTAGTCGGTGAAGCGCGCATTTGCCTTTTTATGGAAATCGACATCGCCGCGGAAAAAGCTCGCCTGGGCAAGGAACAAGCGCGGCTGGAAGGCGAAATTGCCAGGGCCAACGGCAAACTGGGCAACGAGTCGTTTGTGGCACGGGCGCCAGCAACCGTGATTGAGCAGGAGCGCAAACGCCTGGCGGACTTCGAGGCCACGCTAACCAAGGTCAAAGAGCAATTGGCCCGCTTGCATTGACGCGTCAGCGGGTTAGGTCACCGCCCTAACCCGACGATTCAGCGCCGGCGCAGCACGTGGATAAACGTGTTGCCAATGGTCTCCTGCTCTACCAGTTCGTTGCCAGTCTGTTTGGCGAACTCCTGGAAGTCGCGGATCGAGCCCTTGTCGGTGGCGATGACCTTGACGGTCTGGCCACTGTCCAACTCACTGAGTGCCTTTTTGGCCCTCAAGATGGGCAGCGGGCAGCTTAATCCGGTGGCATCCACTTCTTTATCAGTTTGCATCAGAGGTTCCTTGGTTTGCGGTTGTGGCGTTTATGCTGGGAAGACACCTGTGGATAAATAGCGATCGCCGCGATCACACACCACAAACACGATGGTGGCATTGTGATTGCGTTTGGCGATCTCCTGTGCCACCCAGCAGGCACCAGCGGCCGAGATACCGGCAAAGATCCCCTCTTCGCGCGCCAGTGTGCGACACATGTCTTCGGCATCGGCCTGGCTGACGTACATCAGTTCGTCCACATGGCTTGGGTCATAAATCTTGGGCAGATACTCCTGCGGCCATTTGCGAATGCCAGGGATGCGTGAGCCTTCATTGGGCTGCACTCCAATCACCCGCACCGCCGGGTTGCGGCTTTTGAGGTATTGCGACACCCCGGTGATGGTGCCCGTGGTGCCCATGGCGCTGACAAAGTGGGTGATTTCACCTTGGGTATCGGTCCAGATTTCCGGGCCGGTGGTTTCAACGTGGATGCGCGGATTGTCCGCATTGGCAAACTGGTCCAGCACCCGTCCCTTGCCGTCCCGCTGCATCTGCTCGGCCAGATCACGGGCGTATTCCATGCCACCACTCTTGGGCGTGAGGATCAGTTCGGCGCCAAAGGCTTTCATGGTCTGCACCCGCTCAATCGACAAGTCTTCGGGCATGATCAGAACCATGTGGTAACCCTTGACGGCCGCCGCCATGGCCAGCGCAATACCGGTGTTGCCCGAGGTGGCTTCAATCAAGGTGTCGCCCGGGCGGATGTCGCCGCGCTCCTGTGCCCGCGTAATCATCGAAAAGGCCGCACGGTCCTTGACCGAACCCGCCGGGTTGTTGCCTTCAAGTTTGCCCAGAATGACATTGCCGTTTTGCCGACATGCCGTGCTGCCAATACGCTGCAGGCGAACCAGGGGTGTTTTACCGATCAAATCTTCAATGTCAGGATATTTCATGGGCCACACTGTGCCATAATTTCGGCTCTTCAGCAGCCGCCCGGGTGGTGAAATTGGTAGACGCGCCGGACTCAAAATCCGGTCCCGAAAGGGGTGTCGGTTCGATTCCGACCCCGGGCACCATTTATAAGGCCGTAACGTTCCAATAACGTCCGGCCTTTTTCTTTTCCCCAATGAAAACCATGTTTCTGTCGTTCGGTAGCGTTCGCAGTAGTTTGCCACGTTCCACACAAATAAGGGGGCATTTTCGGGGGCATAGTTTTGCAAAATGGGGGCATCTCTGAAGAATGCCCCATGCCCCAGTGATTCGGGGGGCATCGGCCAGGGGGAGACCCCGAAACCTTCGCGCGCAACAATTATGTGAACCGGTCAGTCCTTGATGGTCAGGTGACAGAGATTGACCATCCTCGCTACAGTTTCCCCGTCCTTTTCGGACACATGTTCGCCACCCATGCTCAAAAAAAGTGGGGGCACTGGGGGCAACTGTGGATAACTCCCCTAACCCGTTGTCAGGATTGAAGAATTCTGTTCCCAGTTTGACTGGGGGCAAGTCGACTTTGACTGGGGGCACTGGGGGCAGTCGTGTCCGCGAACGTCCGCCAGCGTCCAGCCGGTCATTTGCTTGATGCTGGAGTCGTTCTTGCTGGCCAGGCACGG
>JAGOUM010000114.1 GCA_018061265.1 Rhodoferax sp. | reverse complement strand
CGACTTGTCGCCCCAGGCAACCGTCAACGCATACGCCAGGCTGCGCCCGGGAACGCCGGCCTGCTGGACAAATCCCACCCCTGCCGGAAAACTGCCATAAATGTTGCGCCGCCACAGGGTGCGTGCAAAGGCCGCCAGTTCATCAGCCGAGCAGACCTGCAAGTCACAATCCACTCCCGGCACAAAATATGAGGCATCCGCCGTAGCAGCCAGTTCAGCGTTGTAGGTTCGAACCGATTCAATGATTGCTGGAGTCACCGTTGGCAACATGCGAATGCCGTCAGAGAAATCGGCGACCGAGGAAGAAACCGCCGTTCTTGCCCAGGCACCCTGTTCGTAGCGCAACGCCGCTGCCTGCAGGCCCATCATGCCCAGCAACCCGACCGACAACACCAGAATCGACACCAGCACCTCGATCAAGGTGACACCACGCGCTCCGGCCCGTGACGGCAAACCACTTGTCCCGATTCTGCTGCCGCGACTGCGCGTCATTTGACTTAGCTGGTACATCCGGTGCTCCCCCCATACTCACGCACGGTCACACGCCCGGCAAAACTCACACAAACGGTACGGGTGTGTTTGCTGTTGATTCCTTCAGGCAAATGGCTCAGCGTCAAATTGCCATTGCCGTTGGCAATCAGCACGCCACGTGGATCAAAAACAAAAAAACGGCGCACGGTTCCCGATGTGGTGAAGAATTCAAAGTCCGCATAGTCCCCGACACGCACCGAAAACACATCCGTGTCAACCGGGTTGGTCAGCCCGGTGTTGCAAGTGGGCAAGCGGAACATGATCCAGCCGCGCTGCCAGTCGTCACCACTGCTGGCACAGGTGGCGCTGGCACCGTTCGGAGCGTTGTCAGACTGGCAAATCTTGACACAGGTATTGGCACTGATGGCTTCCGCACGTGCGCGGGTCATGTCCACGACAAAGCCAGAACTGATGCTTGATCCTCGGCCAGAGGCCACAAAGTCAAGGAAGGAAGGCACTGCAACGGCCAGCAGGATACCCAGCACGGCCACCGTCACCATGAGCTCGATGACGGTAAACCCCGCGCATCGTGCCGCGCTATGGATCACCGGCCGGGTGTGTACGGCGCTTTGGGTGCTGTAAATCCGATTTGACATGGGGCGATTTCAGCACGGTGGCGGTGTTTTGTGCTGACCGTTCGTCACACCACAGCCACCATTGGTCGTTTTCTTGAGAAAAACGCGGGCGTTCCATTTCGCAAGGTCAGACTGACTCACAATACCCTTCCTTCAGTAAGCCCCCGCAAAAATGCATCCATTGACGCAAGCGCTGGATCTCGCCAGCCAAAGTCTCAACCTGACTTCCCCCAATCCTCGCGTCGGCTGCGTGATTGTTGACCCACAGGGCAAAACTGTCGGCCAAGGTCATACCCAGCGGGCCGGCGGGCCCCATGCCGAAATCATGGCTTTGCGTGACGCTCAGTCTCAAGGGGTCCCGGTCAGTGGATGCACCGCCTTCGTCACGCTTGAGCCATGTTGTCACCATGGTAGAACGGGGCCGTGTTGCGACGCGCTGATTGGCGCCGGGATCTCCCGGGTCGTTGCCACTCAGGCCGACCCTAATCCCCTGGTGGCTGGACAGGGGTTTGCGCGCCTGAGAGCCGCCGGTATTGAGGTTGAGGTTTTGGCCACGGATGACCCGCTGGCGCTGCAGTCCCGTGAACTCAATATCGGCTTTTTCAGCCGGATGATCCGCAAGAGACCCTGGGTGCGCATGAAAATTGCCGCCTCGCTGGACGGCAAGACAGCCCTGCCCAATGGCCTCAGCCAGTGGATTACCTCTGCCGAAGCACGCACAGATGGCCATGCCTGGCGCGCACGCGCGTGTGCCGTACTCACCGGGATTGGCACGGTCCTGGCCGACGATCCCAAACTTGATGTCAGACTGGTTCACACCGACCGCCAACCCGGTCTGGTGCTTGTCGACAGCCACATGAAGACGCCATATGACGCTAGTCTTTTCGAAGCAAAAAGGCCATTATGGATATGCGCTTCAGGCACAAATAGCGAGAAATTTCAACTTTTTCAGTCCCGTGGTGCCAAGGTCTTGCAGTGTCCCGATGGACAAGGCCGGGTGGACCTTGTCGCGATGCTTGCGGCATTGGGCCAGGACGAGCTCAATGAAATTCATGTCGAGGCGGGCCAGACCCTGAACGGCGCTTTGATCCGTGCCGGGCTGGTGGACGAGTTCCTGATTTACCTGGCTCCCAAAATGATTGGGCAAGGAGCCGACATGGCGCGTTTCGGACCGCTTGGCCAACTCAGCGATGCGCTGGCACTGGAGTTCAGTCGCGTTGACCGGGTCGGACCCGACCTGCGGGTACTGGCCCGCGCCGCAGGGTGCGACCGTTTTTTGACCGCCTGAGCCCGGCTTTCTATCGAGCCGTTGCGATTCCCTGCGAAAATAGCCGGATGTTTACTGGAATCATCACCGGCTTAGGCCACATCACAACCGTCCACTCGCTGGGCGACTCAAACGCCCACGGCAAACGCCTGAGCATCACCTGCCCCAGCGACTATCTGATGGATGTGCAACTCGGGGATAGCATCGCACTCAATGGTGCCTGCATGACGGTGACCACGCTCGATCCCCAGCAAAACACGTTCACAGTGGATGTCTCTGCTGAATCACTGGCCAAAACGGCCGGGCTAGACACCGCTGGCACCATCAACCTGGAAAAAGCCCTGCACGCAAACGACCGCCTGGGTGGCCATCTGGTCTCTGGGCATGTGGACGGCATCGGCGAAGTGAAGCTTTTTGAACAAACGGGCGAAAGCTGGACACTCAAGGTGATGGCACCCGTTGCATTGGGCAAATTTCTGACCTACAAGGGGTCCATCACCATCAACGGCGTCAGCTTGACTGTCAACAGCGTGCAAGACCAGCCGGATGGCTGCCTTGTCAGCGTCAATCTGATTCCGCATACCGTGAAATACACCGCACTGGGTCAATTGTGCGTGGGCAGGCTTGTCAACCTTGAGATTGACCTGATCGCGCGGTATGTCGAGCGTATGCTGAGTAGTGCGGGTGTTCAAAGTCAACAGTCCTGAGTCGCGCTTTTGCGCCAGCCTTTATTTATATTTGTATGACCAAGCTCCAATCCATGGCAATTTCCTGCGTTGAAGACATCGTGGCTGACATACGTGCTGGTCACATGGTGATCCTCGTTGACGAGGAAGATCGGGAAAACGAAGGTGACCTGGTGATGGCCGCCGAGCACGTGACAGCCGAGGCGGTCAACTTCATGGCACGCTTTGGTCGTGGCCTGATCTGCCTGACTTTGACGCAGGAGCGCTGTGAACGCCTGCAACTGCCCCCCATGACTGCCCGCAATGGCGACAAAAAAGGCACCGCCTTCACGGTCTCGATTGAGGCGGCCGAAGGTGTCACTACTGGTATATCTGCGGCGGACCGGGCCAGGACCATTCAGGCGGCTGTCGCCCGCGATGCCAAAGCCGATGATCTGGTGCAACCCGGCCATATCTTTCCGCTGCAGGCCGTCGAAGGGGGTGTCCTGATGCGGGCCGGCCACACCGAGGCGGGATGTGATCTGGCCGCCATGGCCGGGTGCCTGCCTGCGGCCATGATCTGCGAGATCATGAAAGACGATGGCACCATGGCGCGTCTGCCGGACTTGCAGATTTTTGCCGCCGAGCATGGCCTCAAGATTGGCACCATCGCTGACCTGATCCATCACCGTAGCCGGGTTGAGTCATTGGTGGAACATGTAGGCAGCCGGACGATGCAAACCGCAGTGGGTGAATTCACCGCCCACGCATTCAAGGACAAGACCGCGCAAGGCGTGCATCTGGCACTGGTCAAAGGCACATGGGACGCAGACGAGCCGGTGCTGGCACGGGTCCATGAGCCCTTATCGGTACTTGACGCGCTAGAAACCGGCAGAACCATGCACTCCTGGAGCCTTGATGCCAGTCTGGCACGTGTCGCCGCAGCCGGCAAGGGCGTCGTTGTATTCCTGAATTGTGGTGAAAGTGGAACCCAGTTGCTGGCGCAGTTTGGTGGTACGGCCATGGCCAGCCATGGCCCGCAGCGTGAACGCCTGGATTTGCGCAACTACGGCATTGGTGCCCAGATCCTGCGCAGTGTGGGTGTGCACAAAATGACGCTGCTCGGAACGCCCAGGCGCATGCCCAGCATGACCGGCTACGGCCTGGAAATTGTCGGCTACCTGGCACCCTGAACAGATTCAGACCGCCCGGTATTGGCCAAACACTCATCTTTACCCATTTTTATTCACACCATGTTGATCACCGATCAGGGCACCCCCGATGCCAATGACCCTCGCCTCAATGGAAAAAAGCTCTCCATTGGTATCGTGCAAGCCCGATTTAACGCGGACATCACCAACAGCCTTGCGCAGGCGTGCCGCGAGGAGCTGATGGCACTCGGCGTGTCGCCCAAACAGATCCGACTGGTGCAGGTTCCTGGTGCGCTTGAGGTGCCGGTGGCCCTGATGGCCATGGCTGAAAAACTGGAATTTGATGCCCTGATCGCCCTGGGCTGCATCATCCGTGGTGAAACTTACCACTTCGAGCTGGTGGCCAATGAGTCAGGGGCTGGTGTCAGCCGGGTGTCGCTGGATTATCAGATCCCCATCGCCAACGCCATTCTTACCACCGAAAACCTGGAGCAGGCGGTGGCCCGCCAGAGCGACAAAGGGCGTGACGCAGCGCGGGTCGCCATCGAGATGGCCAATTTAATGAAAGAACTCGCATGAGTGACCTAAGCCACCCGGGTTCTCCCGCACCCGCCAAGCGCCCACCCCGCCAGCCCCGCAAGGGTCTGACGAGCACCGGTGTTCGCAAGGCAGCCAGCAAGTCACCACGCTCGCGCAGCCGCGAATTTGCGCTGCAGGCACTCTACCAGTTCATGGTGGGAAAGAATCCGGCCAACGAGGTCGATGCGTTCACCCGGGATCTGGCAGGCTTTTCAAAGTCAGACACGCTGCACTTTGACGCCCTGTTGCACGGTTGCACAGAACAGGCCAGCGCGCAGGATGCGCTGATCACCCCTTTGCTGGATCGCCCGCTGTCTGAAATTTCCCCGGTCGAGCGCGCCGTGATGTGGATCGGGGTTTACGAGCTGAAACATTGTCTGGATGTGCCGTGGCGTGTTGTGCTCAATGAGTGTATTGAGCTGGCCAAAGAGTTTGGTGGCACCGACGGTCACAAATATGTCAATGCCGTGCTGAACGCCCTGGCCGTGCAGTTGCGCCCTGCTGAAGTCAACGCCGACCGGGTCAGCCAAGCCCGCAATTGACGGGTGGCACAACGGCCATGAGATTCTCGCAGCGCGCACAGCGTATTGAACCGTTTTATGTGATGGAAGTCGCCAAGGCGGCGCAGGCCCTGGCGGGTGAATTGGCGCAGACCGACCGACCGATGATTCTGTTGAACATCGGCGAGCCTGATTTCACCGCCCCACCCTTGGTGCAGGAAGCCGCTGTGCGGGCCATTCGTGACGGCCACACCCAGTACACCCCCGCCACCGGACTGCCAGAGTTGCGCGAGCGGATCAGCCACTGGTATCAACAGCGTTTTCAGCTCGATGTTCCTGCCACTCGCATCGTGGTTACTGCGGGCGCTTCTGCCGCCCTGCAACTGGCCTGCCTGGCCCTGATTGAGGCGGGTGACGAAATCCTGATGCCCGATCCAAGCTATCCATGCAACCGGCACTTTGTCAGTGCCGCTGAAGGCCGGGCCATCCTGGTACCCACGACCGCGGCTGAGCGGTTCCAGCTCAATGCGGACCGGGTGGCGCAGCACTGGTCATCGCGAACCCGTGGGGTTTTGCTGGCCTCTCCCTCCAACCCTACGGGCACATCCATCACTCTGGATGTGTTGCGTGACATCCATGACCAGGTATCGAGGCGCGGCGGCGTCACACTGATCGATGAGATCTATCTGGGTTTAAGTCACGACACTGCTTTCGAACGCAGCGCACTGTCGCTGGATGATCAGATCATTAGCATCAACAGTTTCAGCAAATATTTCAACATGACCGGCTGGCGGCTGGGCTGGCTGGTGGTGCCCGAGGCACTGGTGCCAGTGATTGAGCGTTTGGCGCAGAATCTTTTCATTTGCCCCAGCGCCATTGCACAGTACGCCGCGCTGGCGTGTTTTGAGGACGCAAGTCTGGCCGAGTATGAGCGCCGCCGTGCCGAGTTCAAGGCACGCCGTGACTACTTTGTACCTGCACTCAATGCCCTTGGTTTGACTGTGCCGGTCATGCCGGACGGTGCATTCTATGCCTGGGCCGACTGCTCTGCCGCGTGCCAGAGGCTTGGGGTTGACGGCAGTTGGGAACTGAGCTTCGAGATCATGCAGCGTGCCCATATCGCTGTCACGCCGGGTCGGGACTTCGGTTTTGCCGAAACCGGCCACTTCATTCGCTTTTCGACGGCCAGCGCCATGCCACAACTGGTTGCAGCGATCAAGCGATTGCAGGAACTGCTGCAATGACCGGAAGCGGTGTTTTTGGCTGGCCGGTTCGGGTTTATTGGGAAGATACTGATGCGGGTGGCATCGTCTACTATGCCAACTACCTGAAGTTTTTCGAACGCTCCCGCACCGAGTGGCTGCGCACACTGGGCATCGAACAGCAAGCGCTGCGTGAGCTGACAGGGGGGATGTTTGTGGTCAGCCAGGCCACGGTCAACTACCTGCAGAGTGCGCGGCTTGACGATGAACTATTGGTTACAACTTCGCTGCTGGAAACTGGCCGCGCCTCGCTGACAATCCGCCAGCAGGCGCTGCGCCGACACAATGACGCCCAAATCCCGCTGTGTGAGGCGACCATTCGCGCCTGTTGGGTGAACGCCCACGGCAAACCTGCCAGAATCCCGCCAGAAATCCTTCAGAAACTGCCATGAACCAAGAACTTTCCATCCTGCACCTGGTGCTCAATGCCAGCATCGTGGTGCAACTGGTCATGCTGTTGCTGATCAGCATCTCGATTGCCAGCTGGGCCGCTATATTCCGAAAGCTGTTTTCACTGGGCAAGGTCAAATCTCTCAACGATGCGTTTGAGCGTGAATTCTGGTCGGGTGCCAGTCTTAACGACCTGTTTCTGGCAGCCACCAAGAATGCCCGTTCGGCCGGCCCGATGGAGCGCATTTTTGCCAGCGGCATGCGCGAGTTCCAGAAGCTGCGCGAGCGCCGGATCGCTGATCCCGGCACGCTGATGGACGGTGCACGCCGGGCCATGCGGGCAAGTTTCCAACGTGAAATGGACGTGGTCGAGACGCACCTGAGTTTTCTCGCCTCGGTGGGGTCAGTGTCTCCCTACGTCGGACTTTTTGGCACAGTCTGGGGCATCATGCATGCGTTCACTGGCCTGGCAGCGCTGACACAAGTGACGCTGGCGACCGTGGCGCCTGGTATTGCCGAAGCCTTGGTCGCCACCGCCATCGGGCTGTTTGCCGCGATTCCCGCGGTCGTGGCTTACAACCGCTTCGCCAGGGACATTGACCGCATCGCGATCCGGCTGGAAACCTTCATGGAAGAGTTCTCCAATATCCTGCAGCGCAATGTTGGTGCCCAGGCCGCAGCGCCGGCACCGGCTGCAGCACAGCGCTGAACCAGCAGGTCCTAGCTCAGGCGGAAAACCCTTATGCCTTCAGTTACCCATCGGGGACGTGGTCGCCGCACCATCAATGAAATCAACATGGTGCCTTTCATCGACGTGATGCTGGTCTTGCTGATCATCTTCATGGTGACGGCACCCCTGATAGCGCCCAGTGTGATTGATCTACCCAGTGTTGGAAAGGCCGCCAAACAGCCAGACCAGCTGGTCCAGATTGTGGTCAGCAAGGATGAGGTACTGGAGCTCAAACTCAAGGACTCGACCCAGCCGGTGACCCTGAAACAACTTGCCACCGCGGTCCGGCGGGCCCAGCAGGCAGTTCCCAACACCGCGGTGGTCATCAGCGCCGACAAGAATGTGCGCTATGAGTCAGTGGTGCGTGTGATGGATACCCTGCAACGCGCCGGCATTGCCCGGGTCGGCTTGTCAGTCCAACTCGCACCCTGAACAGCGCCCATGCAAGCCAGCTTTGATCGCCTTCAGTTTGCGCCGCCGCCAACGCCCGGCCTGCTTCGCGCGTTGACGCTTGCAGTGCTCGCACACGGACTTCTGCTGGCGGCCCTGACCTGGGGGATCAAGTGGAAACACGAGGCTGAGGTGACGAGTTTTGAGGCCGAGTTATGGTCAGCGCTGCCGGTCGAAGCGGCACCGGCACTCCAGGTAGAGCCAGAGCCAACGCCAGTGGCTGAACCGATCGCGACCCAACCTCCGCCCGAAGTCGAACCCGAACCAGTTGTCAAACCGGCTGAGGTGGACATCGCGCTGGCGCGTGAGAAGCTGCAGCAAAAAAAACGTGACGAGGCAAGGCTAGAAAAGCTGCGGCAGGAGAAGCTGCGGCAGGAGCAGGCCAGGCTGGAAAAACTTCAGGAAGACAGACGCAAAGAGCGTGATCAGAAGCTCAAGGAAGCGCAGGAGAAAAAACAGGCTGAAAAGGTGGCCCGGCAGATCGAAGAACAACGGGTCAAGAATCTGGCCCGCATGGCCGGTATGGCAGGCGCCAGCGGGGCACCCAGCGCCCAGGGCTCGGCACAACAATCATCGGGACCGTCTGCCAGCTACGCCGGCCGCATCCGCGCCCGCATCAAGCCAAATATCGTGTTTACCAAAGACATCACTGGCAATCCGATGGCAGAGGTCGAAGTACGCACCTCACCTGACGGGACCATTGTGGGTCGCAAATTGCTCAAATCCAGTGGCGTCACCGCTTGGGACGAGGCCGTCCTGCAAGCCATCGACAAGGCCGAAGTGCTGCCACGCGACATCGACGGTCGGGTACCTGCGGTATTGGAGATCAGTTTTCGTCCTAAAGACTAAACGTTTTATATAGCAATAAACCTATACTGGTAAAGCGCTATAGGTCGATTTTATTCATAAATGATCTCGGCGGAGCCCGGTGCCGTCTGCGCCCACCAGCTCGAAAGTGCCGCATCACTCGGATAAAAGCGGGCCCGATCGTCAAGCTGCATTTCTGCGCTGGCCGCGCCATGATCTGCAGTGCAGTGCAACTTAAGTCGAACCCCCAGGCCGTGTGTTAAATCACCCTGCTCTGTTGTCACACGCTGCGCCGGAAAATCCTTGACCAGGCGCGCCACATCCAGGGCCTGCCGGGTCGATGCCATACACACCATCAAATGTTTACCAAAACGGCAACGCGCCGCCTCCAGACTCCAGACCTGTTGAACCGTCATTTGCAACCCACCCGAGAAGCGGTCTGTTTGTACCTTGCCCATCACAACAACCAGCTCATCGTCCTTGAACAGCCCCTTGTGTGTGTTGAGAAGCGACTCTTCCGCCCTGGCATCAATCACGCCCGACTTGTCGTCCAGTTTGAACAGGCCAAGCTTGCCACGCTGGCCGTTGATGATCCGAAAATCCGTCACGATGCCCGCCAACAACTGCGGTTCGCGGGTGTCGAGCAGCTGGGCAATCTCGCGTTTGGCAAATCGCCGCACTTCAGCCGCCACCTCATCAAACAGGTGGCCTGACAGATAGAAACCCAGCGCCGTCTTCTCGTAGGTCAGGGTTTCCTTCACCCCCCAAGGTGTGGCCGCGACCAGCTCAGGCTCCTGCGTGCTGGAGCCGTGTTCGTCACCCCCCAAATCAAACAGACTGCACTGGTTGGCGTTGGCCAGTGTCGCTGCACCAAACTCAAACGCCAGGTCAACACTGGCAAGCAGACTGGCGCGGTTGCGGTTCAGACTGTCAAAGGCACCTGCCTTGATCAAGGCTTCAACGGTGCGTTTGTTGATGCGACTGCGATCGACCCGTGCACAAAAGTCAAATAGGCTCTTGAACGGCCCGCAGGTGTTGCCCAGGGGGCCAACACCCCGACCCTCACGCGCCGCGACAATGGCCTCAATGGCCTGTTCACCACTGCCCTTGACGGCGCTCAGGCCATAACGGATCACCTGATCAGAAACCGGCTCAAACCGGCTCAAACCCCGGTTCACATCGGGTGCCTCAAAGCTCAGGCCCATCTTCAGCGCGTCTTCCAGCAACACCTTGAGTTTGTCGGTGTCATCCATTTCCACCGTCATGTTGGCGCAGAAAAACTCGGCGGTGTAATGCACCTTGAGCCAGGCGGTGTGGTAGGCCAATAGCGAGTACGCGGCGGCATGGCTTTTGTTGAAGCCATAACC
>JAGOUM010000113.1 GCA_018061265.1 Rhodoferax sp. | reverse complement strand
CTTTCGCTTTCCGCAGATCGACTGGCGCACTGACCACGCCAACCTAGTCAAACTGTATGACAAGCTGATGCGCCGCGCCAGCTTTGCCGAGACCATGCCGGCTTGACTCGATCAACAGGCAGGGCAATACCAACTGGGTTTTCTCGTTTTTGGAGGTCGGTCGAGAAAATTCTTAACTTGGGGGAATTGGGGTAAACCGGGTGAACTTCAGCGTGGCGACGCGCCATGGGTGATGTAACGACGACGTTACTCAATGGCAAGCGACGTGTGGCGGAGGATGTGTTTGGCTGGAATCGAACAGCCGTTGAATTGGGCGGCCACTTCTCGCTTTCTATGTACTGGTGATTTGCCCTGCAAAGCTACAATGAATTTCAACCCTAACAAGACAATACTCTAGGCACCAATTTAATGAATACGCAAATGCGATCCGTTATTGAGTTTCCGGAACTAGCGGCCAAAACTGTCGAATTCCTGACCAAGCACGGAGAGAATTTTTCGCTGTCCGCTAGCGAAGCTACGCAGATCGTCATCCTCATGCGGCTTATACACTACACCGCAGGTGCCACCTTATTTAGCGTGGGTGACAAGAACTCAAGTTATATGTTGTTGGTTTTGGAAGGCAATGTATGTGTGGATACCGGAATGGTAAAACATGGAAACAAAGTGGACATCTCCGTCTTGGGTCCAAGCGCCTTGATTGGCGATTTGGCCCTGATTGATGGCGCACCAAGGTCGGCGACCTGCACTGCTGCAACTGCTGTGATCGCTGCCGGGTTATCTGCCAAAGGATTTGAGCGCTTGATGGAAACCCACCCGCTGGTTGCTGCCAAATTAGCCATTCAGATTGCCCGAACCGCATCAGAGCGTCTACGCTCCTTGAGCGACCAACTGCAAATGTACGATCAAATGACCGCGACAATGCACCAAGAATTAGATCAATTGCGTTTGGCCGCCAAGGGCAAGATGTAGCTCGCTCGTCAGGCGCACTTGTCGAATTGAATCCAGACACCTGAACCTCGAAACGCAGTTGCGCGCGCTTCGTATGGCAAGGATGCCATTTTTCGCGACCCTACCCAATTGCAGTCAACTATCTGCCCCAGACCTAGCTCCTTCGGAAGCAAGGTCTGCGATAGGTTCACTCCCTCCCAAACAATGTCGAGTTGCTTCATCGCTTCGTTCACAACTTTGACATCCCCCTTCCAGTCTAAAACTGTTGACGGGCCAAGGGAGGATCGGCAAAGCGTCGACATTGCAGCGATGGATGACTCTGTGATCAGTGCAATCTCGAATAACGGAGCCATCAGCTGTGCCAGCTCTGCGGCAGTGGCGAGATGCGCTTCGCGGAAAAAACCACGCTCTGTGTGGTGAACCGACAGTAAGCCAATCACTGTTCTACGGATCATCAAAGGTACCACCAGCGCGGATCCAATCGATGTGTCGCCCATAGAAACCCAGCGCTCATCCAAAGTGGTGTCTGAAGCCAAGCCACCCTGACGGTGCCTGTATACCCAGCCGGCCAATCCTTCAGCCATTACAGTGCGGACTTTGTGGTCAGACACCTCCGCGAACAGCCCCCTGGTGGCCAGCACCCTGTGCACCACTTGCTCACCAAATAACAACATCAACGATCCATTGGCGGCGTCCATATGGCTCACCACTGTCGGCATGGATTTCAGCGCCATGCTTTGGGCATCGTTGTGTTGTGAGAGCAAACTGAGCAAGTCAATGTGCGTTGCAATCATGCAATTACTCCAAAAAATAGTTGTTTGCCCAGCCGCTATTTGCGGCTCATCACGACGAGACTTCCAGTATCACCAGCTTGAAGTCGCTGCATATGGTAATCCACCAGCGGATCATCGGGAAACTGGTGTTTAAGCGCGCTAAAGACATCAATTGCATCACTGGTCTTCGCCTCCATGAGGGCATATGCGGCACGGTACTGTGCAATTCGCTCACTTTTGTCCTCATCTGGGGTCAGAGGCTCAAACACGGTGACCGCATTTTTCTTGCCTTTGAGCACCAGCCGACCTGCAGGGCGACCCCGAAAATCCTTGCACTGCTTCACGGTAGATTCGCTCACACTGATACGGGTGCCTAGCTGACCATTAATCGTCTCCAGCCTAGCAGCCGTATTGATCGCATCGCCCAGTGCGCGGTAATCCAGCATTACTTTTCCGCCAAAATTTCCGACCAGCACGTCACCGGTGTTGACGCCAATGCGTGTCTTGCCAAACGGAATACCTCTGCCTTGTTGAAACTGGCTGAAGGCATTTGCAAACTGATCCATCGCCAATGCACAATCCACCGCCCTCTGGGCATGGTCAGGCTGCTTAACCGGCGCAGAAAACATAACGGCCACCGCGTCACCCACAATCCGATCCAGCGTTCCATCAAAGGAGAACGCCACTTCGATCATGCCGTTGAGGTACTCATTGAGCAATGATGACAGCATGGACGGCTCATACTTTTCCATCATGGAAGTAAAGCCTGCGAGATCGGTCATGACAAACGAGCACTCCCGATACTCACCACCCAATTGCAGCGTCTCCGGGTGCGCTTGAAGAAACTTGACGCGGTTGGGTGACACATAGCGCGAAAACGCTGCTTTAATCCAACGCTGGTTTTGCTCTGTACGCAAATAGTGCGGAACCGCCAGCGACAAAAACACAAGAATCAAGCACACTGAAGGGAAAATCGGGTCCAGCAACAGGTGCTGGCTTGCAAACAACCAGTTGGACAATGCCAACAATGACACGACACTCGCCCCAAGCAGCGCGACTGACCAAGTCGGACGCATGGTTGCAAGCATCAAAGCCAGCACAATGGCGTACGTCAATACCAGTGCATTGACCAGTGCGTTTTCCCAAGGAGGGCGCAACATGTATTCGTTAGTCAGCAATTGTTCAATGAGTTGGAGGTGCCCCTCCAGACCCGGCACTGCCTCCCCCAATGGATTGCGTATGATGTCCCCTAGTCCCGCCGACGTTGCACCAATGAGAACAATATGATCGTTGATCCGCTTGGGCTCGACCCGGCCCGCAAGCACATCAATTGCTGAAACATAGCGGTCCGATGCCTGAGGCCGTGCATGCAGCCAGACACGTGCGTCCGCAGATGTCGGCAAAAATGCGGCGTCTCCCACCTTGATACCCGCGATGCCCTGCCACTGCAATAGTCCGGCCTGCGCGGCCGGCGTGACTTTGGCAGCCAGGGTTTCGGTGCCTAGGTACATTCTTACTGCCTCAAGCCCAAGGCTTGGGTAGAGTTCATTGCCCAGCAGACTGAACAATGGCATTGACCGCAATATGCCATCATGATCCGGCACCAGAGTCAGTACGCCGACGCCCGCACTTGCACTGGCCAAAGAGGGCAGGAACCCCACCCCTCCTGCCCAACTGCGCAGCCACTCACGCGCATCCCCCCCTTCGCCCCTGATTTCCACTTTGCGAGTGGGCGGTACGGCTGGAGGGTAGGTATTCAGAGCCACAACTCCCGCTACTACGCGACTGCGCACCAAGCTTGCCGCAAGAATCATGTCATGCGAAGGATAGGTGTTCAATATCGCATCCAACTTGGGGCTTTCGGGCCAGAACTTCTTTACCTCCTCAGGCGACGTGCGGTCCGACTCCGCAAGAATTACATCCAACACCACCACCCGTGCACCCATTGCCTGCAACTGATCAATCACCTGCGCCAGCACAGTACGTGGCCAAGGCCATTGACCCACTGTGGCCAGGCTCTGGTCGTCTATGGCAACTACACGCACCGGAATGTCGTCGGCGTAGCGACCCGGGTGAATCTTGTGCAACTGATCAAACGACATATCTCGCAATCGCACGCGAAACAAGGGGTCGTAGGCTTGCACCGCAAGCAATGACAAAACGACAGACATAGGGAGCAAGCTTCGGACCACAAGCTGGCGAAACAATTTGCCATTCCAAAACCTGCGCAAGGTCGCTAGGCTAGGCATGCGAGATGCCTTCAAATTGATCGGCCTGCGTGTGTCTGAAAGCCATTACAAATCAGTTCGCAGGATTTGGTGCACTGCGCTGGCTAAAGGTGTAGGCGTCGCTATAGGGGCCTACTTTTCCGACACTATTGATACTTGCAACTCTCCAGAAATACTGTCCTGGGGGCAGAGCGAGGAGTACACCTTGTGTGGCTTTGGCAATCTGAGGAACCATAGCAACTATGCGCGTGAAATTCGCATCCTGGGCCAATTGAAATGTGTACTTGTCCGCCTGTGCAGCTGATTCCCAGCGAAACAACACCCGCCCACTGTCCGATAAATGTCCGTTGGCCGGTTGTGTGATGTCAGGGGGCTCCGGGTGGGTAAGGATTTGAAAAGCCCATATTGCATCGGCGCCTTCCAGCCCCACGGAATCCACACCCCGCACCCGTAGCACATAGTCGCCTTCGGTCAAGCTGTCCCATTGCACGCTGGTGTTGTCCAGCAGTTCATCCACAATAATGGTCTCGAACCCCTGCACACTCGCCAGTAATTGCAAGCGGTACTTCTGCGCGCCTTGAAGTGCTTGCCAACCGAAACTTGCGGGGAGTCGACTCACTACACTGGCAGCTGGAGCCAGCCGTGGCGACGCTAAAAGTTTCAGGGGTTGACCCAGAGGTTTCCCTGGCTCTGCGAAGATGCCAAAGCCGCCAGCAATGCGCGCTTGGCTGCTGTCAGAGCTACCGGCCACCAGTCCCTCTACAACCTCGGTGCGGGTCGAACCGGATGCTTCATCCACCTGCACACGAAAACCTGTACCGCGCACCGCAAGATTGATGGCGGGTGTGTTGATTTCATACTTGGAGGCTGGGCCTTTCTGGGGCATCACTTGCGAATCGATGCCGCCTTGCAGCACGCGAACCTTGGTATCTGCCATGCCAGTCTTGCCGTAGTTGACAAGGCTAGCGAGGTTGACTTTGCTGTTCTGCGTCACCAGCATGCGCGAACCATCAGCAAAGCGTATGGTCAGGGTGCTGCGGGCTTCGGTTTGTACGGTATCACCCATTTTCAATACTTCGCCAGATGACAGTTTGCCTGCGGGCTTCCCGGCCGCATCCAAGCGCTGCACATCGCCATGAACAATCACAGCTTCAGCAGTGGGTTCGCCTTGCTTTAGGTCATTAATTGCAATGTTCAGTTGCTTTCCAGGCATCAGCAGTTTGGGGTCGGACACGGCGTTTTTCTGCTGCAACTTTTTCCACTCTTGCGGACTCTTTTGAAACACCTTGGCAATATCAATAAGTCGGTCGCCCGATTTGACCTTGTAGCCCCAAACTTGGTCAGTCGCTTGCGCGCAAGCCCATTGAGGCAGCAAAGTGCACAACAAAAAAAGTGTGCGTATCGTCACGGCAGATTGCTTCGTCGGGCTCATTGAAATGTCACCTCAACGGCTTTGCCAGAGGCAGCCCGCAACTTGACAGTGACTGGCAATGCGCCAGCAGCGGGCACACGTGCAGCAGAAAATTTCATCGTGGCTCGGTCAAAAACGATCCAATCCGGTAGCGGGGTGATCAAAGAAATGGCTTCGGTTTTCGGAGTACTGCCTCTGACGTTTAACACACCCATCAAGGAGGGGGGCAAAGAAATTTCAAAACTATCATCCGGAGCAACTGTTACGGCCAATCGTATTGTGGTTACCCCTTTGGATTGCGCTGCAATCACCGCAGCGCCCCCACCGGTTGTGCCAACAATTGCAGCGCGATCGATACCCGTCAACATCACCGGTTGATTGACAGCATTTGGAGGCCGCGACGAAGCTGCAACACCCGGATTAACAACCCCGGCAAAACCCGTGGCACTCAGCCTTGTAGGGGGCCGACTTGCGGCAGGCGTACTGGATGCACTTGATGCTATCGTGCTGCCTCCTGAAGACGTAAAGCCAGCAGACGACAAAGCAGACGCTGGAGTGCTGACAGCACCAGCGGCACCGTTGCTGGCTGCATTCGATGAAGCGCTCTGACCCGTGTCGGTGATTGTGTTGTTTGTTTTCGTAGCTTGCGGTTCTTGTACGACCCACAAATCCGGGTCAATGTCCCTTGGTTGAATCTCCAATTCGCCCGAACGGTCACCAATTCGCCAAGTCACTGTTATTGCGCTGGCCAATGAAGATACCGCTGCAGGCTGCTTCAATGGCGCAATCGTAGCGGTGGTAGCTGCGGTAGAGCTAGTAAGTTGATAATTACTCGCAAGCCCACCGTTTGCCCCATTCGCCAAGGTGTAACCACGCGCAGTGACTGTTTTATTGATACCTATTGTCGGGTCGTCAAAACTTGCACTCCCCTGATTAACCACCAGCGTCTGCGATCCAACTCCTGTCGTTACGCCCCCCCAATCACGAATTCTGGCATCTGCGTTCCCGTCATATTCTTTATCTTCAGCGATCAGCCCTGCCACTGACACCACCTTCGGGCTGATGGTGAGCGTACCGGAGCCGTAAGTGATGGCGTAGTTGCTGCCGGAAAGTCCCGAGGGGACGATGGTGTAGGTTCCCGCGTTGACTGCGCCCTGGCTGGTGCCGCCAAAACTCAGGGTACCGGTCAGGGAAGCTACGGTATCAGCCCCCATAAAGCCGCTGTACGAAACGCCATTGCCGCCAGTGTAGGGGACAGCGTTGTACGTTTTATTGTCCGATGCCGCTGTGATGCTCAGCGATGCCGGGTTGATTTGCACTGTTCCGCTGTTGCTGTAGCTAATGCTGTAGCCTGAGCTGGCCAGTCCACCGGCAGCTACAACCGCGTAAGGACTTCCAGCGACCGATGCGGTAGCTGCCTCACCGGCTGAAGAGACGGATGGGAAATTGGTAAGCACGTCACTTATGACAAGGTTTTGATACACATTTCCGTGGGTTGCAGCACTTGTCAAAGGTGCACCGCTGTAAATCACACCGCTCGCCACACTCAAGCTTTGACCATAATTCTTCACAAAGTCGGTTGTGGTGGCCAATACAGTCCCTGTGGTGGAAAAGACGTAGCGGTTACCACCCGGGGCAGACCCTGGGCCCGGTGGTCCCGGGGGCAGCGTGCCGGGGTTTTGCCCCCAAATGGCTTTGTTGCCACTATTGAGTCCACCAAAAACATTGGTGGTGGGATTATTGGAATACACAATCCACCGCCCGGCACCCGCCGATAAGGCACCTGCGCCCGCGTTATTGGTGAAGGTTGGGCCGTAAATAAAGATCTCACCCCCATTGCTGGCAATGCTACTGCCTGCGCCCAGCGTCACACCGTTCACAGCATTTAAAGTGACATCCAAAGCCCCCACAGCAGACGTAATACCGATAGCGGGATTCAATGTAATGGCACCATCAGCAAACAACCCCAGTGCGGCGGGACCACCGGCAGTCTTGGTAATACTGGCATTGATTGAAATATTGCCCGCACCTGCCCCGCCTGACGCGGTGTCTAACACGACGGGTGTGCCGGTGTTCAATATGGCTTCAATGTCAGTATTTTGAACGTTTGCCGGGCCAACGCCAGGCGCGAAAAAACCCGGGGGTCCGGCAGGAGTGGTCGTTACGGCGGCGCTAATCGTTAAATCATCTGGGTCTAACAACCACACGCCCGCCGTGCCCAGTGGCGCCGAGGCATCTGCTCGAAGGCCAGCTACATCAATCCATTTGCCGGACGTTTCAATGCGCCCGCCGTTCCCTCTCTCGGAGCCTGCACGCGCCAACAAGGTTCCATAAACACGGGTTGTGGATTGGGGGTTATGGATGTCAGACCAAGCCACTACTGTGCCGCCATCGCCACTTTGTTTGGCTGAGGCGTCCAGCGTGGCCGACGGGGCAACATACACTGCACTCGCTTGGCGAATGACCGGATCTCCTCCCTGCCAGCCGCCTCCTACGTAGATGCCACCGCCGCCAGAGACCCCGGTGGCATCTAAATGAGCTTGGTCATCTATCAGCACTTTATCGCCCATGGCAACAATGGCACCACCGGTAGTCATTGCTTCAGTACCCACCGTGCGTACCTCCCCTCCGACATGGACGATACCGCTGTCACCACCATCGAGCACCACTCGCCCATTGCGGTAGCCTACGGAGGCCGCTTGTACGATTCCAGTAGTGTTAACGACCTTCTCTATCATCGCGTCCTTCGCCTGTGCGGACAAGAATATCTGCCCCCCATCAGCTTGCAGCAATCCACTATTGCTCGCCAAGGCGTGAAGTGCTTTTTGATCAACCGCGATATTGATTAAGCCGTCCTCGGCAATGCCTAGAGTCATGGCGCTGCCAGCAGCAAGGGCGACTGTGCCGAGTCTTGCGGTGATGTTGCCTTCGTTGCTCGCTTGGTTGCCGAATAGGACCACATAGCCGCCGTCATCCGCACGAATGTTGCCCAGGTTTCGGATTTCTCCATTGCCGGGACCGGAAAATCGATAACGGCCTGCCAAAAAATCCGCATTGCTGATATCCAAAGCGGAGGCGACAAGCCCCCCCACGTTGACCGAGGAATTCTTGCCAAAAAAAATACCATTGGGATTGACTAGAAACACCTTGCCGTTGGCAGTGAGACTCCCCAATATGCGCGAAGGGTCTGCCCCCAAAACCCGGTTGAGGACCACTGCATTGCTGTTGGGTTGAATGAATTGGACAGATTGCTTAGCACCAATGGTAAAACCCTGCCAATTCAATACTGCGTTCTGGCTGTTCTGGGTGATGGTGAGATTGGCTGCACTGGTGCTACTGATGGTGGCATTCCCAGAGGCCACTACACCTTCGTTTGGCAAAGCGTTTGAGCGCGGGCTGAACGCACACAGCAAAGCCATGCTCAGGCAAGTGAGCGAAAAGTTTGAAGTTAAGCGGGGTTTGGCAGGTATATGTGCCCTGAGCAAACCAAAATTGTTTTGCATATTTGCTCTCACATCATCCATACCGGTCGATCTAAAACGATTTGTTTATCTGGAACCAAAATCGTCCCGGCGCATCGTTCTGTGACTGTGACACATTACTGCCTAGCTTGAAAGCGTAGTAGGCGTTGATCACCAACTTATCTGCGCCAACAAAAATTAAGCCTAACCCTGCGCCGCTCAAGCTACGCTGATTTACCCCCGTGTCAGCCCCCCATAACGCCTTATTGGTATTGACCACCCCTGCATCCAAGAACGCAAGGAGTCTTAACTTTCCCGGCAGTTGTTCTGTCGGGCTGGGCAGGTTGGTACGGGACTCCACGGTAAGCACCAAACCCTCGTCACCCGCAGCTTCACCTGACGGGAATGCCCGCACGCTGCCAGCACCACCCAGGCTGAATTTCTCTGAAGCATCAAGATTTTTCGATGCCCACTGACCATTGATGCCCGCGTAAAGTTGAGTGGCTTTGCTAACAGCTTGCAGGCGTGCAAAGCCAAAGGTCACTTTATCAAATCCACCCTGGCTTTGCGCGCTCATACTGTCTAAGTTGCGGGCAGTCGGTTCGTATAGGTTGATCTCACCGTGCGACCAAGTGGCAGCGTAGTCATTAGAGGCTTGGCCAGACGAATCCCTGAAGTCACCACGCAGGGTGACCGAGGCCAGTCGGGTGTCTTTGTCAGCTCTGGTGCCCATGCTACCTAGAGCTGTCAGGTCAGAAAACTCCTTTCGGTCTGATGACCACTGAATGCTGAGGTTTTTCTCGCGTGACCGAATCAATGGATAACCCAAAAAAAAGCTTTGCACGTGCGCTGTCCCGCTGGATTGGATGCTTGAAAAATCCCCGCTCAACCGGTACGTCATCGCGGCATACGACAACCCCACTGCAGCCCAGCCCACTTGGGCTTGGTAGGTAGCCTGTCCGTATGACAAACCATCACCCGCTGTGAGTACGCGCGCTGTGGCCAGATCTCCTAGACCTGTTGGCTCGTTGAGGAACACGCTGGCACCGATGCGATGAGCCCCGGTGTATTTGTTGCCATGGTTATCAAAATCAAGTTTCCCGCCCGTCCGATGGCTTTCGCTGAGCTGCACGTTGAGATCGGTAGTCCCAAGCTTTTCGCCTGGCGTCAGCACTGACTTGGCGTAGACGCCCGGAAGGTCCGAAAGTACCAAGAGCCGCCTCTCCAGCTCAGCAGAGGTGACCGCACCGGTGCCCGGCAAAGACTCCAGCAGTTTATTCGCCACTGCATCTGACAAACGCGATTGATTATTCAGTTTGATTAAGCCGTAATGGCCCTCAACCACCGTAAATCCAATAGGTAATCCCCCGGCTTTGCCGGGGTGACAGTAGAAGTTTGACATTTGCGTGGGTATGGGTGTCCATCGCAGAAACTACCAATCGTGAGCCGCCAAGCAAACGAAAGGAGAAACTGG
>JAGOUM010000250.1 GCA_018061265.1 Rhodoferax sp. | reverse complement strand
GCTGATTGACGATGCCAGCAAAGGCCTGGACGACATCATCGCGGGCAAGGTAAAGGGCGCACACAGCACCTTGAGCGCATTGAAGCGCCGCCGTGCGGCCAAGGCGCAAGCCTGAGCGACGTCCGTACTGTGGCAAGCAGGCACCTCGTCCAACTCATCGCAAACTTTGAGCGCAATCTTGAAGAGATCGAGGAATTTTTGCTTGAGCCCGATGCGCCGCAGGCATTTGATGCGCTGCTGGACGAACTCACCGATACAGTGATTCCAAACCTTGAGCGCTTTCCTGGCATGGGCAGGCTGTTCTTGGAGCGGCCCACGCGCTCAGTGGAGGCCAGCAATGGAATCGACCGCCTGAAGCGCAAGCTCAAAACCCTCGCCAAGGATGGGGAGATACGCGAATACGTGATGTCGCATTACCTGGTGCTGTACGCACGTATCGACACCACCATTTACCTGTTGTCGATACGGCACCAGCGGCAACTGTCATTTGACTTTGAGTCGCTATGGCCAGCGTGAACAGGCGGGCCCCGTGTGAAAAAGGGACCGGGCTCTAACCACCCGATGACACAGCCCCTGCCAGTCAAACCTGTCCTGTCATCAAGGCTTCAATCTCATCGGCCTTCACCGGTACCCCCCGGGTGATCAGTTCACAGCCGGTTTCGGTCACGATGGCATCGTCTTCAATGCGGATGCCGATGTTGTGGAATTGCTCCGGCACGCCCTCTGCCGGGCGCACATAAATGCCGGGTTCAATCGTCAGCGCCATGCCGGGGCGCAGAATCCGGGCGGGCCGGTTGATGATGCGCTCGCCGGTGAGTGCGTCTTTGCGCTCGCTGGTCTGGCCCAGTTCGGACGGCTCCAGATAGCTGCCGCAGTCGTGTACATCCATGCCAATCCAGTGGCCGGTGCGGTGCATGTAAAACTGAAAATAGGCGCGCTTTTCGATGACATCACCGAGCAAACCGACCTTGTTTTTGTCCAGCAGGCCAACATCAAGCATGCCCTGGGCCAGCACTTGCACGCTGGCGTCGTGCGGGTCGGTGAAGCGCGCGCCTGCGCGGGTGGCGGCAATGGCGGCTTCCTGGGCGGCCAGCACCAGATCGTAAAGCGCGCGCTGTGGGCCGGAAAATTTGCCGTTGGCCGGAAAGGTGCGGGTGATGTCGCTGGCATAGCCGTCCAGCTCGCAGGCGGCGTCAATCAGCACCAGCTCGCCATCACGCACCGGGGCTTCGTCGGCCCGGTAATGCAGCACGCAGGCGTTGGCCCCGGCGGCCACGATAGAGCCGTAGGCAGGGTGCTGCGAGCCGTGCATGCGAAATTCGTGCAGCAACTCGGCGTCCAGGTGGTATTCGCGCACTTCACGGCCCTCGCGCAGCCTGCGGGCGCACGTTTGCATGGCCCGGATGTGTGCGCCTGCGCTGATCTGCGCGGCGCGGCGCATGGTGTGCTGCTCGCTGGCGTCTTTGACCAGACGCATCTCGTCGAGCAAAGCACACACATCGCGCTGTTGGTCGGGGCACAGGGCACCCTGGCGCACGCGGGCGCGCACGTTGCCCAGCCAGCTGGCAACGCGCGTCTCCAGCCCCTTGTGGGTGGCAAACGGGTACCAGACCACGCGGCGGTTGTCCAACAGCTTGGGCAGCTGCGCATCCAGCTCGGCCATGGAGAACGCTGCACTGAGCCCCAAGGCCGCAGGCGCGGCTTCGGGGCCCAGGCGAATACCGTCCCAAATTTCGCGTTCCAGGTCTTTGGGCGCACAAAACAGGGTACTCTGGCCGTCGCCGGTGATCACCAGAGTGGCGTTGGGCTCTTTGAAGCCGGTGAGGTAGTAAAAATAGCTGTCGTGGCGGAATAAAAATTCGGCATCGCGATTGCGCAACTGCTCCGGCGCGGTCGGGATGATGGCAATGCCATCCTTGCCAAGTTGAGCGGCAAGGATGGCGCGGCGCTGGGCGTAGGGGGGTGGTGTCATGGGTTTAGCGGCTGCTGGCAGGAATGAAAGCTTCATTTAAACACCGAAGGCGCTCGGGTGTGCCCACATCGGTCCATGCCCCGGTGTACAGCTCGGCGCTGACCAGCGCCTGGTCCATGGCGGCGCGCAGCATGGGGGCCAGCGCGGCTTTGACGCCGGCCGGGTTGCCGGGTGCAATGTCACAAAACGGTGGGGCAAACAGGGTGCTGCGGTACAGGCCGATGGTGGAGTAGGTGAATTTTTCGTCGGCCTGGTTCAAAGCCAGGCCGCTTGATGACAAACCAAAATCGCCTTTGGGGTTGTGCGCAGGGTTGGGCACCAGCCAAAGGTGGGCCAGCTTGCCGCTGGCGGCAAAGCGGTCCACCGTTTGCGGGTTGAACACAAAATCGGGCGCAAAAACATCGCCCGCCAGCACCCAGAAAACTTCTCCCAGACGCGGCAAGGCGCGCACAATGCCGCCAGCGGTTTCCAGCGCAGCGCCAAAATCAAGCCCTTCATGGGAATATTCGATGCTGATGCACTCCTGATTTGATAGCTGCTCGCGCACGCTATTCGTGCGCCGGAGCCTGAAAACATGCCCGAACTTGGCGCTAATTTGCTCGCCCAGCCAAGCGGTGTTCACCACCACCTGCGCGAACCCGCCGCGGGCCAGCGCCTCCAGCGGCCACTGCATCAGCGGCTTGCCTTGCACGTGCAGCAGGGGTTTGGGAGTGCTGTCGGTCAGCGGGCGCATGCGCTCGCCGCGTCCGGCGGCCAAAATCATGGTTTTCATGGCGCAATCTCTCCCCGGTTGAGTTGGTGGCGCTGCACCTGCGCGGGTTCAAACAGGTTTTCCAGTGCACTCA
>JAGOUM010000112.1 GCA_018061265.1 Rhodoferax sp. | reverse complement strand
TTTTCGAACGCCTGCACACATTGCAGCAGCGGCAGCTTGCCGCTGTCGTCAAAGTACACACCCACCCCGAGGTTGACCTTGTTGGGGTTGGTGTCGGCGTTGTATTGCTCGTTCAAACCCAGAATCGGGTCGCGCGGGGCCATTTCGACGGAGGAAAAGAGTGACATACGAGAGTCCTGTTGAGGTTGGGGGAATCAAAATAGAGCGTCCGCGGAAGGCGGAGGGTGGCACGATTTTACCGATGGTCACACGCGCGCGGGTGTTTTGGTGATTCGGATCCGTGTTTTCGGGACATGACTGGAGCGGGAACCTTGCTGATGAGTTAGTATTACAAATGTTATAACGTTTGGAGATTTGAGATGTATACGCTTAAGTTGACGCAAATAGGCAATTCTGTGGGGGCCGTGTTCCCCAAAGAGCTGCTGACTCAGCTCAAGCTTGAGAAGGGGGATACGTTCTACGTGACGGATTCTCCCGATGGCCTACGTATCACCTCGCATGACCCGGCGTTTGAGGCGCAAATGCGGGTGGCGCGCGACCTTATGAAAGAACGGCGCAACGTGCTGCACGAGTTGGCCAAATGAGGGCTTGGGTCTGGATTGAGCGCTCGGTGATTCTGGCCATTCACGAGATGCAATTGGCCGAGCACGGTGGCGGCAACGGCATACGCGATGTCAATTTGCTGGAGCCAGCGCTGGCCCGCCCCATGAACCTGGTCGCTTATGGTGCGCCCGATGCCCCGGCACTGGCAGCGGCGTATGGTTACGGCATTTCACGCAACCATGCGTTCATTGATGGCAACAAGCGCACCGGTTTTGTGGCGGCTGAATTGTTTTTGCGCCTCAATGGCTACCAGCTGGCGGCAGGCGATGCGGATTGCGTGCTCACCATGCTGGCCGTCGCCGCCGGCGACATCACTGAAGACGAGTTTGCCGACTGGCTGCGCCGCCACGCCGTAGCGAAGGTCTAGCCGTCCGGCCTCGGCCGATCAGTCAGACGCCAGACTCAGCTCGGCACGCGGGCGCCATTTGGCTTCAGGTGCCACGGCCTTGGCGGCACCGAGAAACAGGCGCGACAGCGGCAACTTCAGGCTTGCCAGATAGTCCCGAACCACCACACCGCGCTGCACGGCCAGCGCTTGCATGGCCAACTCGGATGCAGCCAAGTTAGCCAGCAGCAGCGCCTCCATCTCGGGGGCGGGCAGGTCTTTGGCCAGGCCGATCAGGTTGCGTGGTTTGGTGAAGTCGGCGCGCTTGTAGACGGCTTTTAGCAAGTCGGTGCGCTCAGCTTCGGTCACCGCGGTGGGGTTTTCGGTACCTTTGGGCAGGCGGTTGCGTTTTTCGGCCAGCAGCAGGGCGTTGAGCTGCTCGCGGCGAAAGGCGTCGGCTTCCAGCGCTAGGCTGGCGGTGCCGGTCACCGTCATCTTGAGCGCCGGACGCGCCGTGAGTGCCTTGGCCACTTTGTCGAGTTGTGCCTGTGCCTCTGGCCCGAGTGTGGCCGAGCCGGGCTCAAACGCCACCATGCTGAGCTCGTCGCCGCCACCACCCAGTGCGCTGGCCAGCAGTGAAAAAGGGGCGGTAATGGCTTTCATCAGCAAATTGCCCAGCACCTTGAAGATCAGCGGTGCCAGGCGAAACTGCGGGTCGTTGAGTGAGCCGCTCACCGGCAGGTTGATGTCAATCACCCCCTGGCTGTCGGCCAGCAGGGCCACGGCCAGTTTGACGGGCAAGCTGTTCTGGGCGCCGGGCACCGCATCACCAAACTTGAGCTGGTTAAGCACAATGTTGTGGTCGGCGTTGAGCTGGCCGTCGGGCAGCACTTTGTAGCCGATGTCGACACTGAGTTTGCCGCGTTCAATGCCGTAGCCCGCATAGCGCGCGGCATAAGGCGACAGCGGCGCCAGTTCCAGCTCCCGCACCCGCCCGGTGATGTCCAGCGCCAGCGGCTTGGCCAGTGGGTTGACCTTGCCTGCCACCTCCAGCGTGGCGGTGCCTTCGGCGCGGCCACGCAGCGACAGGTCGGCGAGTTGTACCGCGCCGTTGACCGGTTGTGACGAGAAACCACCCAGCGTGCCGGTGAGCTCCGTCAGGCGCGCCGAATAATTGGGTTTGATAAAGCGGTCGGTAAAGTCAACCCGGCCGCGGGTCATGCTCATCGGGCCAAAGGTGATGATTGGCACGGCGCCGGCATATTGATCATTTGTGGCTTTGGCGCTTTCTCCATCTGCGCTAGTTGCTATCTTGTTTGATGTATCTTGTGACCCGGGTTTGACGTCTTGCAGGTTGAGTCGACCGGCTTCGGTGAGTGTGAGTTTGGCAAAAAAGTCACTTAGCGCGGTTTGCGCGACATGGATTTTTGGGGCCTCGCCGGGCTTGAGTGCCAGATTCAGGCCAGTGAGGGCGAGTTCGCGCCAGCTCAGCAGTTCCTCGGCGGGTTGCTCGGCGCTGGGCAGCGTGTCGGCGCGCAGGTCCTGCACCAGCACATCGCCATCGAGTTGGGTCGCCCAGCCTTGAGGCGCATTGGCCAGGTCAACGCGGCCAGAAAAACCGGCTTGCCCGTGCACCAGTCGAACCTTGAGCGCGTCCCCCGCATAGGGCTCCAGTGCCAGGAGCGGCAAATCCTTGGCCACCAGTTGGGTCTTTACTGCCAGTGGGCTGAGCGCGGTGCTGCCTTGCGCGGACAGCTGTCCAGGCTCAGACTCGCCGTGGCGCAGTCGCGCCGCCAGCGACCAGGAGAAAGGTGAGGCACCCGTGGTGGCCAGGTCCTTAATCTGGAGCGACAACTCATCGACCACCAGCGCCACAGGCCGCGCGGGGCTGGCATCGGCAAACGCCACCTGGCTGCCACTCAGTTTGAGCTGCTTGAGCGCAACAGCCCAGGGTTTGGCCGGGCTGTCCGCTGGCGGGGCAGGATTTTTTTGCCAGTCCTGAAACATCCAGCGCCCATCGGCATGGCGCGCCAGGGTGGCCTTGGCTTCTTTGACCTGTACCTCACCCAACTGGGCGGTTTGGCCAATCAGGTCAATTTCGCCGCCGCTGAGCTGCAGCTGCTGAATGCTGGCCAGGCGCTCGGCCTTGGCTGACGGTGCGGGTTTGGTGGCGTTTTCGGTCAATGCCAGCTTGTCCAGCGTCAGCTTGGGCAGGCGCAGTGTTAGCCGCATCGGTGCCTTGGACGTGGCGTTTTCCCAGTTCAACGCCAGATCCACGCTGAGCAGCCCGTTCAACTCAGGTGTGAACTGCTGGGCCAGGTACGGTGCTGCCAGCGACAGGGGTAACCGCTTGACTTGGGCATTGAGCTCGGCGGCCTGGTCGCTGGCCTGGCCCTTGAAGCTCAGTGTGTTGCCTTCCAACTGGCCTTGGCCTTCAAACGGTACGGCGCGGCCGATCGGCCACTGCAGTGCCTGAGCCGACAGGTCAAGCCCTTGTAATGCCAGCTGGGCGGGTTTGGGCGTGGACTGGTCGAGCCAGTGCACGTCAGCACCGTGCACCAAGACCTGCGCCACATCCACACGCCAAGGCGGGAATTTGGCATCATTTTGGTCTTTAGCGCTTTCTGTACCTGCGCTGGTAGCTACTAATTTAGTATTTTTTGTGGTGACCTGCTGGGGCGAAAAAAGGGTCTGCCAGTTCAGTGCGCCCAGGGCGTTGCGCTGCACCTGCAGCTTGGGCTTGACCCAGTCAATCTGACCCAGCTGCACGCTGCGCTCGAGTGGGCGCACGTCGGCCAGCTGTACGCCTAGTTTTTCAAACGCCAGCATCGGAGCGTTGGTCTTGTCCCCCGGTGCGCTGAGTTGGACCTGGCTGGCGCTGACCTGGCCGCTCAGTCTTACGCTGGTTTTTTCAGCCTGCTCGAAGCTCAGTTTGAGCTCGGTATCAAGTACCGCGGCATTGAGTTTGAGCGGCAAACTCGCGGGCCAATATCCCAGGTAAGGCGCCAGGTCGAGCTGTTTCAGGCTGAAGTTGGCCACCGACTGGTGCACGTCGGCAAACGGCGTGCCGACTGCCCCAGAGTCGAAGCTGCTGCCGTTGATCTTGAACGCCAGCTGCGGCTGCACCTTGACCTGACGCTCAGACGCAATATTGCTCAAGAACGGCAGGCGGATGGTCAAGTCCATGAGCTCGTGGACTTTGCCTTGCGGGGCATCGTCGAGGGTCATCGCGCCCTTGATCAGCACCAGGTTGTAGAGTGCAAAGCGCAGTGGGTCGGCCGTGGGTGCGTTGGGGTCGGGCTTGAATCGCGCCACCAAGTCATCAATGTCGTAGCGGCCAGCGCCCTGATGGCGAAGATGCAGCGCTGGTGTGTCGACCTCCAGTGCGTCAATCACAGGGGCCAGGCGCAGCAGCGACTGGGCTTCGACGTCGATGTAAATGCGCTTGATCGACAGCTGCGGCCGACGGTGCTCAGCCTGGGCAATGACCAGGTCATGAATTGTCAGCTCCAGCGACCAGGGTTTGAAGTCCACGCCCCCGACCCCAACCTCGCGACCCAACCGAGCACCAAGGCGGGTTTCCAGCTGACTTTGAAGCACCGGCGGCACGATCAGCCAGGCCAAGGTCCACAGGACGAGCAGGGCGGCCAGCGCTTTTGCGCTGCGGCGCAACCACGTCAATTGCACGGTTTCAACAAATTTCATGGGCCATATTGTGAATGCCCTTGTGCCGCTACCATGCGGGGCTGTTTTACATCATGCTGATCGTTGTATGGCCAAACCTATTTCAAAATCCAGGCCCGCTGCTGTCGCACTGGCGGTGACGGATTCGTCCGAGCAAATTCGGACCGGCCAGTTTGTCAGCTTTCCGGACTCGCCATTCGAGCTCTACCAACCGTATCCGCCCGCTGGTGACCAGCCCGAGGCCATCAACCAACTGGTCGAGGGGGTGGAGAACGGCGAGGTGTTCCAGATTTTGCTGGGGGTGACGGGCTCAGGCAAGACCTTCACCATGGCCAACACCATTGCCCGGCTGGGTCGACCCGCAATCATCTTTGCGCCCAATAAGACGCTGGCGGCGCAGCTCTACAGCGAGTTTCGCGAGTTTTTCCCAAAAAACGCGGTGGAGTACTTCGTCAGTTATTACGACTACTACCAGCCCGAAGCCTATGTGCCGCAGCGCGACCTGTTCATCGAAAAAGACTCGGCCATCAACGAGCACATCGAGCAAATGCGCCTCTCATGCACCAAAAGTGTGCTGGAGCGGCGCGATGTGGTGATTGTGGCCACGGTCTCGGCCATCTACGGCATTGGCCAGCCCGAGGCGTACCACAAGATGGTGATGACCTTGCGCACGGGGGACAAGCTGGGGCAGCGCGACATGATTGCGCAGTTGGTGCGTATGCAGTACCAGCGCAACGACATGGATTTTTCGCGTGGCGCGTTTCGAGTGCGCGGCGACACCATCGACATTTTTCCAGCAGAGCACTCCGAAATGGCGATCCGTGTTGAGCTGTTTGACGACGAGATCGAGAGCCTGCAGCTGTTTGACCCGCTGACCGGGCGCATTCGCCAAAAAATTCCGCGCTTCACGGTCTATCCCAGCAGCCACTATGTCACGCCCAGAGACCAGGTGTTGTCTGCCGTGGAGGCGATCAAAATCGAGCTCTCTGAGCGGGTGAAGGTGTTTGTAGGTGACGGCAAGCTGGTTGAGGCCCAGCGCATTGAGCAACGCACCCGGTTTGATCTGGAAATGCTCAGCGAGGTAGGGCACTGCAAAGGTATCGAGAACTACTCTCGCCACCTGAGTGGCGCGGCACCCGGTGAGCCACCCGCCACCCTGACCGACTACCTGCCCAAGGACGCGGTGATGTTTCTCGACGAGTCGCATGTGTTGATCGGTCAGTTTGGCGGCATGTACAACGGCGACCGTTCGCGTAAGCAGACGCTGGTGGACTACGGATTCCGTCTGCCCAGTGCGCTGGACAACCGGCCGCTCAAGTTTGAAGAGTTCGAGCGCCGCATGCGCCAGGCGATTTTTGTCTCGGCCACACCCGCGCAATGGGAAAAAGACCATGCCGGCGCGGTGGTGGAGCAACTGGTGCGCCCCACCGGGCTGGTGGACCCTGAGGTGGAAGTGCGCCCGGCGACGAGTCAGGTCGACGATGTGCTGCAGGAAATCCGCATCCGCGTGGACAAGAGTGAGCGTGTGCTGATCACTACCCTCACCAAACGCATGGCCGAGCAGTTGACCGACTATTTGAGTGACAACGGCGTCAAGGTGCGCTACCTGCACAGCGACATCGACACGGTGGAGCGGGTCGAGATCATCCGCGACCTGCGCCTGGGGGTCTTCGACGTTCTGGTGGGCATCAACCTGCTGCGCGAGGGACTCGATATTCCCGAGGTGTCGCTGGTGGCGATTCTGGATGCCGACAAGGAAGGTTTTTTGCGCTCTGAGCGCTCGTTGATCCAGACCATTGGTCGGGCGGCGCGTAATGTGCAGGGTCGTGCCATCCTGTACGCTGACAAGGTCACCGACTCGATGGCGCGTGCCATGGGCGAGACCGAGCGCCGTCGCACCAAGCAGGTGGCGCATAACCTGGCGCACGGCATTACCGCGCGCTCGGTGGTCAAACAGGTGCGCGACCTGATCGACGGGGTTTACAGCGAAAAAGCGGGCAAAGAGGCTGAGAAGCTCGAACGCGACGCCATGCAGCGCGCCCAGGTCGAAGAAATGAGCGAGAAAGACATCTCGCGCGAGATCAAGCGCCTTGAGAAACTCATGATGGAACACGCCCGCAACCTCGAGTTTGAAAAAGCTGCCCGGGTGCGCGACCAGTTGGCGATCCTGAAAGAGCAGGCATTTGGAGCCCCCGGCAGTGACAACATCGTGCTTTTGAACTAAGCGGACGCGAATAACCTTAAAAAGTTACTGCCCAGTCTACTTACCCGACAGAAACGCTTGGTTTCTTGGTTATACTTGAGCACGTTAGTCAACAACCCGTTGTGCTGACACCGTATCAACTGAATGCCAGGAGACCATCCCATGCGACTTACCACCAAAGGCCGTTTTGCCGTTACCGCAATGATTGACCTGGGGCTGCGTCAAGCCGCAGGCCCGGTCACCCTGGCCGCCATCAGCCAGCGCCAGGAAATTTCTTTGTCTTACCTTGAGCAACTGTTTGGCAAGCTGCGCCGCCATTCGCTGGTGGAGTCCACCCGGGGTCCGGGCGGCGGCTACACCCTGGCGCGCGCGCCGGCGGACATTACTGTGGCCGAAATTATCACCTCGGTGGACGAGCCCATCGACGCCACGCAATGCGGCGGCAAGGAAAACTGCCTGGGCGAGGGCGCGCGTTGTATGACCCATGATTTGTGGGCATCGCTCAACGTGAAGATGGTCGAGTTTCTGGATTCGATCAGCCTGCAAAAACTGGTTGATGAGCAGCTGGCCAAGGGGTTTCAAATGGAAGAAAAGCCCGCGCTCAAGCGTGCCATCTCCAGCATGCCGGTGGTCAAGCCGATTCGGGTGAATGCGCCCAATTCGGTCTTCGCGCTGGGCAATGCCTTCTCCAAAATGTAATGGGCCGGATTTTCAGCTTTCAACCCGAGTGAACCGTATGGACAGCACCCCTCATTTTCCGATTTATATGGACTACAGCGCCACCAACCCCTGTGATGACCGGGTGGTGGATGCCATGATCCCCTGGCTGCGCCAGCATTTTGGCAATCCGGCTTCGCGCAGCCATGCCTGGGGTTGGGAGGCCGAAGCCGCGGTTGAAAAAGCGCGTGGCCAGGTGGCGGCCCTGATTGGAGCCGATCCGAGGGAAATCGTCTGGACCTCGGGTGCCACCGAGTCCAACAACCTGGCCATCAAGGGTGCGGCGCACTTTTACCAAAGCAAGGGCAAACACGTCATCACGGTGAAAACCGAACACAAAGCGGTGCTCGATACCTGTCGTGAGCTGGAGCGTCAAGGCTTTGAGGTCACGTACCTGGACGTATTGCCAGACGGTCTGGTCGATCTGGCGGTGTTTGAGGCGGCGATTCGCCCTGACACCATTCTGGCCAGCGTGATGTTTGTGAACAACGAAATTGGTGTGATTCAGGACATCGCCGCGCTCGGGGCCATTTGCCGCTCCAAAGGCGTGGTGTTCCATGTGGACGCGGCGCAGGCCACGGGGCGTGTGGACATCGATCTGGCCACATTGCCGGTTGATCTGATGAGCCTGACTTCGCACAAAACCTATGGACCAAAAGGTATTGGTGCCTTGTTTGTGCGCCGCAAGCCGCGCATCCGGCTGGAGGCGCAAATGCACGGTGGTGGCCATGAGCGTGGCATGCGCAGTGGCACCTTGCCCACCCACCAGTGTGTGGGCATGGGCGAGGCTTACCGTATCGCCAAAGAAGAAATGGCGGCCGAGAACATTCGCATTCGTGCGCTGCACGACCGCATGATCGCCGGGCTGCAAGGCGTCGAGCAGGTGTTCATCAACGGCCACCTGGAAAAGCGCGTACCGCACAACCTCAATATGAGTTTTAACTATGTTGAGGGTGAGTCCTTGATCATGGGCATCAAGGGCTTGGCGGTGAGCAGTGGTTCGGCGTGTACCAGCGCCAGCCTGGAGCCCAGCTACGTGTTGCGGGCCTTGGGACGCAGTGACGAGCTGGCGCACAGCAGTCTGCGTATGACAATTGGCCGCTGGACCACCGAGGCCGAGATCGACTACGCCATCGACACCATCAAGCTCAACGTGGCCAAACTGCGTGAGCTCAGTCCGCTGTGGGACATGTACAAAGACGGCATCGACATCTCATCGATTCAATGGGCAGCACACTAGAGATGCACCCCTGTGTCGGCTGTCGCCGCCTCCCCCTCAAGGGGGCGATGCCAGTGGCCCGGCAAAGCCGGTTCCACGGCATCTCTGGCTAAGGCAGTACTTTTTGTGGCTTATTTGAAGGAGAACAATCATGGCATATTCTGAAAAAGTGGTGGATCACTACGAGAACCCGCGCAATGTGGGCTCGTTTGACAAGGGCGACGACTCCGTGGGGACCGGCATGGTGGGTGCGCCGGCCTGTGGTGATGTCATGAAACTGCAGATCAAGGTCAACCCCGATACGGGCGTGATCGAAGATGCACGCTTCAAAACCTACGGCTGCGGCTCGGCCATTGCGTCGAGTTCTCTGGTGACCGAATGGGTCAAGGGCAAGACCCTGGAGCAGGCTGCGGCGCTAAAAAATAGTGAGATTGCCGAAGAATTGGCCTTGCCACCTGTCAAAATCCATTGTTCGATTTTGGCCGAAGACGCGATCAAGGCGGCGGTCAACGACTATCGTCAGAAACACACCGAAGCCCAAGCCCACTAAAACCCCGGCGGCAAGGATGGCTCAAACCATTTGAGGCCAAATGCCAGCTCCCAACAAAAACAAGACAAGATCATGGCTGTAACGCTGACTGAAGCTGCTGCCCGACACGTGAACCGTTACCTGAGCAAACGAGGGCAGGGTGTCGGGGTGCGATTGGGCGTCAAGACCACCGGTTGTTCCGGCATGGCCTACAAGCTGGAGTATGTGGACGAAATTGGTGCCGAGGACATGGTCTTTGAGGGTCATGGCGTCAAGGTGCTGGTGGATCCAAAGAGTTTTGTCTATCTGGACGGCACAGAGCTTGATTTTGTGCGAGAGGGGCTCAACGAGGGCTTCAAGTTCAACAACCCGAAAGAGCGGGACCGCTGCGGCTGTGGCGAGTCTTTTAGAGTGTGAATCTGCAGTCGGATGATTTTGAGCTGTTTGGTCTGGAGAGGCGGTTTGCACAAGACCGCGCTCTGATCGATGCCCGCTGGAAAGACCTGCAACGCCAGGCGCACCCGGATAAATTCAGCGTTCAGGGTGCTGCTGCCCAGCGCATAGCCATGCAATGGTCGGTGCGCATCAACGAGGCGTACCAACGTCTTAAAGTGCCCCTCAAACGCGCTGCTTACCTGTGTGAGTTGCATGGTGCGCCGGTGAACGCCGAAAACAACACCGCGATGCCGGCCAGTTTTCTGATGCAGCAAATGCAGTGGCGCGAAGAACTCGACGACGCGAACGGTGCCGAAGATCTTGAGAAAATTCGCCTCCAGGTCAAGCAGGCAGAGCGTGAGATGCTCAATCAATTAGAGCAACTCATCGACTGCGATGCCGATTTCGGTGCCGCTGTGGGCCAGGTTCGCGCGCTGATGTTCATCGAGCGCTTCGCCCGCGACGTGGACACCCGGCTTGACGCCATCGAAACCTGAGTAGTCAGCGGCGTTGCGCGTGTTTAACCTTTAAGTTGTATGGCCTTATTACAGATTTCCGAGCCCGGGCAGTCGCCCAACCCGCACCAGCGCCGCATTGCGGTGGGCATCGACCTGGGCACCACGCATTCGCTGGTGGCATCGGTGCGCA
>JAGOUM010000019.1 GCA_018061265.1 Rhodoferax sp. | reverse complement strand
GTGTATTTGGACTCAAGGGCAAATCCTGATTCTTTCGAAATTTGTCCCTCATATGACTCTCACCGCCAAAACTGCAGTTACTGCACCACCTGATGCACCAAAGATCGGCTTTGTCAGTCTTGGTTGCGCGAACGATAGATAGTATAAACCGACTTAAGCGCACATGAATGGCCTGGCCTACGTGGTGCCGCATGCCCGTCAGTTAAACCGCGAGTAGGCGGAACTTGGAGGTGAAAGTTCTTTACTGGCCTGTCAGCAGAGGGGAGATTTAAGCCGACTTAACGATCTGACAATGATTGAGCACGCCCTGCAAGCCACTGGTAAGGCGCGATTCGGCGGTGCAAGCTGACCGCCGAGCATGTCGAGTGGTGGGTCATCGGGTTGACCTTGTTTCGCATATGACGATTCTGCATGTTGGTTCGTCAGCTTGTTTGACGCCGGGTAACGTGCCGCTGGAGCGGTTATAAAGGCAGCCCACTCGTGCTTGGGTTACGTCGTATGAATGTACCCACCGCTAACTGCAAGGTTCGGCTGCTGGCCGTTGATAGCGTGGTCTGGAGTCGGGGATACGCCCGACAAACGCGTCAAACTCGGCAGCTGTGCAAACCAGAATGATGAGGGTGGATGGTGCCAAGTGCGGGCGGAGTGTCTGTCTTATGGACACCCGCAGCCACGAGCAACTTGATGCCCAGATCGGCGCCATGACCCAAGGTGAGTTGACCTTTACGGCTGATCTGCAGTTCTCTCGCAAGCTGACTACAGCCAGCGAGCGCAACTGCGTAAGAGAGTGAAAGGGCTAGTTTGCCGTAATCGGGGCGCTGTTTACACGCAGGTAACCTTGGCCCTTGAGGAAGTTGCGATAGCTGTTGAGAGCGACGGCTTCAGCCTCCTTGGCCACTTGGTCACCTACCGCAATCACGCGGCCGTCATCGGTCAGGATGGCCAGTCTGGCTGGTTTGCCGTCTACGGTAACGCTGAGGCCTTCGTGGGATACCGCGCTGATAACGACGCCACTGATGGTGCCTACCGGTTGGGTTCCGATCATTATTGACCTCCAAGCATACGTTGAGCGCTTTCACCCGAACCGCCGAGCGGACCTGCAGTCGCAACCGGTAAACTGGAATGCAACTTTTTGAGCATCATGGGAATTTCTGTTGTTGATTGCCGTTGCTCGATACCGGCCTGACGCAAATTGGAAATTGGGGCCTGCGTGCCAAGCGGAAACAAAACAATCACAAGGTGAACAGTTGAATCACCTCCAGGTTTACGGAGATTGGTAAGTATGGGCTGCCCGCGCTCTATTCTTCGACCCAAGCCAACCCTGCAAAGCACCCCGATTGTCTTGTCCCATTCGGGTAACGATCGCTATCGCAACATCTGACGTCCGGGATCAACTCATTGGGGATGTCATTCGACAACCCCAGCCGTGGGGCTAACCCCGGGACGACGCTCAAACGGACTTCCAAAACGAAGTCGCTTCGCTTTGTCCGCCTTGTCAGGCCGTTTCAGCCCAGCAGAAAAGTTCAGTGCTGTATCCGAATGGCCATTCAAACTTTCCCACATTGGTCATTTCAAACATCATTTGAAAATTAACCGGCAGCCACTCAAGCCTGTAAGGTGCATGGCGTTGTCTAACGCGACCCTTGCAACGTCCGTTGTCGCACCACCCTCAGCCAGGAGTTCACTCATTGGGGATGTCATTCGACAACCCCAGCCGTGAGGCTAACCCCTGATCGGTGCTCAAACGGGCTGTCAAAACGAAGTCGCTTCGCTTTGTCCACCTTGACAGCCCGTTTCAGCCCAGCAGCCGAACCCGGTACAAGCGCGTCCCCATTTGCGACGCACCCGTATGGGCTATCCGCCGTCGTGGCGGATAGTCGATTGGAGATGCAAATGAAAAAATGGCCAGGCACAGTTCTGTCCGTCAGCCTGTCTGCCGTATTAGCGGTGACACCATGCGCGCAACGCGGTGAACTGCTGCATGATTTTTGATCATGCCGCGCTCAACGTTTTTAAAACTCAGGGTGTCACCAGACGAAGCAGAGCGCTTCAACGCGCGTGCTGCAGCGCTGGGCGTCAGCGTGTCGCAGATGATCCGCGACACCGCCTTGCATGGTGCGGTTTATGTCACCCTTGAGAGAGCGCAGGCCGGCTACGAATTTCGCCGTCTGGGTGCCATGCTCAAGCACCTGTACCCCGCCAGAGATATCCGCTGGACGTCCGAAGACCGAAAAAAATGGTGGGTGTTGATCCAAGAGTTACGTGAACGCGCTGACAGTCTTGAAGAGACCACCTCAGGTGGCAAGGGCAGGGCAGTCGGAAGGGCTCATGCTGGCTAAGGTCATCATGCTGAAGAAGTCCTGGAAAACGGTGGCCAGCGCAGCCAACTATGTCGTTGACGACCTCAAAAAGGCGCCCGAACAACCAGATCCCGGCCACGACGACCCCGAGGATGGCGCCAATTACCTGGTGCGCGATGGCGTGCTGGAAGCCGCATCCTTCAACATGGAAGGCCTGAAGCCCACTGACCCGGACGATCGCAGGCAAATCATCAAGTGGATGGACAGTACCGCACGGACCTGGGCCGCAAGATCCAGGGCCCATCCCAAAACCAATCCTTTTTATCACGTCGTCCTGTCATGGAAGGCTGGCGAGCAGCCGAACATGGACCAGGCCACGGTCGCGGCCGCCAAGGCGCTCAAAGCAGTTGGCATGGCCGACAACCAGGCGTTCTTTGCGATCCATCGCGACAAAGATCACCACCACCACATTCATATCATTGCCAACCGTGTCCACCCTGAACATTTGATACTGACCGGGCCACCGCGTTATGACTTCCTGGTCCTGGACAAAACCTGTCGGGAAATCGAACTTGAACAGGACTGGCAGCACGACAACGGCCCGTACGTGGTCATGGATGGTCAAATTAAGCGGCTGTCACACGCGCTGCGCCGCCAGCTTGGACTAGAAACAGACAAATCCCTCGCATCGTATGCACCCGCCGTGAAGGCCCGCATGGGCGAAGTCAAGGCAGGACTACCCTCGTTGGCAGGCTGGCTCAACAACACGGTTGCACCGGAGCTGGTCGCAACGCAAGACTGGCAGGCGTTCCATCGCGCGTGCGCCACCAGAGGCCTACGCGTGGTGAAAGTCAAATCCGGCTTGATTATCGAGACTGACATGTTCGACAAGGCGACGCAAACCAAAGCGTCAGCCGTTCACTATGCACTGAGTCTGGGACGCTTACAAAAGCGCTTTGGTGCATACCAGCCACCTGACCTTGCCGAGGGACAGACCCCAGCGGCCAGCGGTCGACACCAGGGAACCACCTACAACGACTACGTTGCCAGCGTGGCCTGCGGTAGGGACCCGAACGCGCAGGAACACCCCGGGCGCACCGGACGAAGCGAGCAGCGCGATCAAGCCAGAATGGACCGTGCCATTGCACGCACGGCACTCTTTGAGCAATACAAGTCAGAAAAATTCACAGCCAAAGACAGCCGCAAGGCCGCAAGGCTGGAGCTGCGAGGGCTTCACAAGGTAGAAAAAGCTGACCTGCTTCAACAGTTTGCGGCAGCCAAAGCCGAGACAGTGACCCATCTGCAAAAGGACTACGGTAGTCAGGTGGCGCGACTCTTGTGGGCGGCGCAGCGCACGGCGGCGATGGAAGACATGGCAAATCGGCACAATCGTGAGCGTCTGGCACTTACCCACGCCAATGCGATGGAATGGTTGCCGTGGCTGGAGCGACAGGCGGCGCTAGGCAACGAGGCGGCCATCGCTGCACTGCGCGGGCTGCGCTACCGGGCCTCGCGTGACAAAAACAAACACAAGGCGGGTATCGAGGGCGAAGACCTTGGTGCCATCCATCCTTTGGCAGAGCAGCCAAACAGCATCAGGGGCGCGGTACGACCCGACGACTTTGACATCCGCACCGCCCAGCTCAGGATCACGTCAGAGCACAGCCTTGAATACCTGGACACCCTTGGCCAGGTACGACTCACCGACAGTGGACCACGCATCGATCTGGCGCAAGAAGACGACCCACAAGCCATGCGTGCAGGCTTGCTACTGGCCTCGCAAAAATATGGCGGCGAAGTATTCGTCACCGGGTCACTGCCATTTCGGGAACTGGCTGCAAAGGAAGCTTGGCGGATGGGTATTAAAGTGAGAAACCCGGAATTAGCATCATTAACCGCTGACAAATCAACGAATCAAGAAATGGAAATGTGAGCTAAAAATACAACAGCCTAGAAAGTTATCTATTAACTTTGCAATCACTCTGGGTTAAAATAGAATATGAATTCATACCATCAAAGATAATATTACATCCTATTTATTTCCATTTGACTACTTTGATTTTCCATGACCAATGATCGTAAAACGACAGCCAGACGCTGGATCAATAGCGCCGTTTATCGGTGCGGGCAAGCGATGTTTTTCGCCAAGTGGGTCCTGTGCCTTGCAATTACGGGTCTGGTCTGGGGAGGTGCATTCTGGTTCGGGTCACTGGCCTGGGATCAAAAGCAAGGAGCCGTCCTGGCTTTGATGGGGTTTGGCGCCTGGTTGGCAGTTTGCCGATTTGTTTTTCCTGTATTTTGGTTTATATCCATCGAGGTCATCAGACGGTTCTTTAGATATATTAATTACCGCTTCTTGTAAAATTTCTCCATGGCATGAAGGGCGTGAAATACTCCATCCGTTCTATCTATTTCACCTGCCAAATAGCTTATTCCGTCATTATAAAATGATTACTTTTACCTTGGAAATGAATGAAGCACTGGCAAGTGCACTGGCTCAATTTGTCAAGCGGGTTGGGTTCTCAGAAATGCGCAGCAATGCGGTGGACGACTTTGAGGCTTACCTCATTCGAGATGCCCTTGACCGGGTGCGCATCGGGTTGGCAAACGCTGGCTTTTCTCCGCGATGAAGTGCACCAGCCACGTGGTGGTGGCCATGGCCTTCATGGCGACGGCCACTGTTGTCCAGGCAGAAGCACAGGTTTGGAGAGAGCGTGTCATTGCAGAAGTGCGGCCTGGATCCGTTGTGGCGCGGCGCGGGCTTGACAGTGACCCCATCACGCAAGCAGTGCTTTTTGGACAGGGTGGAGGCCAATGGAGCCATGTCGGCATTGCCGTGCAGTTGATACCTGATGGTCAAATCTACATTGAAAGTGCCATGCCAGGTGCTGGCACCAAGCTCGAAAAGCCGGAGGTATTTTTCAGTAATGAGCAGGCATCCGAAGGTGACGTGTTGCTGATGCCGGTGGATAAGATCGATGCCGTTCAAAGTGCTGCCAAATCGCTTCTGGGGCGGCCCTTTGACGATCAGTTAGCGCTGGATGATGACGGCAAGAAGCTCTATTGCACGGAGTTGGTGGCCCTGGCATTGCGAAGCGCTGGGGTGCTCAAGGATGTCCCGATGCGATCCGTTCCTTTTTTGCATCAAAAAATCATTGCCCCTGACGATCTGGTTGCCGCAGCCCGCGCAACAATGCTTTAGGGGCGAGATTCGTGCGCAATCTGCCAAACGAAGCCGCTGGATCCGACGCAAAACGCCACCAGTTCTGATTCAAAAAGTCATTGAATACGGCTATGCCCAATAGGGCATGAAATTAATCAGGCAACTTGAATGCAAATCTTTCTCCGAATAACTATGTATCAATTCGGTGTTGTCGATAGTCTGCGAATTAAATCTGGAAATACAAAAGGGGCTAATTCGCCCCTTTTGTGATGAGTTGACAGCGAACTTACTTGGCAATCAGATACTCTTCCCTGGAATGCCCATCTTTGACCAAGGTTGCCAACCAGCGAGGCATCAAGCCTCGACCACTCCAGGATTCACCATTCGGTCCGGTGTATTTGGCAGGTGCAGGAGAAGAGGACTTGGCCTTGGTTTCCTTTGCAGACTTACCCTGAAGGTCCTCGACAGAGATGCCATAAGCGAGCATGGTCTCCTTGATCATGGCGACCTTTTCATTGAACTCCCTGGTTTTGATTTCTTGAGCCCGAGCTTGGAGTTCGGCGATTTGATTTTGGATATCGATCAACGATGACATGTCACGAACTTTCTATATTTGGTGAGGAAGTGGATTATATCTGAACGCAAATTGATTAGGTCATGGAAAGTGACCGCCGTGAGCGAATCTCTGACTGTGATGTCGAGATGTTTAAAACATCGGCAAATGAATGTGGCATGGCGTGCACAATGCATCTTAATTGGCGTTTTTCTGCTGGTGGGATCAAATATTCTTTGTACCCTTGGCGATTTGAAATATCGGTGCCCCTCACCCAATTCCAAAAGGAGTTGAGATAGTCACTGCAGAGATCCTGATCGGCATCGTTCCTGACATCACCAACTTTTTGCGACTCAGCATGTCGGTACGGGTTGCCACCGGCAGTCTGTGCCAAACACCCAGCAGCCCGCGCTGCCTACCATGCGCGCCCCCTGACCAACGAACCTGGACCCGGCGCCTTGCCCATGAACATCATCGTCAACGGATAACTGAAAGCCTATATTGACTCGTTGACTCCGGAAGAATACGAATCCCTGGAACGCAGCCTTCTGGCCGAAGGATGCCGGGATGCCTTGTTGCTGTGGGGTGAGGTACTGATTGATGGGCACAACCGCCACGCTATCTGCCAGGCACACGGTTTGCCGTTTCAGGTGACACAAAGTACCTTGTTCAAGAGTTTGGAAGATGTCCACTTGTGGTTGATTGACCAACACCTTGGCCGACGAAGCGTGACGGACTTTCAGCACGGCGTATTCCTGCGCACCAGGTGAGAATGTCAAAGCTCTTCAACGCCGCATCGGTCAGCTGGAAAAAGAGAACGATGCTTTGCGCAAACAGGTGCTGAACCTGCTGGAAAAAACCAGTCGCCTGCCCTGAGCGGAACTTGCATTCAGCAGCCCGTAGGTCAACTTTTCGCCTACTGTATGCCTCACCGCAACAACGCAAATGCATCAAAGCCAATAAGTCACCGCCTTGGCAAGCGGTAAAGTCAGACTTGGCGTATTGAAATCCAATGAAGACAACCAAGGGATGACGGCACTCATGGACGAACTACCTGATTGGATTTGCATTGCACGGCAGCAATGGAAGTGGCAGGGCCAGACACGCCCGACTTTCGCCACGCCACCGGGGCCGGGCCAGGTATCTGTGTGGGATTTCCCGCGTCCACCGCGGTTGGTGCAGGACACCCGAGAAGTGGTGGTGCGCTGGGGAGAAGTGGAGGTAGCCCGTACGCATCGCGCCGTACTCGTTTTGGAGACCTCTCACCCGCCAAGTGTTTACTTGCCCTGGGACGACGTAGCAAAACACCTGTTGGAAGCTGCAGGTGGGGGATCGTTTTGTGAATGGAAAGGGCCGGCAACGTATTGGAGCCTGGTATCGGACGAAAGCCGCCTGCCCCGCGTGGCTTGGAGCTACCCAAAGCCGCTAGCAGGTGCCGAAATTTTGGCCGAGTGCGTCGCTTTTTATCCGGCGAATCTGAATTGCCAGATCGATGGTGCCAGAGTGAGGCCGCAGCCCGGCGGCTTTTACGGCGGCTGGATTACCCCGGAGCTGGTTGGCCCATTCAAGGGCGAACCAGGCAGCGAGCACTGGTAGCCATGAATGGTTCCGACAGATGGGTCACGGATGTCTACGAACCAAGGCCTCAAGCCACGAGACTCAAAGCAGAGCTTGACCCCACGACCTCCCGAGCGATCGGATCAGCGCAACCAGCGCGTCGCGGCGTCCATCAATCCCTGACGTACCCGCTGCTGGCGAATCGGGTCGGTATCTCCGCAGGCCAGGCGACACTTCCAGTCGCTAGGCGACTCGAAGTCACAATGCGAAGCACCTGCGATCAACTCGTCGCGCCATAGCGAGAGCAGCGCATGGCCCCAAGGCGCCGCCACGGCTTGGGCGTTACAGCGCGACGGTGGGGCCCGCAGCAGCAGCGCTTCGGTACGAAGCCGACCGGCTGCCGCCAGACCCAGTCGCTCAGCCTCGTCAGGCATCGTCCGGTCAAACGGGTCCAATCCGACGAAGCCAACCACGCCTGGCGAGTCTGCCGCCAGAAGGCTGGATAACCCTCCGGCTGAGAAGCCCACGAGCATCACCTTCTCAACCGGCGCACCGAAGTTTCCGCCGGTACGCAGTAAGCCTATCAACGCGGCCAGGGCCCGGGCGTTGCAGCGGAAGTCGAAGGTGCAAGGCAGGTCCGGCGTCAACGTCAGCACACCGGCATTGGCCAGCGCCTGCGCATGACCTGCCAAGCTGCGTCGGCTGCGCGTGAAGCCGTGTGAGAGGATGGCTGCCCCGCGCGGCGGGTCGGCGCTCGGGTACACGTCCAGCGTGACGCGGTGCCCGTCGAGTGTGTGCACCTGTGTCTGTACAGGCGAGGGGGCTATAGGCTCAGCGGCCAAAGCCAACTTAGCCATGGCCGCAGCAACAATCACCATGGCGGTGCATCCCTGGTGGGCGTAGCGGATAAGCGGTTTCATGGGCACATTGTCGTCAACCAGTTGATGGTGCGCCGCAGGCGCTCAGGCGTAGCGGGGATCGCGCTCCACACCAACCCAAGAGCAGTAACTAAAAATGGTTCCAGACGGCAATGCAGCGGTAGCGGGTATACAAAAATTCAAAATGCTCGCCCGTTACCTGACATTGGTACCGGTAGTCGACCGTCAGCTGAGTCGCCGCGATTCCAACCAAAGGGATACCCGGACTCGACCAGAAGCGGGTGCTCCCGGGTGGCTGCTTTAGGGCAGCAGAAAAGCGCTCCAGCTACAACAGGTATTTGGCGCACATGGGGCAGCACAAGCCACGACAAAGCCCGATCAGATCGAATTTGTCGGCAGGCTGCGCGCCCAAAACGAATCGACCGCCTTCATTCATCGATATATCAAGTGTGGGGATTGAAAATTACCCCTCCATCCCGCGCCTGAGCCGCCACTGCTTGACCAGCGCGTAGATCGCCGGGATCACCGCCAGTGTCAGCACGGTGCTGGAGATCATGCCGCCGACCATCGGTGCGGCGATGCGGCTCATCACCTCGGAACCCGTGCCGGTGCCCCACATGATGGGCAACAGGCCGGCCATGATGGCCACCACCGTCATCATCTTGGGCCGCACGCGCTCGACAGCGCCTTCCATCACAGCTTCGTACAGGTCACCGACGGCAGGCTCACGCCCTTCTGCACGGCATTTAAGCTTGATAGCTTCCCAGGCATGGTCCAAGTAGATCAGCATAATCACGCCGGTCTCCGCCGCCACGCCCGCCAGCGCGATGAATCCGACCGCAACCGCCACCGACAGGTTGTAGTTGAGCGCCCACATCAGCCAGATACCACCCACCAGCGCAAACGGCACCGACAGCATGACGATCAGGGTTTCGGTGATGCGCCGGAAGTTCAGGTACAGCAGCAGGAAGATGATCAGCAGCGTGACCGGAATGACCACCTTCATCTTCTGCATGGCACGTTCCATGTTCTCGAACTGGCCGCTCCATGTGGCGTAATAACCACTTGGGAAGGTCACCTGCTCGGCCACGGCTTTTTTAGCGTCACGCACATAACCGCCAATGTCACGGTCGCGGATGTCAACATAGATGTAGGCCGACAGAAGAGCATTTTCGGTCCGGATGCCCGGTGCGCCCTTGGCCACCACCACCTTGGCCAATTGCCCCAGCGGGATCATCGCGCCATCCATGGTGGGCACCAGCACCTCGCGGGCGATCTGCTGCGGGTCGCCGCGCAATTCACGCGGGTAACGCACTGTCACACCAAAACGTTCGCGGCCTTCCACGGTGGTGGTCACCATTTCGCCACCGAGTGCGGTGCCAACCACGTCCAACAGGTCGCCCACGGCCAGGCCGTACCGCGCCAACTGCGTGCGATCGGGTTCGATATTGAGGTAAAAGCCGCCGGTGATGCGTTCGGCAAAGGCACTGCTGGTGCCGGGTACGGTCTTGACCACCGCCTCGATCTGGCGCGCCAGCTTTTCCATTTCAATCAGATCTTTGCCAAACACCTTGATGCCAATCGGCGTGCGGATGCCGGTGGACAACATGTCAATACGTGCCTTGATCGGCATGGTCCAGCTATTGGCCACGCCGGGGAACTGCAGCGCCTTGTCCATCTCGGCGATCAGCTTGTCCATCGTCAGGCCTGCACGCCATTCGGACTCGGGCTTGAGGTTGATCACGGTCTCGAACATTTCAGTCGGCGCCGGGTCGGTGGCGGTGTTGGCGCGGCCGGCCTTGCCGAAGACCGAGGCCACTTCGGGGAAGCTTTTGATGATCTTGTCCTGGGTTTGCAATAACTCGGCGGCCTTGGTGATCGACATGCCGGGTAACGAGGCCGGCATGTAAAGCAGGCTGCCTTCGTTGAGGGTTGGCATGAACTCGGAACCGAGCTTGGACGCGGGATACCACGACACAACCAGCGTCAGCAGCGCCAGGACGATGGTCACTTTTTTCCAGCGCATCACGCCGGTGATGATCGGGCGGTAGACCCAGATCAGAAACCGGTTCACCGGGTTTTTGGCCTCAGGCATCACCTTGCCACGGATGAACAGCAGCATCAGCACCGGCACCAGCGTCACTGACAGCAGCGCCGCACTGGCCATGGAAAAGGTCTTGGTGTAGGCCAGTGGCGAAAACAGCCGGCCCTCCTGGCCTTCGAGTGCAAACACCGGCAGGAACGACACGGTGATGATCAGCAGCGAGAAAAACAGCGGCGGGCCAACCTCCTTGCAGGCGGCCAGCATGGCCTCGAAGCGCTCTGCGGTGCTGTGGTTTTCAGGAAGCCGCTCCAGATGTTTGTGGGCGTTTTCGATCATCACAATGGCCGCGTCAATCATCGCGCCAATGGCAATCGCGATGCCGCCCAGGCTCATCAGATTCGAGCTCATGCCCAGCAACCGCATGGCGATAAACGCCATCAAAATTCCCACCGGCAGCATCAGAATCGCGACCAGTGCGCTGCGCACATGCAGCAGGAAGACGATACACACGGCGGCAACAATCAGCGACTCTTCCAGCAGAGTGCGTTTTAACGTGTCGATGGCGCGGTAGATCAGCTCGGAACGGTCGTACACCGCCTGCACTGTCACCCCTTCGGGCAGGCCCGGGCCAATCTCGGCAATCTTGTCTTTCAGGTTTGCGATGACTTCCAGTGCGTTTTCGCCATAACGCGCCATGGCGATGCCGGAGACCACTTCGCCCTCGCCATTCAATTCCGTCAGGCCGCGACGCTCATCAGGCACCAGTTCAACCCGGGCAATGTCGCGGATCAGCACCGGCGTGCCCTTGTCGGCCTTGACCACCAGCATCTCGATGTCGCTGCTGCCGCGCAGGTAACCTTTGCCACGCACCATGTACTCGGTCTCGGCCATCTCGACCGCGCGCCCGCCCACGTCGCGGTTCGAGTCGCGGATGACCTGGGCGACCTTCATCAGCGGAATGCCATACGAGCGCAGCTTGACGGGGTCGACGGTCACCTGGTAGGTTTGCACAAACCCGCCAATCGACGCCACCTCTGCCACGCCGTGCGCTTTGGTCAGCTGATAACGGACATACCAGTCTTGAATGCTGCGCAGCTCGGCCAGGGTTTTGTTCTTGGCGATCAACGCGTATTCGTAGACCCAGCCAACGCCTGTGGCATCCGGCCCGATCTGCGGCGTGATGCCCTTGGGCATACGGCCAGACGCGAAATTCAGGTACTCCAGCACCCGCGAGCGCGCCCAGTAAATGTCGGTGCCGTCTTCAAAAATGATGTAAACAAACGACGCACCAAAAAACGAGAAGCCGCGCACAACTTTCGATTTAGGGACCGACAACATGGCGCTGGTCAGCGGGTAGGTCACTTGGTCTTCCACCACCTGTGGTGCCTGGCCCGGGACTTCGGTGTAGACGATGACCTGTACATCCGACAAGTCGGGCAGCGCGTCAATCGGCGTACGCAGCACGGCGAAAACACCGCCCGCAAGAACGAACAGGGTGGCCAGCAGCACCAGAAACCGGTTGCGGCCTGACCAATCAATGATTTTTGAAAGCATCGCGGGTTCCCTTTAATGACCAGCGTGCGCGGCGCTGCCAGTGGCGGCCTGACCCGCCGCAAGCGGCTTGACACTGGTGATCACCCACTCCCCGGGCTGACGCTCGACAAACTCGACCGCCACTTTGGCACCTGGCTTGAGTGTTTTGAGCAGCGTCTCATTGGCCACGTTGAACTCCATCGTCATCGCCGGCCATTTGAGGCTGGCAATGGGACCGTGGGCAAGACTGACCGTACCGGTCTTGGCATCTACCTCCTCGACCGTGCCTTGCGCCTGATGACTGGCGCTGGCCGGCCCAGTCGCACCTGATGCGGACGATGCCGCAGATTTGGGTGCTGCTGTGCCCGCGAAGCCACCTATCGCGGCCTTGAGATTGCTTTCAGCGTCAATCAGGAAGTTGGCCGCAACCACCACCTGCTCACCTTCCTTCACCCCGTCGATCACTTCAACATAGGTGTCACTGCGCGCACCGAGTTTGACCTCGCGCGGCTCGAAACGGCCCTCCTTGAGCTGGACCAAGACAATTTGACGGGTACCGCTGTCGATCACCGCCGACACCGGCACAGTCACCGCCTGGGCTTTGCCCGAGACTTGCAGTTCCATTTGGGCAAACATTCCGGGCTTGAGCAGCCCGCCTGGGTTGGCCAGCTCCACACGCACCGGCACCGTGCGTGTGTCAGCGGTTAACGTCGGGTAGACATAAGTCACTTTGCCCTCAAACAGCTTGTCCGGGTAAGCCGTGATTCTGAGCTGCGCCTTGGCGCCGGTCTTCACCAGTCCCAGATCTTGCTCAAACACATCGGCCACCACCCACACGGCAGAGAGGTCGGACACTTGATACAGTGCCTCGCCAGGCATGAAACGCATGCCCTGTACTGCTTTCTTTTCGGTCACGATGCCCGATACCGGTGAGCGAAAAGTCATCGTGCGTTTGGCGTCGCCCGAGGCCACCAGAGCCTTGATCTGCTCCTCGGAGATGTCCCAGTTCTTGAGCCTCTGCAGGCTCGATTCGACCAGTCGCCCCATGCCCAACTGCGCTGGACTGTCGGCGCCCTTGAGGGAAGCCGCACCCTGAACCGCGATTGCATATTCACGCTGCACCGAAACCAGTTCTGGGCTGTAGACCTCGAACAGCGGCTGGCCTTTGGCGACAAACTGGCCGGTCACATTGACATGCAAGCGCTCGACATAACCTTCAAACTTGGGCGAGATCATGGCAACGCGGCGTTCATCAGGCTCCACGCGGCCGGCGGCACGAATGGTCCGATCCAGGTTGCGCAATTGGGCATCTTCAGTACGCACGCCAAGTTTCTGGACCTTCTGGGTGCTGATGTTGACCTGATTCGGCGAGGCGGCGCTGTCGTCGGTGGATGCGCCCTCAAACACGGCGATGTAATCCATGCCCATCGGGTCTTTTTTCGGCACCGGCGAGGTATCGGGCAGGCCCATGGGATTGCGGTAGTACAACAATTTTGGCTGCTTGGGGGCGTCTGGTGCGCCGGTGGACTGAACTGCAGCAGTTGCCCCATGTTCTGCCGTCCCCGATTGTCCTAACCAATAACCACTGCCCACGGCAGCAACCAACGCGATAACGCCCACAGAAATAGCTGCACCTGATTTCATAATTCTTCTCCCAACAGTTTTTCAATTTCAGCCAGACGCATTTGTGCGTCAACTTGCGCCTTCAGTTGTCCCAATCGGGACTGGCGAATTTGCCGCTGTGCGTCCAACAGAGTGGCAAAGTCGAGTTTGCCGTTTTCGTACCCTGCCAAGGCCGCCTGAAAAGTCAATTCGGCCTGTGGCAACAAGCTGGTCTTGAGCAGTTGCTCGGTCCTTTGTGCCGATTGCAGGCCCGCCAGGTTTTCAGACAAATCGGATGCCACTTGGTTGGACACTGCCGCGCGACGGGACTGAGCTGCCTCCAGCATGGCCTGGGCCTCACGCTCCTGAGCTCGTCGTGTGCCCTGTTGCAGAGGGATATTCATCTCCAGCATCAGACCCCATTCGGTGATGCGACTTTGCATTTGCGTGGGGGTGATCGCCAGCGTGAAGTCCGGGTAGCGGTTCTTCAAGCTCAGCTCGCGTGACAGTTCTGCCGCCTTGATACGCGCGTCCTCCGAGAAAATCTGCGGGTTGCGCTGACGCACCCGCTCCAGCAACGAATCGGCATCGAGCGTGGCCGCAGCAGGCAACATCGGCAGAGACTCAGGCGCCGCCAAGGGCGCGCCGGAGGGCCGCGCCAACAGGGCGTTAAGCCGAGCGTCGGCCTGGTGGGCTTCGCTCTCTAGCGCCACCAATTCAGTCTGAATGGTGGTTTGTTCAACCTGGGCGCGAATGGCATCCTGCTGCATGGCCAAACCGCCCGCGTAACGCACCTGGGTCACCTGGGCCAAGTGATTGGTCAGGTCAAGCAACTCCTGGGTGAGTTGCCTGGTGTTGTGCAGAAAGTAACGCTGGGCATGGGTGGTTTTGACCTTGGCGGCCAGTTCCGCCCAAGTCCCTTGCGCCTTGCCGTCAACAGCTTGTGCCTCCTGAGCGGCAATCGCACGCTTCAAATCGCGTTTTCCCCACCAGGGCAGGTCTTGCATGAAGGTATAAATGGTGCTGCCGGTATCGTTGGGCAACAGCGTGGCTGATTGCGAACCGCCCTTGGTGATGTCCATCCATTCCACCCGGAATTTCGGGTCCATCAAGGCGCCGGCCATCACGACACGCTCGCTCGCCGCTTGCGCTTCCTGGCGCATGCTGGCGTAGTCCGGGTTGTTCGCCTTGGCGATGGCCAGCAAACCTTCGAGCTGGGCGCCGGGCAAGTTCTCCTGTGCCAGCGCGGGGGCAGCATTGCCCCAGGCCAGCAGAGTCACCAGAGCAGCTGATTGGAAGATGTCTTTCATGATGATCCTATGGATGTTGGGCGAGTTCGTCTTCGACAAGCTTCTTCAACTCGTCAAAACCGAACTGGGGCAGCGGTTTGCCGTTGACAAAATACTCGGGCGTCATCGTCACTTTCAGGGTGTTGGCATCGGCCAGATCCCGGGCAATCAACGCCGCCACTGCGGGGGTGCTGAAATCCTTTTGCAGACGATCCATATCCAACCCCAGGTTTTGCACCAAGGGGCCGACGCGCTGCACATCGGCCGCGTGGTTGATCACCCAGGTGTCCTGGCCGGCAAACAACGCTTCGAGCGTGGCTTCAAACTTGCCCTGTAGGCGTGCCGCCTCCAGCACCTTGACCACCGCATCAGACCCAGGATGGAACGGCGCGTAACGCAGGGTCAAACGAATTTTGTCCGGGTGCGCCCCCATCAGCGCCTTGACAAGCGGGTAGAACTCGCGGCAGGTGCCGCAGGCCGGGTCGAAAAATTCAACAATGTGCACCGGCGCCTGCGGGTTGCCAAAGGTCGGCGCATCGGCACGCACCAGCGCCGCCTGGTTCTGGGCAGCGAGCGCAGCGGCCTGTTGGGCTTGCTGTTGCTTGAACATGAAGGCGCCCGCGGCAAAGACGACAACCAACAGAACCGCCACAGCGAGAAAGATATTTTTTTGTTTCATTCGGAAGACTTCAGATGAGCCACCCAGAGCAGGCCAGTGATGGCTAGAAAAGTGACAAAAGACAGCAAGGGAATCGTGACAAAACCAAACCATTCGATCTGCACCGTTTTGCAAGGAATGCCCTGGCGGCACGGCGCCAAGGCCTCGGGAATCACACCCATCATCAACAGCAGATGAAAACCGGCCACCAGCAGACCAATCACCGCCAGCGGCAAGGCGTAACGGATCACCCCTCTGTCAGGCGGAAACAGGGCGAGCGCCAGGATGATCACCAGCGGAAACATGGCCACCCGCTGCCACCAGCACAACACACAAGGGGCAAGGTCCATCACTTCGCTCAGGAACAAGGCACCCAGCGCGGCAAGTGTCGCCAGCAGCCAGGCGCCAAACAGCAGCGCCCACAGACCAGGCTTTGGCGTGGCGGCGGATAACACGACCAATTACTTCACTGCTTCAAAACGCAGCACCGTCATGCCGCCGTCGGCGGGGTCGGTGGCGAAGCGGATCTTTTGTCCGGCCTGCATGCTGTCGAGCCAGGCTGCATCCTTGACTTTGTAAGCCATGGTCATGGGCGGCATGCCATTCATCGACCCATGCGCCAGGGTGACCGTTCCTTTGGTCTTGTCGACCCGCTTGACCGTGCCTTCAGCCATTTTGGCGTCGGCGCCATGTTGCGCCGCCATGGTGGCAGTGCTGCCCTGCATGCTGCCACCGGCCATGGCGCCGCCCTTCATACTGCCGTGATCCATTTGCGCCAAGCCAAGTGTCGAAAATCCCACTCCAGCAAAGGCCAGAATCAAGGTGGAAATAGAACGTGCGTTCATGAGGGAACTCCTTTGTGAAATTGGATGCCCGATTTTGAACCGTCGAAACGAACAACAAGTTGACCTGAAAATTACATTTGTGTCATTTTCAAAATCCCAGGCTCGGCTTTCTATTTCAATCAGCCGTTGGCGTCAAAACTAAAGTGACAATGGCATTTCGATTGATCTGGCTGACGTTGACGCAACTCGCACTTCTGGAATTCGTCGTTGACCAACCGGTTAAATGGCCAAAGACACAAAGTTTTTGAGGCCGCATCTGGCTAGGTGCCTTCACACGTCTATGACCTCAGACTTGGCACTGGCACTTGGGCGTTGACCAGGGAAGACTGATTGGATACGCCTGCGTGGATGAGAAACATCAATCGTCCCAACTGATCTTGTTTTTAAGAACCGGGCAATGTGATTCGAAAACTTTCTTTAGGCGTCATTTTTGTAATTTTGCGGTCATGCCTTTGTCGGGATTGGACTTCTACATTAACACCAGTGATGCAGCAGTTGCGTCACCGGTCCCCGAGAAACTTCGGGGAGAACTGCAATCATCTTGAAGGAGTTTTATCATGTCAATTCGTAAATCCATTCTGGTTCTGAGTCTTGCTTTGCCTGCCCTGTCTGCATTCGCAGTGACCAATCAGGATATTGTGAAGTCCACACAACTCAAGGACGGCGCTATCGTGCATCAGTTTAAAGATGGCAAGATGGCCATGGAAAGCAAGTTTGGAAGAGTTGTTCGCATGCAAGAAGGCACAACGATGGAAACTGCCGATGGTCAAACAATCACCATGAACGGGGATGAGGTTGGCAGGCTGGCTTACTACATCAAATTGGAAAACCGCCGTTAACGAGGCAGTCACCGGGAGTGATACGGAGAGTTAATCCCCGAAACAATACCCAGTGCAAAACCGCACTGGGCACTTGTTTTTATTTCAGTCCACTGCAGGAGGGGCGCACCAAAAGGCAATAGAGAACAACATCAGAATCAGAGCTTTCGCACTGTGGCGTGTTATCTCGGATGTGAGCGATTCGCTCCACGAAGGTCCGTGTAACTCCAACGGTTGATCGCATTGATCTGGTGCAAGTGTTGTAACCAACAAGCCATCTTCAATCAATGTCAGGGCGACGTGCAAAGGAGTTCACATGCGGAGTCCCTTTGTCGATTTTGGGCTTTTCCATCCAGCGAGAGCTTTCAATAAGTTGCTTAGCGCACGGACGCTTGGCGATCTGACTGCTTCACTCGCACTGTTCACCAATTTGGGCATGACATTGGCGATCCACGTTTCCTCAAATACCAACCGGAGTTTCAAATGACAACTTTTCGTCAAACTGTTTTGCCTCTAGTTATGGCTGCTGCTGCATTTGGCGCCTATGCGCAAACGGACAGCCAACATGTTCAACATCATCCGGCTGATTCGGTGAAAAAGGCGGCTGTAGTCAAACCGAAAGCCTCGGTCAAGGAATCGATGGCCGCTATGGATAGCCAAATGAACGTCATGCGTGAAATGCATGAAAAGATGATGGCGGCAAAAACACAGGAAGAACGCAACGCGCTTATGGCTGATCACGCGAAGGCCATGCAAGACGGCATGAACATGATGGGTTCGATGGCCTCCATGGGTGGCATGAAAGGCATGGGCAGCACGGACTCTGGCGCAAACAAAGGGCGTGTGCCCTTGGACATGATGGCCCACCCCGAGATGATGGAAAAGCGCATGGAAATGATGACTTCCATGATGCAAATGATGATGGATCGCCTTCCTGACGATCCCGCAAAGTAAGGAGCCCACTCATGGACCACGACCATGAAACCCCAGACCAACCGCCAAGCTTTTGGAGTTCCCGAAACGCCGTGGGACTCTTGGTGATTGGCGCAGTAGCGGCGTATTACTTGATGACGGAGCACCTAGCTCACTTTACCGGAGCTTTGCCCTGGCTGCTCTTGTTGGCATGCCCCTTGATGCATGTCTTCATGCACCATGGACACGGAGCCCATGGTCACCGTCAAGGTGGTGGTCCACCCATCGGTGATTCCAGCAAATCGAGCAATCCGCGGCCGGGAGAATCAGTATGAGCCATGATCAACCTGCCTATGGGCTGTGGACATTGGTGATCTTCAATTCAGCGATTTTCATCATGTTTGCCTACAGCTTCTTCAAACCCGCAACGGCCAGGGATTGGAGAACGTTTAGTGCGTTCTCTGCCTTTATCGTGGCCCTGTTTGTGGAGATGTACGGGTTCCCACTGACCATCTATCTGCTATCGGGTTGGTTGCAAACCAAATACCCTGGCTTGGACATCCTGACCCATGACGCTGGACATTTATGGTCCACACTGCTGGGCGAAAAGGGTGATCCGCATTGGGGGCCTCTGCATATTGTGAGTTATATCTTCCTGGGCCTGGGTTTCTACCTGTTGTCGAGTGCTTGGAATGTGCTGTACCACGCCCAACGCAGACACCTATTGGCAACTGCGGGACCTTACGCCCATATCCGTCATCCGCAATATGTGGCCTTTGTCCTGATTCTCTTTGGCTTCCTATTGCAATGGCCGACCCTGTTAACCCTGTTGATGTTTCCCGTCTTGCTAGCGATGTATGGCCGCTTGGCAGTCACCGAAGAGGCTGAGATGCGGTCGCAATTTGGCGAGATGTATGCGCGTTACGCCCAGCAGACGCCACGTTTTTTTCCGCATTTTCATCAGTCGTCTGCGACATCTCGTGGCTGAGCCATAAGAAGCCAATGGGATTGTTTCGCGGAATAAACGAATGGAATCGAAGGTGATTTGAACCCGGGAGGGGGACCTCTGATCGCTGCCTTGGCCGATGAAGATTGCCAAGCAAGTATCGCAACCGGTGCGGTCTTCTCTGGATCCTCGAAGACATCTTGGTGACAGACCAGCCTGGGGAAAAAAGTCGCCTGTTGCTGCGCATAACGCTGGCATCTTTCATTTATATCGGAGGCACAAAAATGCGCAAACTTCTCATCTTCATCATAGCTGCCGCGATCCTTGGGTTGACGGGCTGTGGATATAACAGCTTTCAGAGCACCGACGAGCAGATCAAGGCCAGCTGGGCGGAGGTGCTGAACCAGTATCAGCGTCGATCGGATCTGGTGCCCAACCTGGTCAGCACCGTCAAGGGCGAGACCCAGTTTGAGCAAGACACGTTGATCAAAGTAGTCGAGGCGCGCTCAAGAGCAACGTCCATACAGGCGACTCCTGAGTTGATCAACGACCCTGCTGCTTTTCAGAAGTTCCAACAGGCACAAGGCCAATTGTCGGGAGCCCTGTCGCGACTTCTGGTGGTATCCGAGAACTACCCCAATCTTAAAGCGAACCAGGCATTCAGGGATTTACAGGCGCAGCTGGAGGGCACAGAAAACCGCATCTCCGTCGCCCGCAACCGGTACATCAAATCAGTTCAGGAGTACAACGTGACGGTGAGGTCATTCCCATCGAATCTGACTGCAATGGTGTTTGGATACAAAGAAAAAGCCAATTTCACGGTGGAGAACGAGAAGGAAATTTCCAAGCCACCGTCCGTCAGCTTTGACCGCCCAGCGGCTGCACCACAAGGTGCTGCATCCGGAGTCGCAAAATGACCATCAAAGGAGCGATACACCGCGGGTGTGTCGCTGTCTGGCTGACGTTTGCATTGCTGATTCCAGCCATTACCGATGCGCAGGTCGCAGTGCCTTCCTTAGTGGGACACGTCACTGACCAGACCAGCACGCTCACGCAGGAGCAGAAAGCCCAGCTCGAACAGGCATTAACAGCCTTTGAAGCGCGCAAGGGCACGCAATTGGCCGTCCTGATGCTGGCCACCACGCTGCCCGAAGGCATTGAGCAATATGCCTTGCGGGTAGCCGAACAATGGAAGCTGGGGCGCAAGAAGGTAGATGACGGCGTCATTCTGGTGGTGGCCAAGGATGACCGCACCGTGCGCATCGAAGTGGGTTATGGCCTGGAAGGCGCGCTATCAGACATCGTCAGCAAGCGCATCATCAGCGAGACCATCGTGCCGCGCTTCAAGCAAGGTGATTTCTACGGCGGTGTGCAAGCTGGCACGGCCCAGATCATGCAGGTTGTGGACGGTGAACCCCTACCGGCACCCCAAAGCAACCCAAGAGGGAACGATCAGAGTCTTCGGCAGTTTGTGCCATTTCTGTTCATTGTGGCCCTGGGGGTTGGCGGTGTGCTGCGCCACGTCGTTGGAAAGGTTGGAGGGTCCTTGATCACGGGGGCCATCGTGACTGGCCTTGCCTGGATGTTGATTGGGACCTTGCTTTATGCCATCTTGGCCGGTATTGCCTCCATGTTTGTCACATTGATCGGGGCAGGCACACTGCTTCGTGGCGTCGGAGGCTATTCTGGTGGTGGTCGAGGTGGATTCGGTGGCGGTGGATTCCGGGGTGGCGGTGGTGGCTTCGGCGGCGGCGGCTCCTCGGGAAGGTGGTAGCCATGCATATCCAGCGTTTTATACGACACCTGCTGTTTTCCGATTGGCAGTTGCACCGGGCCTTCACGCCGCAGAGCCTGCTCGCCATAGAGCAAGCGATCCAGTCCAGCGAACAACAGCATGGCGGCGAGATTCGATTTGCCGTGGAAGGTGGTTTGGACGGCATGTGCTTGCTCAGGGGCCATTCCTCGCGCGAGCGCGCCCTTGAGGTGTTTTCTCAACTGCGCGTCTGGGACACCGAGCATAACAACGGTGTCCTGATTTACGTTTTGCTGGCGGACCATGCGGTTGAAATCGTTGCAGACCGAGGTATCCATGTCAAAGCTGGCAATGAAACTTGGGCCGCCATCTGCCATGACATGCAAAAGGCGTTTTCCAGCTCCGCGTTTCAAGCCGGCGCATTGCAGGGCATTGCGGCACTTGCCAAACTAATCGGAGCGTACTTCCCAGTGAAGGAAGCGCGAGTTAACGAGCTTCCCGATGCCCCGGTCTTGCTGACCTGACAAACATTGCAGCCATACCATGAATACCCACCAATACGACGAACACGCGCATGCGCACCACCATGGCGCCGGGAGCGCAGTGCCTCAAACAGACAACACCACCGAAGAAGGTATCACGGAGGCTCTGAAGGATCCCGTGTGCGGTATGACGGTGACGGACCAGGCCTTTGACCGGTCCGAGCACATGGGTCGCACTTTTTTCTTTTGCGGCCCCAAATGCAAAACGAAATTCGACGCCGCTCCCATGCAGTACATGGGGGAGCCCACTGCCCAAACGATCGCTGCACCGCCGGTTGTAGGGACGATTTACACCTGTCCCATGCACCCCGAAATTCGCCAGGATCATCCAGGCAACTGCCCGAAATGTGGGATGACGCTGGAACCCCTGATGCCTGCGCTGGAGGATGAGGACAATTCAGAGCTGCGAGACTTTCAGCGGCGTTTTTGGTGGACGCTGCCTCTCACTGTCGTGGTTTTTGCACTGGCGATGGTGGGCCATCGCCTGCAATGGATGGATATGACCGTGCAGAGTTGGGTCGAATTTGCGTTGGCAACGCCCATTGTGCTGTGGGCGGGATGGCCGTTCTTTGTACGCGGTGTAGAGTCCGTTATGAACCGCAGTCCCAATATGTGGACATTGATTGGCCTTGGCACTGGAGCGGCTTACCTCTACAGCATGGTGGCGACCATTGCACCAGGTGTATTTCCGGATTCATTCATCTCCATGGGTCGGGTGGCAGTCTATTTTGAAGCAGCTGCGGTCATCATTTCACTGACACTTTTGGGTCAAATGCTGGAACTCAAGGCGCGTTCCCAGACTTCAGCGGCGATCAAGTCGCTGCTGGGACTGGCCCCGAAAACGGCGCGCCGGTTGAAAGCCGATGGCACTGAGGAGGATATTGAACTCTCGCATGTTCACCTGGGTGATCTGTTGCGGGTACGACCGGGCGAAAAGGTGCCAGTCGATGGCATCGTCACTGAGGGCAGCAGTGCACTCGATGAGTCCATGTTGACAGGCGAACCTCTGCCTGTTACCAAACGCGTAGGTGACAAGATCATTGGTGCAACGCTCAACACCAGCGGCGCGTTGGTGATGAAGGCTGAAAAGATCGGGTCTGACACCGTCCTGTCCCAAATCGTTCAAATGGTCGCACAGGCCCAACGCTCAAGGGCTCCGATGCAGCGCATGGCGGACGTGGTCGCTGGGTACTTTGTCATGGCAGTCGTCAGCATCGCCGTGCTCACTTTCATTGGTTGGGGGCTTTGGGGTCCTGAGCCAAGCTGGGTGTACGGACTGATCAACGCAGTCGCGGTATTGATCATCGCTTGCCCCTGCGCTCTGGGACTGGCCACACCCATGTCGATCATGGTGGCAACTGGGAAAGGGGCGACGAAGGGAATACTGTTTCGCGACGCTGCCGCCATTGAAAACCTGCGCAAGATTGACACCTTGATCATCGATAAAACCGGGACTCTGACAGAAGGGCACCCAAGTTTTGAAAAGGCAGTGCCAAGCACGGGGTTTGCAGCCGACGAGGTATTGCGTCTGGCTGCCAGCCTTGACCAGGGAAGCGAACATCCTTTGGCAGCAGCCATTGTGAGCGCCGCACGTGATCGCAATCTAACATTGGACAAGCCAGAGAACTTTGACTCAGGCTCTGGCATTGGTGTGCAAGGCCAGGTTGCAGGAAAGCATTTGGTCTTGGGAAATACTGCGCTGATGCAGCAAATGAAGATTGCGGTGGATGAGTTGAAAGTACAGGCTGAAGCCCTAAGGACCGAAGGTGCCAGCGTCATGCACCTTGCCGTTGATGGAAAGCTCGCCGGATTGCTCGCGGTCTCCGATCCCATCAAGGCCAGTTCGATGGAGGCCCTCAAAACACTCAAGGCATCAGGCATCCGCATTGTGATGGCAACAGGTGACGGTTTGACCACTGCCAAAGCAGTCGGCGCAAAACTCGGCATTGATGAAGTACATGGTGAGGTCAAGCCTCAAGACAAACTCAATTTGGTCGAGCAGCTGCAAAAAGACGGCCGCATCGTCGCCATGGCGGGTGACGGCATCAATGATGCCCCGGCCCTGGCAAAAGCCAACGTGGGAATTGCAATGGGAACGGGAACTGATGTGGCAATGAACAGCGCTCAGGTCACTCTGGTCAAGGGGGATTTGCGTGGCATTTCTATCGCCCTGGCACTCTCAAATGCCACTGTCGGCAACATGAAGCAGAACCTGATGTTTGCATTTCTGTACAACGCATTGGGCATTCCCGTGGCAGCTGGGGTCCTCTATCCCTTCACCGGTTGGGTACTGTCACCTATGATTGCTGCCTTGGCAATGAGCTTTAGTTCGGTGTCGGTTATTGGCAATGCACTGCGGTTGCGATCTGCTCGGCTTTAGAGTTTCGCTAGACACATGGGGTGTCATGTTCTGCAAAATTTCAAGAGCACTTCGGCACCACTTCCACGCTTCACTGTGCAGCCTTTCATCGCTTTAACAGTAGTGCATTACTTACCACACACAAACGAATGCCATGTCAGCAGAATGACGACTGCCAGCACCAGAACCACTGGAACAAATACCGCGCTGAACTGATAGACCATCCGCTGGATCGGTGCTTTTGCTGCTTGCGCATCTTCACCAGTCGGATGATCTGGGACAACACGCTTTCATTGCCCAACGCGCCGACCTGCATCACGATGCATCCTTCACCGTTGATGGATGCTACCGGTGAGGGCTGCGCCCACGTCTTTGGCTACGGGAAGGGGCTCGCCAATGAGCATGGATTCATCCACCTCGGTATGCCCCTCAAACAACGTTCCATCAACCGGAAAACGTTCGCCATGCTTGATCCCGGTTTTCAGAAACCGTCGATGTGATTCGAAAGCTTGCTTTGGCCGTCACTTTTGTAATTTTTCGGTCATGCTTTTGTTGGGGTTGGACTTCTACATTAACCCCAGTGATGCAGCAGTTGCGTCACCGATCCCCGAGAAACTTCGGGGAGAACTGCAATCATCTTGAAGGAGTTTTATCATGTCAATTCGTAAATCCATTCTGGTTCTGAGTCTTGTGTTGCCCGCTTTGTCGGCTTTCGCTTTGGACAACACCGATGTCGTGAAGTCCACCCAACTCAAGGACGGCTCAACTGTGTATCAGTTCAAAGACGGCAAGATGGCCATGGAAAGTCAGTTCGGAAAAGCCGTGCGCATGCAAGAAGGCACAACGATGGAAACAGCAGACGGTCAATCGATCACCATGAAAGGAGACGAGGTAGCTAAGCTGGCCCAAGGCATTTATAAACACAACCGCAACTAGGGTACTGACCGGTGCAGGCGTACCCAAGAGGTTTTGCCCGCATTAGAGCCCAGTGCCGTGCGCACTGGGCGGTTGGGCACTTGCCCTCAACTCAGCCGATTTGCAGCCTATAGGCATGCTCATGAACCTCACAATCAAGTCACCCGAATTAATACGTGCTGTCGTGGATCTAAATCCACCGCTCCGCAAAAGTCAGGGTTCATCTGAAACCGGATTTCAGGATGCTCTGGTGCAGGCCTTGAGTTCAACAAGCAATCTTCAAAAAGAGTCTGGGCGACTTACCACGGCGTTCACCCTCGAAAATCCAACCGTCAGCCTTGAGCAAACCATGTTGGCAGGTGTTAAATCAAATGTCGCTTTTCAGGCGACCTTGCAGGTACGCAACAGGGTTGTCCAAGCTTATACAGATGTCATGAATATGCAGGTGTGAAGAGCAGCTTTGCGCAGAAAAAAAACCTATTGTTTGTCCGGTTTCCAACGCTTTAGTAGCAGTGCATTACTCATCACGCTGACCGAGCTCAAAGCCATTGCGGCACCGGCCATGACTGGGTTTAAAAAGCCGAACGCCGCCAAAGGAATGCCTGCAACGTTATAGGCAAACGCCCAGAATAGATCTTGACGAATTTTGGCAACGGTCTTATCAGAAATATCCAGCGAGGCAACGACTAGCATGGGATCGTCTCGCATGAGGGTGATCCCTGCTGCGTGCATTGCAACATCGGTGCCGTTGCCCATTGCCAAGCCAACATCCGCAACGGCAAGTGCAGGAGTGGTTGATGTCAACTATCCTGACCGCCGGCCAAGGTAATTGTCGTCAACCACAGGAGCGTCGTTAACTCCATCGCCCACCATGGCAACGGTATAACGCCCTCTTTGAGGGCCATGACCCTGGCGGCCTTTTCGCCTAGCAGCACTTCCGCCATGACTTCACCGTCCTCTGGTCGCAAGCCAAGGCAAGGTGCCATAGCTTCAGCAGCACCTTGGTTGTCACCGGAAATCATCACGGTTTTGATACCGCGTCGCCGCAACGTGGTGAGCGCTTCCTTCGCTCCTGGCTTGGGTTCGTCTCCAAACGCCATTACTGCTCGCAGAGTCAAGCCTTGTACGCTGCGCTCAGCCATCGCAGAAACAGTAGCACTCTGGCTCTGCCACTCGACAGTCCGCGCTTTCACTGCGAGGGTGGCAGCCGCTAAATTCGTAGATCCGGCCAGCCCTGCCAGCAAGGCAGCTTTGCAGCAAGGTGACTTCGCCGCGCCCTTACAGTCGTGCGATTGCACAAGAAGGCCATCAAGATCATGAAGATCGTTGAACTGACCGGACTGACCTACCCAACGGTACGAGGCACCATAGACCGATTCGAAGAAGGCGATTGGACAGCCATCCGTCCAGCCCGTCGCGGTCGCCCCAAGGGTGACGGTCGGGTACTCAGTGCGGCCCAGGAAGATGCCATTCAGCGCATCATCATCGACAAACGTCCCGAGCAACTCAAGATGGACTTCTTCCTGTGGAGTCACAGCAGCAGTCGGTCAACTCATTGAGCAGGAATAGGATATCAAACTGCCTGTGCGTAGCGTGGGTAAATACCTCGCACGGTGGGGCTTCACCCCGCAAAAATCGATCAAACGCACCTACGAACAAAACCCCGAAGCAGTGCAGGCTTGGTTGCAAGGCGAATAGCCCGGTATCGAGCAGCGCGCCAAACGTGAGGGCGCTAAAATCCACTGGGGTGACGAGACGGCCCTGACCAACACCGATGTGCGTGGCAGAAGTTTCGCCCCGGCAGGCAAAACCCCTGTGGCACTGACCGTAGGCGGCACCCGCCAAAAGCTCTCCATGATCGCCACCGTCACCCACCAGGGCAAGACCCGCTGGATGATCATCGAGGAATCATTTGATGCCGACAAGTTCTGTGAATTCCTGCAAGACCTGGTCAAAGATGCAGGCAAGAAAGTGTTCCTGATTCTGGACAACTTGCGGGGCATCACAGCAACCTTGTGAAGGCATGGGTGGCTGAACGCAAAGAGCAGATTGAACTGTTCTACCTGCCCAGCTACAGCCCGCAGCTCAACCCCGAAGAGCGACTTAATGCGGATTTGAAACAGGAAATGAGTAAGCGTGTTCCGGTGCGCACCAAAGCCGAATTACGGCAAGCTGCCACAGAACATATGACGATGCTGGAGCAAACGCCCGAGCGGGTAATTGGCTACTTTCAGGACCGCCACGTCAAATATGCGGCTTAAAACTTCATCGGGCCGGATCAATAAAAACCTGTCTCAAATTCGGGGTCCACTTCAAATATTACGGCATTGTAATTTTCGAGACATTCAAATGACATTCGTTAGCCTGCACAATAAAACCTGTTTGATCCAAATCAAAAGGACGTGAAATAGTGACTCTCAAACTTGAAATAAAACATGTGTGGCCGGTTATAGTTCTAGGATTCGTGTCGATTCCTTTGGCTTTGTCAGCACAGACAACTTCTCCCGGCGCGGACACAGACTGGCGAAGTGCAAACAATGCGGTGGGGCTGCTCAAGCGAGGCCACGCGGATGTACTCAAATGGGAGCAGGCCAATGCGTCGTCCTCGACGATGCAAGTCCCGGTCGCTGATGGGCTCAAACTGCTAACGATAGAGGATGTCACCCGTCAGGCATGGCGTAATCATCGCGATTTGGCTCAACCCTTGGCTCGCCTCGGCGCGGCCAATGTGGCACTTATCGCGGAGGGTCGTTGGACAGAGGTTGATCCAGGCTTGTGGCGCAAGGTGGATGACATGGACGAGGTGTTGCACGTGGCCGTAAAGGCCCGAAAAGCCTGGTTGCAGGCGCTCGCCACTCGCCAGACTTTGGCACACTACCAGGCGATTCTGGACGCGACTGACGCAGCGAGCGAGCTGGGTCAGCGCATGGTGAATGTAGGTAACTGGAGCGCGCTGCAGCACGCCCGCGTGCAAGGGTTGCAATCATCGGCCCAAATGAACCTGGCGCGCGCGCAGTATGCTGCAACCCAGTCACAGACCAGTCTTATCAACACACTGGGCTTGACCGGCAAAGTCGCCAGCGTGACGCTGCCCGAATCCCTGCCAGAGCTCCCCCCGCAACTTATGCCGATGGATGCATGGCAGCAAAAGGCGCTGGCCATCCGGGCGCAGCTGCCAGAAGCTGAAAGCCTGCGCAGCCAGGCCCACTCGAACATGGCGCTAGCGGCATACCAGGCCAGCCACGCACTGGTCAAAGGCAGCCGCGATGCGCTGAAGACGCAGGCATTCATTAACGAGGAAACTCTCTTGCACTACAACGGCATGTTGAGCAGTGTCTGGGATGTACTGGATGCATCGCGCAACCAGTCACAGGCCGCAATTGATGCCATCGGTGCGCAGCGCGACTTCTGGATCGCCGAGGTCGACTTGCAGTGGGTGTTGCAAGGCGGTGAACCAGAAAGTTTTGTATCGCTGGGCGGTGGTGGCGACACTGCCGCACCCGCTGCGCACTAATAAGAAGGAATGAAGAACATGCATCTCAACTCACGTCGAAAATTTTTCGCCGGGGCTGCCGCATCGGTGGCGGGCTTGGCTGTTGCGCGCTCGGCGCTGGCGGGCTTGCCTGAGCCGGTCATCCAGACTTCGGTGGCAACAGCGCCTCCGTTGATTCCGACCACGGGTCGGCCTTACACCCCAGTGGTCACTTTGAACGGCTGGACCTTGCCCTGGCGCATGAACAACGGGGTCAAGGAGTTTCACCTGGTGGCCGAACCCGTGGTGCGCGAAGTGTCGCCCGGTTTCAAGGTCAACATGTGGGGCTACAACGGCCAAAGCCCGGGCCCGACCATTGAGGTGGTGGAAGGCGACCGCGTGCGCATCTTCGTGACCAACAAGTTGCCCGAGCACACCACTGTCCATTGGCACGGTCAGCGTTTGCCCAATGGCATGGACGGTGTCGGTGGGCTGAACCAGCGCGCCATTCCTGTCGGCAAGACCTTTGTCTACGAGTTCGAGGCGCGCCGGCCAGGGACCTTCATGTACCACCCCCATGCGGATGAGATGGTGCAAATGGCCATGGGCATGATGGGCATGTGGGTGACCCATCCCAAGGCCAAACACCCCCACATCAGCGAAGTGGACCGGGACTTCTGTTTTCTCCTCAATGCTTTTGACGTGGAGCCTGGCAGCAAGACACCCAAGATCAACACCATGACCGACTTCAATATCTGGTGTTGGAACAGCCGCGTTTTCCCGGCCATCGACAGCTTGAACGTGCGCCTGAACGACCGCGTTCGCATTCGGGTTGGCAATCTCACCATGACCAACCACCCGATCCATCTGCATGGCCATGAGTTTCTGGTCACCGGCACCGACGGTGGCCCGACGCCGCCCGGCACGCGCTGGTATGAAGTCACCACCGATTTGGCGGTAGGGCAGATGCGCCAGATTGAACTGCTTGCTGACGAAGAAGGTGATTGGGCCATGCATTGCCACAAAAGCCACCACACAATGAACGCCATGGGGCACGCCGTACCAACGATGATCGGTGTGGATCACCGCGGGCTGGTCGGGAAAATCCAGAAAGTGGCACCTGATTACATGCTGATGGGCGAGCGCGGCATGGCCGATATGGGCGAAATGCAGATGCCCATCCCAGACAACACGGCTCCCATGATGACCGGCACAGGCCAGTTTGGCCCATTGGAAATGGGCGGCATGTTCACGGTGTTCAAGGTGCGCAAAGACCAGAAGCAGGGGGACTACAGCGACCCCGGACCATACAAGTTTCCAGCCGGCACCGTGGCTTACGAGTGGAATGGCACCACACCACAGACCGCACGCCCAACTGGCAGTACCGAGACTGCGCCTGCTGCTGCAAGCGCCATCAAGCCAAGTGGCAAAGGAGTGTCGCACTAACTGTAAAACACCGCCAAAGCCATTTGTCGCTCAATTTTTTCAGCGTTATCAACCCTCCATTAAATAAGTAAACATGAAATTTGCAAAACTCCTCCTGTCGAAGTCTTCCACACTGGTTTCCATCGCATTGCTTGCAGCATCTTCTGCCGCATTGGCCTCGGGATCTCACGCTGGAGGACATGGTGATTCGCCCACTGGAAAACCCGGAGTCGCTTCCAAGGTCAACCGTACGATCGAAATGGACATGATGAACGGCATGCGCTTCAAACCCTCTGAAATTCGGGTCAAAAAGGGGGAAACGATCCGCTTTGTCTTAAAAAACACCGATGGCGTCAAACATGAATTCAGCCTGGGAACAGAAAAGGAACTGCTGGAACACTACGAGGTCATGAAGAAGTTTCCCGATATGGAACACGACGAGCCGAACAAGATCAGTCTGGCACCGGGCAAGCAGGGAGAAGTGATCTGGCAATTCACAAAGGCGGACACCATCAATTTTGCGTGTCTGCACCCAGGGCACTTCGAGGCAGGTATGAAAGGCCGCGTCATCGTAGCCGCCAAGTAAGGTCAACTCGCTATCGGTCCCTTGACTATTACCTTTTCAGGAAATACTTCATGAAACAAACGAAACCTTTGCTGGCTGCAATAGCCATAACCCTGCCGTCCCTATTTTTTGGCTCAGTTTTTGCACAGACGTCCCCAGACCACAACACAATGGATATGTCTGCAAAGCCTAGCTTGACAGACGGGGAAGTTCGAAAAATCGACAAAGAAACGGGAAAACTCACTATCAAACATGGCGAGATTAAACACCTTGAGATGCCTCCAATGACCATGGTTTTTGTGGCCAGAGACAAGTCCATGCTCGATATGGTAAAGGCTGGAGACAAGGTGCGCTTCATGGTTCTTCACGAAAATGGCCAGATGATCGTCACAGATATTCAGCCCATCAAATAATTTTTCACCTGCTTTAGACTGTGGCGATGATGTTCACCGTAGACGCTTTATAACGCCACCACCACACTCACAAACCATAATGCGGTGTGGTCAGTATTCGCTGCGATGCTGACCCAGCACGAGATGATGGAAAAGCGCATGGAAATGATGACTTCCATGCTGCAAATGATGATGGATCGCCTTCCTGACGATTTCGCAAAGTAAGAAGCCAAATCATGGGCCATAATCATGAAACCCCAGACCAACCGCCAAGCTTTTGGAGTTCCAGATACGCCGTGGGCTATTGGTGATTGGCGCAGTCGCTGCGTATTGCTTGTTAACGGAGCACCTAGCTCACGTTGCAGGAGCTTTGCCTTGGCTGATCTTACTGGCATGCCCCTTGATGCATGTCTTTATGCACCACGGACACGCAGGCCATGGTCACGGTCAAGGTGGTGTTCCATCCATCGATGATCCCAGCAAATTGACCAATTCGCGGCGGGGATACGTATTGGCAACGGCGGGACCTTACGCCAGTGCGCATTCCATTGATGGCGAACACCCGGTACAGGAGCCCTGAGTGACGGATTCAATCATACCCCAGCTGTCCGCGATGAACGTGGACAGGCCGGTCTGAGCGAGGCGGACCCCGCACCTGTACGGGCGGGTTTGGTTTGCGATTTTTTGCAATGGCACAGGTCGTCGCAGCCGGTGGAGCTTGTGGTCAACGGGGAGCGCGGTGGGCAACTCGCCAGAGTTGTCCACGGCAAGCGCCCCGGTGCGCCAACGGCGCATCGTCAACAAATCCACGGGCTTGACCCCGGCTTTGGTCTTGACTTCGACCAACATGTTGTGCAACTTCACTCTCCACACAGCGCCCGGGTCATGCGCCCTGCACGCGTTTGCGCATCGACTCCCCCTTGAGCGCCATCTTGTGCGAGCCATGCACGATACGGTCCAGGATGGCATCGGCCAGGGTCGGCTCATCGAGCCAGGCATGCCAGGCCGTCACCGGCAACTGACTGATGATAAGCGTCGAGCGACTGCCCACCCGGTCATCGAGCAACTCCAGCAAATCGTTACGCTCATGCGCGGCAATGGGGGCAATGGCAAAGTCGTCCAGAATTAGCAAATCGAGCTTGGCCAACTGACCCAGTCGCCGCCCGAAACTGCCATCACCATGCGCCACATGGAGTTCTTCGAGCAAGCGCGGCGCCCGCACGTAAAGCACCAAGAAGCCCAGGTGGGCGCCTGCTGACCCAGCGCACACGCCAGCCAGGTCTTGCCACAACCGGTGGCACCGGTCAGCAGCACATTGTGGCCATGACGCAGCCAATCCCCGCTGGCCAGCGGCGTGGATGACTTCGCGGCTGAGCCCACGGCTGGCTCGCCAGTCAATGTCCTCCAGGCAGGCCAAGGACACCTTCAGCGGTGCCGCCTTGAGCAGGCGTTCCAGGCGTTTGCCATCGCGCCAATCCATATCTGCATCTTGACCGCGTTCTCGCTGGTACCAAAGAACACCTTGATGCGCAAGTGTTGCTTGATCCATTTGAAGAACAACTCCACCTGCCAGCGCTGGCGGTACAGGTCGGCAATCAGATGCGGCTTCAAGACGAAGTTGTTGGTGAGAAACACCAACCGTTTTCCAACGTTTCGGCCAAGATGATCAGACATTATGAAGGACTGGGTTTACTGGCTCCAGTGGCACTTACAGACAGCGGTTACCGTCAATATGGCGAGGCAGATGTGCGCACGCTGCAGTTCATCAAACGCGGGCGGGAACTTGGGTTTTCCATGATCGAGATTGCGGAACTGGTGGGCTTGTGGCGCAACCGAACGCGTGCCAGTGCCAGTTTGAAACGCGTTGCACAAAAGCATGTCGAGGACTTGGCCGTACGCATTGAGGCCATGCAGTCCATGCAACGGACCTTGGCTTCGCTGCTAACACATTGCCCAGACAATGAACGACCTGACTGCCCAATTTTGGATGACCTGGCGGGGGGGTGCTGCTAATTCTGACCGCCTTTCACGATCAACATTGACGGCACGAAAACTTCAAAACCTGATGGTATTCGGCGTCTGACCCAAATCCTACTTATCTGTAATTTCTGGGTCATGCTGCTGACAGTACCGGAGTTCTACATTAACCCCAGTGATGCAGCAGTTGCATCACCGGCCCTACTGAAGAACTCAACAGGGCCCCGAAATCATCAAAATGGAGTTTTATCATGTCTATTCGCAAATCACTGATCGCCTTGAGTCTTGTCGCTACCGCACTGTCGGCAGTGGCCGCAGGTCCGGATGTCTCAAAAGGCGATGCCGCTATCGTGCAGTCCGTGCAACTCAAGGATGGAACCACGATGCACCATTACAAGGACGGCAAGATGTCCATGGAAGATTCAATGGGGAAAATCGTTTACATGAAGGACGGTGTATCAATGGAAACCAGCGACGGAAAAACAATCTCCATGTCTGGTAACGAAGTTGCCAGACTCTTCATGCAAAAGAAATTGGAAAACCGCAAGTAAACTGCGGGGTTCAATAGACATCTTGGAGCGTCAGGAGGCTACGAATGCTTCCTAGAACAAGATGTCGCAACTCCACCCATCTTCGTTATCCGGTCATTCAGACTGACTGGCATGCAAGCACCTTTCTCAGGTCAATCTCTGGCATTTGAGAAATATCTCTGTGCAGTTTGACCGCGACCGCGTCAAATACCGCTAGAGGTGTAGGGTTCCTCCGAGCCGCCAGTTGTCCTGCTCACTCTAACGGAACGGCTACACGGCCTTCGGACATCGCTTTCGCGGTGGGCCGGTCGGCTCCAGTCGGTGGAGTTGAAGTCGGGGAAAGTCAAAAAGCTCACAAACCAGCCATCACCGCCCGAACGTCACCCAGCGACAAGATATCCGACAACACCACCGGTGCGCGACCCGGGCTGTAGAACACGTAGACCGGAACGCCATTGCGCCCCAGTTGCGCCAGCGCTGCCGTGATGTCGGGGTCGCGGCGGGTCCAGTCGGCACGCAGCAGGCTGACGTTTCGGGCGGCGAAATCGGCCAGCACGTCGGCATTGGCCAGGGTGGTATTCTCGTTGTATTGGCAGGTCACACACCAGGCGGCGGTGAAGTCGACAAACACCGGCACACCGCTGGCCAGCGCCTGATCGACCTTGCCCGGTGCCCAGGCCTGCCAGCGCGAGGTACTCGCCACGCTCTCGGGCGCAGCGACATGGACCACGTTTTTGCCAATGCCCCAGCCCAGCAGCACCAGGCTGCTTATGGCCAGCGCTAGCACCGGCAGGCGGCTGGTGCCGTGCAGGGTTGCCGCCCAGATCACAAACGCCAGGGCCACCAGCAGCGCCAGCAAAGCGCCGGCGCCGTCTATGCCGGTTTGCTGGCCCAGCACCCAGATCAGCCAGACCACGGTGGCAAACATCGGGAAGGCCATAGCGCGGCGAAAGTGGTCCATCCAGGCGCCCGGGCGGGGCAGCAGGCGCGCCAGCGCCGGTGACCAGCTGGCCGCCAGGTAGGGCAGTGCCATGCCCACGCCGATGCCGGCAAAAATCAGCAACGCCTGCGGCGCCGGCAGGCTCAGCGCCAGACCCAGCGAGGCGCCCATGAACGGCGCGGTACAGGGTGAGGCGATCAGCACCGCCAACATGCCCGAAAAAAAGGCGTTGGCAGCCGGGTTTTTGGCCTCCAGCGTGGCCAGGCCACTGGGCAGCAGCTGGCCGAATTCAAACAGCCCGGCCAGGTTCAGTCCGATCAGCGTGAACAGTGCCGCAAGCAGAGCCACCACCGCCGGCGACTGGAGCTGAAAGCCCCAGCCGAGCTGTTCCCCCGCGCTGCGCAGGGCCAGCATCAGCGCGCCCAGCGCCAGAAAGGACAGGATGACGCCGGCGCTGTAGGCCAGGCCACTGACCCGGTGGCCTGGCCGGTCTTCGCTGTGCCGCGTGAAGCTCGCCACCTTGATGGCGAGCACCGGAAACACGCAGGGCATCAGATTCAGTATCATGCCGCCAAGCAGGGCGCCAACCAGGGTCAGCCAGAAACTCGGTGGCACGGCTACCGGCGCGGCTTGGGTCGCGGTGGCCGACGCGCCTGGTGCGTCGTCGGCCGGCCAGTTGCCGCTCACATTGGCCTGAGTCACCCAGCCGCTGCGTTGGCTGGCAGTTTGAGCAACCAGCAACAGTGGCAGGGTATCGGGACTGGCGCCACGGTAGCGTGTGATCGGCAGGCTGGCGGTCCACACCGGACCCTGCCAGGCCTGGGTCCAAGCGCCGGAGGCTTCCACCACCTCGGGGGTTTCCGGGAACACATCCAGGGTCTGGCCTTGCAGCGCGGCGGGCAGGCCGGTCACCGACAACTGCAGCCGCTGGCCCGCGATCTGTATCTTGCTGGACTCGGTCAGCGGCTTGGGCTGGGTCTTGAACGCCGCATCGAAACTGGCTGCGTTGAGCGCGGTCGAGGAGTTGACTGGCAGATGCAGCACAAACTCGCCGTCCTGCGGCACACATTCGATCTTGCACACCACCCAGCTGGCCTTGAGCTTGATCTCCAACGCGGGGTTCGGCAGCGCGAGCTTGAAGTCGGGCGTGATGGTCAAAGGCACCGGCAGCAGCACGCTGCCGTCATAACCGTAGTTGATCAGTGTGCCCAGCGGCAGTTTTTTGGGCAGCGGCCAGGCCGTGTCGCCGGCCAGCACGCCGGTCGGCAGGGTCCAGCTGAGCTGGGTGGGTTGACCCGGGTCGCCCGAATTTTTCCAGTAGGTGTGCCACTCGGGTTGATGCTGCAGTTGCAACCCGACCCAGACGGTTTTGCCGGGGTCGGCGCCGTCGGGGGCGTAGGCCATGAGTTCGGCGCGGATCTGCTCTGTGCTGACGACATTCTTGTCACTCGACTGGGCCGTCGCCGATGTGGAGAACGTGCCGATGGCGGCCACCAAAAGAGCCGCCAGTATGCGGCGCAAGGAGTCAGAACACGACATAGACAAATCGGATTCGGTTGGGGGCGGTTTGGTTGCTGTCAGGCGCTTTAAATTGTGGGATTCAGGCGGTTTTTGATCATGTGGTCTCATCCAGTAGCTTCTACCGGAAAACTTTCTTCAAGCGACGTTCAACCGGTCGAAGAAATAGTCCGTAACCCTGCCATGCAAGCGCTTTCGCAGTTCAATCTCTGGCATTTGGGAAATATCTGTATGCAATTCGACAGCGACATCTTCAAATGCGGCGAGTAGTGTTGGATCGAAATGATTGCCTCGACCGTTACCGAGAATTTGCAGAGCCTCAGGCAGTGGCAATGGCGTTTTATAGGGCCGATGAGACGTCAATGCATCAAAAACATCAACGATGGCAAAAAGCCGTGCCGCCAGAGGTATTGATTCACCCTTGAGCCCAAGCAGGTAACCGCCACCATCAAAATGTTCGTGATGAAATTCGATGATGTCCCGCGCACCGTTTAACCAGCTTGATTTTGCAATGATGTCCTTTCCCAGCTGGACGTGGCTTTTCATGATGGCGAATTCTTCTGTCGTCAACTTTGCAGGTTTGAGAAGAATGGTGTCACTGATGCCAATCTTTCCTAAATCATGCAAAAACGCGCCTGTGATGACAGTTCGAACTTCTTGATCCGAAAAGCCACAGGCTTCAGCAAAACGGATGCTGTAAAGACAGACGCGGTAGTTGTGCAAATCCGTATCGGAATCACGCTTTGCAATTGCACTGCCCAGGACTTCCATCAGTTCGATGTTGCTGTGCATCAGTCTTGACGAAAGCTGCAACACGCCTTTGTTGAGCCCGATGATCACGGGGTAGAGAGCGACTGCAGTAACCAGAATGGCAAAAAGCACGACGGCGACATTGCTGATCAATTCTGCAACCGCACTTTGACGTGTCAGCGGGTCAACCTGGTAAACACCGTAGAAATTTCCAACGACACTGTTACTTTGATCAAACAAAGGCATGTGCACCAACACAATGAGACCTTTATCCAACCACACGACGCGGTGCTTCTCGGCGTCAGCGTTGAAGGGTCCGCTTTTCGGCGTTTGCAGGCGGGCCAATAGATCCTTGGCTTCAGGCAGGCTTGCTTCAGCCACGGACTGTCCATCTGCGTTGCTTACCCCGGCCTGTAAATAGCCCTGCCCAATCAGTGGAGTCAAGGCGCCTTTTAATGACTCGGCGTGCTGATCACCAATCTTGGTGACGTGTTCGCGCAGAGGCGAAGATGCTTTCATGGCCAAGTTGAAAGCCTGTTTATCAATCTTGTCCATTTCGCGATAAACCATGACTGAACCAACAACCAGTGACAGCGCAATCCATGCGACGATCAAGCGTTTGACGACCAGACCGTGAATAGCGCGCGACGGTTGTATTTGGTCATCGTGCAGCGTCAGCATTTAGACGGTCAGTCGCATTGGATAGGGATATTGCAGGTGGAGTGGGCGTAAAACTCCCCGCCAAATCACCCCGCGCTTTGGCTTCATCCAGGCGCGCCACAAAGGTTACACCTTGTGGATGGCGCGACCACGCCTGATCGAGTGCGACTGCAATGGTTTGGGTGTGTGCTTCAAAAGTCAACAACAACCCCGTCACGGCTAACACCGTGTATTGACATCGCCAACTATGGCTTCGTTTGGTGCCTGGCACATTAGGCTTCATGTCTCACTCCAGAACTCGAAGAACAATTGATCAAAAATAGGGGGGACCGATGCAGTTGCACGCGAATTGCACTCATGAATAGGCATGAAAGACAGAGGAAGAACCATCGCGCTGAACCAACAAAACGTTATATGGATCTTTGCGGCCCCCATATTCAGGACCATCCATACCAGGTGAGCCAACGGGCATACCCGGCACCGCCAATCCAAGCGCACGTGGTCGCTCGTTTAACAAGCGACGAATGTCGCGTCCTGGCACATGGCCCTCCAGGGCATAACCCTTAACGAGAGCTGTATGACAGGAGCCCATTTTTTCTGGGATGCCGATCTTGCTTCGCTGAGCAGTTTTGGTTGACTCACTCACCATGTAGGTCTTGACATCAAAACCTTCTTTTTCCAAGTGCGAAATCCAATCCTTACAGCAACCACAGGTTGGCGTTTTCCACACCTCGATCAGTTCACGGGAAGGTGCCGCTTGTACTGCCACCCAAGGCAGCACAAGAACGCCAATGACCATTTCTCGCCGGTTCAAATTTGAATTTTTAGTCAAGACATTTCCTTTCACATCAACATGTAATGGGCAAAGTGTGAAATGTGAAGTGTGACCGCTGCCACCTAACAGTTCGATGAGCCGAAAATTACATTCTTGTTATCTGATCACCTACGGGACTGTTGCAATTGAAAATGGTGCCAGACTAGAAAACACTGAAGGGACGCCATGAAAATCTTAATTGTTGAAGATGAGCAAAAAACCGGGGATTACCTCAAACAAGGTTTGCTTGAAGCGGGGTTTGTCACCGATCTGTTGCGCAACGGGACAGACGGTTTGCACAGCGCGCTCACAGAGGATTACGACTTGGTCATACTGGACGTGATGCTGCCGGGCATAGATGGATGGGGGGTGTTGACTGGCATTCGACGCTCAGGCAAGGACATTCCAGTGCTGTTTTTGACTGCCCGCGATCATGTTGATGATCGAGTGAAGGGGCTAGAGCTCGGGGCCGATGACTATTTGGTCAAACCGTTTGCGTTCTCGGAACTGCTGGCCCGAGTTCGAACCCTTTTGCGCAGAGGATCCAAGGTTTCTGCCGCGGACTATTTGGAGGCATCCAATTTGCATCTTGATTTGATGCGTCGTCGGGTTACCCGTGCTGGAAAGCGCATTGACCTTACAGCCAAAGAGTTCGCACTACTTGAATTGCTTTTGCGACGCCAGGGCGAGGTGTTGCCGCGCTCGTTGATTGCCTCTCAAGTGTGGGATATGAATTTTGACTCTGACACCAATGTCATTGAAGTCGCCATGCGACGTTTGCGCGCCAAGGTAGATGACGATTTCGAACCGAAGCTGATTCGCACAATTCGCGGCATGGGCTATGTTTTGGAGAATCCAGATTGCGCCTGAACAGAAAACGATCAATCACGCTGGAGCTGACATTACTGTTTGCGATTACTTCTACCGTGGTTCTGATGACACTCGGGTTTGTCATTTCTTCAACGGTTGAAAAGCACTTTGAAGAACAGGATATGGAGGTTTTGACGGCCAAAATGATGTTGACTCGTCATACCTTTGAAAAATTTGAGTTGCCAAGTGATCGTCCTCAGATTGCGCGAGTTTTAAATGATGCACTTGTCGGTCACCAGGGTTTGGACTTGATCGTGTATGACGCAAAGGGTGAGACGATCTTTTCCACACCAAACGCTACCTTCCCCAAAGAATTGGTCATGTCAGGCGCTGCCAATCACCCGAAAAAACCCTTCATATGGCAGTCTGGGGAGCAGTCGTATCGAGGCATTGCCGATGAGGTGTCGATTGGTACTGATCCCGGAGTCAAGGTCATCGTGGCGACATCCATGGACATCATGCATCACCTGGCATACATGCAGTCGTTCGTGCAAACCTTATGGCTGTTTGTCGCAATTGCTGCTGCCTTTAGCGGCTTGCTCGGATGGGCTGCTGTGAGACGTGGACTGCAGCCCCTGCGCGCCATGCGCGATCAAGCTCAGGTTGTAACGGCTCAACAGCTCAATCGACGTGTAAAGGTTGATTCAGTGCCAGTGGAGCTAGAGGAGCTTGCGCAGTCACTCAATGACATGCTGGCCCGTCTTGAAGAAGCTTTTGAGCGCCTTTCCGATTTTTCTTCAGATATTGCGCATGAATTACGTACGCCGGTCAGTAACTTGATGACTGAGACCCAAGTCTCATTAACGCGAATGCGCAGTGCCGACGAGTACCGAAGCGTTCTCGAATCGAACGCCGAAGAATTAGATCATATGACCCGGATGATTTCTGACATGCTTCTGTTAGCCAAGTCCGAGAACAGTTTGACTGCATCAAGCTGCACCTTAATCACGCTGGCTCAGGAGATCAAAGCCCTTTTTGATTACTATGATGCTGTCGCAGAAGACAAGGGATTACGGCTCATCCTTGAAGGTGACGCGATCGTGAATGCCGACAGGTCTATGTTGAGGCGGGCCATTGGGAATGTTATGTCCAACGCCATTCGACATTCAGCACCAAATGCATCCATTAATGTTTGTATTTCGCAGGGAACCGATTGGGTTTCAATGCGAATTGAAAATACGGGTGATTTCATTCCAGAAGAATATCTGGAACGTATCTTTGATCGATTTTTCAGAGTTGACACTGCACGTCAACGTCGTGACGGAACTGGCCTCGGTCTGGCAATTGCCAAGTCCATCGTCTCAGCACATGGAGGAAGCATTTCTGCAGCCTCATCCACAACCATAACTGCGTTCACAATCAAGTTACCGCGTGTTTCAACGATGCAGTGAATTTCTATCTGATCATGAGGAATTCCGGTTCAAGCGTGCGAGCCCAGGTTTGGATTCAGATCCATGGGCCAGCATTTGAAGCCGTTTGAACGCTTTTGCGGTGCGCAGCCTGGCTGCAAATAATAATCATGCAAGTTGCCATCGTTTGAGCGTCCGCTTTGTATCAAGCAATTCCAAGAGTCGAATGACTCTTGTGGGCACGATGGCAACGGCCCTGGACGGCTGCTGAACGGGGTTGAACTGGACCACCGGACAGCCGACTGTCGGGAGCACCCGCAATCAGCCTTCAAGAGTCAGCCACTTTTCTCCATAGCTGCCAGTCAAAAATGAAGGTCAGCAATGGAGCGAAATGCAATTCAGTTGTGCAGCGCTTGCTGCTGACATAGGATTCCACGAAATGCTCGCT
>JAGOUM010000249.1 GCA_018061265.1 Rhodoferax sp. | reverse complement strand
TGGTCAGAACCGGAGATGACGTAGCCCAGGTTGAACAGAATCTCGGCAATACCCGACATGCCCACGCCGCCCATGCCGACAAAGTGGATGTGCTTGATGGCGTGTTTCATCGCGAGACCTCGTCACAGGCGGCCACGACTTGTTCGGTGGCGTCAAGTTTTTGCATCTTTTTAGCCTCTATCGCTTTACCCATCAACTCTAGTCGCTTCAAACTTTGAAGCATTTCAGCCAGTTTCTGTGGCGTCAGTTCTGCCTGTGGCAGCAGCCAGCCAGCTTCGTGGTCTGCCAGAAACCGCGCATTGGTGGTCTGGTGGTCGTCCACCGCAGACGGATACGGCACAAACAGTGCGGCGGCACCCACCGCGGCGATCTCGGACACCGTGCTGGCACCGGCACGGCAGATCACCAGGTCGGCCATGGCAAAAGCCTGCGCGGTGTTGTCGATAAACGGGGTCAAATCGGCCACAACGCCAGCGTCGGCGTAATGCGTGCGCAGGGCATCGATCTGTTTGGTGCCACTTTGGTGCAACACCTGGGGACGTTGCTTCGGTGCAAGCAAGGCCAGCGCCTGTGGCACCACTTCATTGAGCACCCGCGCGCCCAGACTGCCTCCGACGACCAGCACTTTTAAGGGTCCGCTGCGGCTGGCAAAACGTTGCTCGGGTGGATCGACCCGCAAGAAAGCCTCCCGCAAGGGGTTGCCGATCCACTTCGCACCACGAATCACGTCGGGAAAGGTGGTGAACACCCGGTCGGCCACCCCCGCAAGCACCCGATTGGCCAGCCCTGCGACCGAGTTTTGCTCGTGCAGCAGCAGAGGTTTGCCCATCAGCACCGCCATCATGCCCGCCGGAAACGTGATGTAACCCCCCAGCCCCACAACCACGTCGGGTTTGACCCGGCGCAGTACACCAATACTTTGCCAAAACGCCTTGAGCAGACGCAGGGGCAAGAAAACTGCAGTCGCCAGGCCCTTGCCGCGCAAGCCACCAAAGTCAATCATCTCCAGGGGAACACCATGCTGCGGCACCAGCTGGCTTTCCATGCTGGGTTGTCCACGGCTGCCCCGCCCGCCCAGCCAGTGCACCCGCCAGCCTTGTTGCTGCAGGGCTTGCGCCACCGCCAGACCGGGAAAAATGTGGCCCCCGGTGCCTCCGGCCATCACCAGCGCGCACTTGCCGCTCATACGCGACCTCCCTGCATCAGGGTGCGGTTTTCCCGATCCACCTTCAACACCACCGCGATCGCGACCAGATTGACCAGAATGGCCGAGCCGCCGTAACTCATCAGTGGCAGTGTCAGTCCCTTGGTGGGCAAAGCGCCCAGATTCACACCCATGTTGATAAACGCCTGGAAACCCACCCATACCGCCACACCCTGCGCCACCAGCCCGGCAAATACCCGCTCCAGCGCAATCGCCTGCCGCCCGATGTACATCATGCGGCGCACCATCCATAAGAACAGCCCGATGACCAGCACCACACCGATGAGGCCAAACTCCTCACCAATCACCGCCAGCAGGAAGTCCGTGTGGGCTTCGGGCAACCAGTTGAGCTTCTCCACACTGCCTCCCAGTCCAACCCCAAACACCTCGCCGCGGCCGATGGCGATCAATGCATGGGTCAACTGGTAGCCTTTGGCCAGGGCATTTTTCTCGCTCCAGGGATCAAGGTAGGCAAAAATCCGTTCACGCCGCCATTCACTTGAGGCAATGATGGCGGCGAACGCCACCAGCAGCACCGCCGCAATCAGGAAGAACATGCGCGCGTTGACACCGCCCAGAAACAGAATGCCCATCGCGATGACAGCAATCACCATGAAGGCCCCCATGTCCGGCTCGGCGAGCAATAGCACACCCACGATCGCGACTGCCGTGCCCATGGGAAGCACAGCGCGAAAGAAGCGCTCCTTCACATCCATTTTGCGCACCATGTAATCAGCGGCGTACAGCAGCACCGTGAATTTGGCGAGTTCGGAAGGCTGAAAACTCAGTGGTCCAATACTGATCCAGCGTCGGGCACCGTAAACCACCTTGCCCACATGGGGAATCAGCACCAGCGCCAGCAGGATCAACGACAGCACAAACAGTGGCCGTGCCATTTTTTCCCAGGTGGTCAACGGTATCTGATACGCCAACGTGGCCGCTGCACTGGCCATCAGCAACCACATGGCGTGGCGCACCAGGAAATAGCCGTGGGTGTATCTGGCAAAACGCGGGTTTTCGGGCATGGCGATCGAGGCGGAATACACCATCACCAGCCCCCATAGCAGCAGCGCCACGGTGACCCAGAGCAATGGCTGATCAAAGCCTTGTGCCCGCGTCGGTGCGGCACCGGTGGAAGACAACCGGGTGGTGCCCAGTCGCACCGGCAACACATCGCCGTCGGGGGTGCCGAGTTGGCCCAGCCATTGGCTCAGGCGCTGCATCGGACCGATGGCTGTGGCACTCACACCGTGCCCTCCAACTGTGTTCCAGTTTCAATGGCCAGATCGGCAACCGATTGCACAAACACCCGGGCACGGTGCTCGTAGTTGTCAAACATGTCGAAACTCGCACAGGCGGGCGACATCAGAACCGCGTCGCCGGGCTGGGCCTGCCTGCTCGCCAGCATGACGGCCTGTGGCATCGACGCCGCTTCGAGCAGGCTGACACCGGTGTGGGTCAGCGCCGCCCGGATGAGCGGCGCGTCCCGGCCAATCAGCACCACGGCCCGAACATAACGTGTAACAGGATCGGCCAGGGGGCTGAAGTCCTGTCCCTTGCCTTCACCACCAAGAATCACCACCACCTTGCGGTCAGCTCCCAAGCCCTGCAAGGCAGCCACCGTCGCCCCGACATTGGTGCCTT
>JAGOUM010000111.1 GCA_018061265.1 Rhodoferax sp. | reverse complement strand
ATTTGTACGCAAGGTCGTGTCTTCTTTGACCTGCCCCGAACTGACGCCGCCGATGACGGCCGTATCGTTCTTGCCTTCAATGGTGACCGTGACCTGCTGACTCGTCCCGTCGATCGAATGAACAGTGCACGTTTCAGTTGCCGTCTGGCCCGCTGCCAGTGCCTGCACCTCAGGTTTGCTGTTGTTGATCTGATAGCTCCAGGTTCCGTCGTCCTTCAGGCCAAAGATGCCGTAGACGCCAATCCCCGAGTACGGTTGGAATGCAGCCTCGCCGGTGTCGACATCCTGCACAGTCAACTTGCCGTTGACCAGGTTGGCGGAATCCTCAAACGTCGCCCCGTGGCTGACGCCAGCGATCACCGCACCATCATTGGCACCGGTCACGGTGATACTCAGGTTCTGTGTTGCAGCGGCACCAGCCCGGTCAGTCACGGTCACAGGAATGACCAAAGTCTGAGTTTGTCCCGCCGCCAGATGCTGATAACTTGCATCTGCCGGGTCAAAAGCAAAACGACCGTCACGGGTGAGGTTCAGACCAGGTACAGAGGAGCCAATAGAAAAGGTGTGGACATCGTGAGCATCGGCATCCTGCGCCAACATCTGCCCGGTAAGCCGTGCGCCGTCCTCGGTCACTGCGTGAGTTTGGGCGGTCAACGTGGGAGCGTCGTTCGTGCCCTGAATGGTGACGCTCACCGTGTGCTGGGTCCCGTCCGCCGAAAGAACCAGCAGATGGTCAGTCAGCGCTTCGCCAACGTTGAGGGACTGCACGTTTGTCTGCGCATTGTCTGCCGTGTAGGTCCAGTGCCCTGACGCGCCGACACTGAAGGTACCGTAAGTCCCGGGCTTGTTGATCTGAACCTCAAAGTGATCCTGGCCGGTGTCTACATCGGTGATCGTTAGCTGACCGCCAGTTTCCAGCCTGCCACCGATGACATTCTTGTCCTCGGTGACGGCTGCGGTACTCACGCCACCGATGGTGGGGGTATCGTTGGTACCGGTCAGTGTGATGCTGAGGTTCTGTGTTGCAGTCGCACCCGCACTGTCGGCTACCGTGACCGGCACCGTTAAGGTCTCGGTCTGACCTGCAGCGAGGTGCTGGTAGGCACCATCACTTGGGTCAAATGTGTAGCTGCCATCGGTTTGGAAGGTTAAACCCGCTATCGGAGCAGCAATTCTGAATGTCTTTGAGTCGCCCCTGTCGATATCGCCAGCGGCCATTTGGCCGGCAACTCGTGCACCATCTTCGATCAGGGAGTGGCTTTGGACGATAAGCGTGGGAGCGTCGTTCGTGCCTTGAATCGTGACGCTTACGGTGTGCTGGGTTCCGTCAGCGCTGGTGACCGTGAAGCGGTCGTTCAAGGCATCGCCAGCTTTCAGCGCCTGAATCGCCAAGTCACTGTTGGTAGCGCTGTAAGTCCAATGCCCACTTGTGTCCACACTGAAAACGCCATAGGTCCCCTGCGAATTCGTTTGTGCCTGTAGAAGTCCCTGACCTGGATCGGGATCCAGCACTTTCAAGGTCCCGGATGTACTGATCCTGCCAGCCGATACGTTGTTATCTTCAATGAGGTCTCCCTTATCCGCACCAACAAAAAGTGCAGGCTGAGGGTGCGGTGGTTGGGGCACATCCACATGAGCTGGAGGCTGGCTCACCGGCGGTTGCTGTGGTGGTGTGACCACCGGTGGGAGAGTGGGCCGGATCAGCGGTGGATCCACATGCAACGGCGGCTGACTTACAGGGGGTTGCTGCGGTGGTGTGACCACTGGCGGCAGCGTGGGATGCGGAAGTGGAGGATGCGGTGGATCCACATGCAGAGGCGGTTGGCTCACCGGCGGTTGCTGTGGCGGAGTAACAACCGGTGGCAGAGTAGGCTGTAGCAGAGGTGGCTGTGGTAGATCGACGTGCAACGGCGGCTGGCTTACTGGAGGTTGATTGGGTGGTGTTACCACCGGCGGCAGCGTGGGATGTGGAAGAGGTGGCTGTGGTGGATCGACATGCAACGGTGGCTGGCTTACCGGTGGTTGCTGCGGTGGTGTGACCACTGGTGGCAGCGTAGGCTGTGGCAGTGGTGGCTGAGGTGGATCCACATGCACCGGCGGTTGGCTGGCAGGTGGTTGCTGCGGTGGAGTGACTACTGGCGGCAGCGTGGGATGCGGCAGTGGGGGCTCTGGCGGATCCACATGAACCGGAGGCTGGGTCACCGGTGGCCGATTGGGTGGTGTCACCACCGGCGGCAGCGTGGGATGCGGCAGTGGTGGCTGAGGTGGATCCACATGCAACGGCGGCTGGCTTACCGGTGGCTGATTGGGTGGCGGCACCACTTGGGGCAGCGGCGGTTGTACCAACGGCGGCTGTGGCGGATCCACATGCAACGGCGGTTGGCTTACCGGTGGTTGTTGTGGTGGAGTCACCACGGGAGGCAGAGTTGGATGCGGCAGCGGTGGTTGTGGCGGATCCACATGCAACGGCGGTTGGCTCACCGGTGGTTGCTGTGGTGGCGTGACCACGGGCGGCAGAGTGGGATGTGGCAGCGGTGGCTGTGGAGGATCCACATGCAACGGCGGTTGATTCACGGGCGGCTGTTGCGGTGGGGTAATCACATGAGGCAGCGGTGGTTGTACCACCGGTGGCTTGGGCGGATCCACATGCAACGGAGGTTGGTTCAACGGTGGTTGCTGTAGTGGTGTGACCACGGGCGGCAGAGTTGGATGTGGCAGCGGTGGTTGTGGCGGATCAATGTGGATCGGGGGCTGAGTCACCGGCGGTTGATTGCTTGGCGTCACGACCCAGGGGCCTGAGACATCCAGATCCACGTGCGTCAGCGGGCCGATGCTGCCTAAAACAGGGGCAACGGTACTTGTCTGTGTCAATAACTGAGGGGGGATTCCGGGTTCGCATTGTGGCGAAGACGTGTCGTCAGTATGAAATGTCCGCACGGGTCCGGCGGGCGCATTGGCCGCCGAATCGACGTTGGCATTGGTATTGGTCGAGATACCCGCCACATCCGGTTCAATGTCCGAAGCGGGAATCGGCTCAGGGCTGATGCCGGTTTCCCAGGCGATGGGAACCATTTCGCCACCTTCTATGGGTTCGCCAACCTGGCCAAGCGGTTTCTCACGGGTTTTGAGAAGCGCCGCCTGCTGTTCAGCTGTCAGGTCGGATCTGGTGAAACCAGTGTTCTTTTTGTCCATTGCTCACCTCGGAAAGGACAGAGTAGGGGAGTGGTTATCGCTCGTGGAAGGCGGTGTCAGAAGCAAGGAATATCGGCTTGAGCAGGTATTGCATGACCGACTTGCGACCGGTTGCGATATCGGCCTCCCCGGTCATGCCCGGCATCAGACGGTGGTTCTCTGCGCCAACAAAGGGTTTGGCAAGTGCCACTTCGACCTTGTAAAACGGCGCGCCGTTTTCCTTCATTTTGGTGGATGTGGGTGCCACGCGTTTGACATGCCCCTCCACCGCGCCAAAGCGTGCCGAGTCAAAGCTGTCAAGCTTGACGCTGGCGCGCTGACCCTCTTTGATGAAGCCAATGTCGCGCGGCAGCACCATGACCTCCATCACAATATCCATGCCGGTCGGTACGATCTCAGCCACCACGCCACCCGGTGTCACCACGGCCCCTTCTGCGGTTTGGGGCAGGTTCATGACGATTCCGGTGACAGGTGCCTTGATTTCGATCCGGCCCTGCCGATCTTCCAGTGCCTTGCGCTCTGCCTGAAGTTCTCGCAGCTGCTCGGTCACCTTGCTGACCTCCTGGCTCAGTTGCTGGTTAAATTCGGCCCGCACCCGGGCAACTTCGGCGCCTACGCCGCCCACCGTGCTGCGCATTCCAGCGGCACGGGCTGTTGTATCGGCCAGTCGTTCCTCGAGTGACGAGACCTGCTGGCGTGCATCGCTCAGGGCCAATTGGGTCACCACACCCTTCTTTGCGCCTTCTTCCAGTCGACGCAGGCGGTCCTGGGCTTCCCGAATTTCGCGCTGTATGAGTGGCAGATTTTCCTCAGCCCCTCCGATCAAGGCACTTTGCTGCCCGGCCTCGCCACGTTTGGCGGCAATGGCGGCGTCGCGGTTGGCAATCTGCTCCCGGTAGGTCATCAGTGCCTGCTGCACCAGCATGGGGTATTCCTGCTGAAAACTGGCGAAATCCGGCTTGCGACTTTCCAGCACCGCCAGCATGCGCTCGCGATCAATGGCCAGTGCGTTGAGCTTGATGTCAGTCTGGGTTCTGAGCTTTTCGATGTCGGTGGTGGCAAAGTCCGCGATGACTTGGCCCACTTTGACACTGTCACCCTCCTTGACATGCAGTTTGACAATGGTCCCGCCTTCCTGGCTTTGCAGCACCTGCACATGACCACCAGGCTGAACTTCGCCGCGGGCGCGGGCAAGTTCGTCAACCTGGGCCAACATGGCCCATGCGAACAGCACGATGACACCGGCAACGATACCTATCAAGGTATGCCGCAATGTCCGTGACTGGCCACGGTCATCCAGCAGGGCGTCAATGCTGGAAAGCGTGCGTGTATCACCGGCAGCGACGGTAACAATGTCGGGTGTGGAAACTTGACTCATGGCGTGTTCCTTGAAAATCAGACTTTTGCTGGCGCAGCGACAGACTCTGGCGTCGCGACCGGCCCGAAATGGGCAAGTTGCCCGTCGTTGAGGACAGCAACCAGATCGCATCGCTGAATCAGGTCAGGGCGATGCGTCGCCAAAACGACGGTACTTTGGCCACGCAAGCGATCCAGCAGAATCATCAGGTGCGGGTCAAGTGCCGGGTCCCGGTCGCCAAGCGGATCATCGAGCAGCACCAGTGGTGGATCACCAAGCACCGACGCGGCCAGCCGCACGATAAACCGACCCCGCGTTGCCTCGCGGTCTTCGCGCGACGGCGCGATACTGACATCAAGGGCCGCCGCAGCGGAACTGGCTTTAAAAAACTGCCACCATTTCCCACCCGCTACGCGGCAAAGTGCGTCAAACAGTTCCCGGTCGGTACTGGCAGGTCGGCGCAGAGTCATGGCCTCGCGCACGGTGATTGGCAGCGCCGGAATCTGTTGTGGCAGGTAGCCATGCCATGAACGGTAGTCCACCGGATCAAACTGACGGATGTCGCGGCCTCCAATACGCACACGGCCATTCTGTGGTGGGCGTATACCCGCAAGAACTTCAAGCAAGCTGCTCTTTCCGGCTCCATTGGGGCCGACAACCGCCAGAATCTGACCGGGTTCAAGCTTGAAGCTGATTCCGGCAAGGGAGGGTTCGCGGTCTGCACTGTAACGGTGGTACAGGCGATCGGCTTCCACCGCGGGTGACAGGCTGGTCACCGTGGAGGTCAGCTGCGGGTTGGATGCCTCGCCGGGTGTGGACAGCAGGCGATCCAGCTGGTGAGTGGAGTCCACCAGTTGCTTTACGCGGACCTGGCTGGCGAAAAATTGCTGGGCTGGCGTGGTGACTCGCCAGATCAGCATCATTGTGGCAATCAGGCCGCCGGTGCTCATGTCCTGTGCCAGCACCAGCGCGATCCCCACGCCCATGGTTGCCAGCACAATCAGCATCGACAGCGCTTGCCCGACAGTCTGCGTCAGTGCATTTGCCAGCGCATATTCGCGGTTGAGCGCCACAGATTGCGCCACCAGGTCGCTGATCTGGCGGTTCCAAAGGGCAGTGCCAGGCACTCCCCGCAACGCGCGAAGGCGGCTAGTCAGCACACTGATCATTTCGCCAAAGCGACGGGAGACAAGGCTGACCGCATTTGCCCGGGCATTGAGCATGGTCGCCAGCGGCCATGAGATCAGCGCAAACAGCATCAGCCCGATCACTGGGACAAAGACGATCCACCCGCCAAGCAGGGCAATCACGACGAGAAAGATGATGATGAAGGGATAGTCGGCATTCACTGCGCCGCTTGCCCCACTGAACCATTGGCGCGTGCTCTCCAGGGTACGCAGGCGGATCAGGTTGTTTTCGATGCCAAGCCGGGCCGATACCTCAAGCGGGAGTCCGAGCGTCTTGCCCATGGCAACATGGCTGATGTGCGCTCCCGCCCATCCGGTGAGCCGGGAAACCAGGCCAACCCGCGCCATACGCAACCCCCAGGCGCCGAAGACGGCAAGGGTGGCGCCAGCGGCCATGGACCAGAGCGTACCGGTGGCACCGCTGGGTATCACCATGTTGTACACAAACATGGTGAAGAGGGACAGTGCGAGCGCCAACAGGTTGGCCGCCAAACTGACCACCAGCACACCGCCAATTTCACGGCGCGCCACCATCACCAGTTTGCCCAACCACCCGGTTTGCGGCGCGTCGAGTGGCTGAAAGGTCGGGTCGGGTTCGATCAGTAACAGTGTGTCCGCCGGGCCGGGTTCGGCGCACTGTAGAACCACTTCACCGTTGTGCCACCACTCCTGGTTGTCGCGGCGACCCAGGTAGACCCGTGCCTGACCAGCCGCTTCAACAATGCTGCCGGTGGGCAAAGCGTCGAACCGACCGGCCCACTCACCCCAGCGCAATTGACGCATTCGTAAACCCTGACTGCCAAGCAGCCCAGCGAGGCCATCAACACCCAGTGCGGTGTCCTTAGATGGTAGGCCGGCAAGTAGCCGCCGCGGCGCACCCAGCCAGTTGAGCGCGACCAGCAGTGGTGCAATACAACGCGCCAGGGGTGAGCTGGCCAGGCGGGTTTCCCCGATGACGGCATTGATAGCTGCGATTCGTGAGGATTCGCTGGCGAAACTTGCGGTTGGATGCGCGTGGTTCATTGCTCACCTCCCTGACTTTTGAGCGCCAGCGAGCAGGTACACGCAGCGATCAGGGGTTCCTTGTAGGTGGCGATCAGCACGGTGGTTTTGCCACGCCGTGTCTGGAGGTAAGCCGCCAGACGTTTGACCCCGTCGATGTCCAGGCCGCTTGCCGCATGGTCAAGCAGCAGGATTCGCGGCTGGCGAAGCAGCGCGCGGACGATGGCAATGCGCTGGTAGATGCCTTCGTCCATCTGCTCGGCGTTGGCCGGGCCAACCTCCGTGAGCACACCGTTTTTGAGTTTGTCAATATGTGCCTGCAACCCCAGCGCTTCGCACAGTGGTGTGACCTCCGCGTTGTAACGAGGATCGTAAAGCGTCAAGTTATTCAGTATCGAACCCGGCACCAACGCCAGTTGACGGGTCACCAGCATCACGGCGCGCCGATAGTCGTCATGGTTGTACTTGTCCAGATCGACGCCATCAAGCTCGACCCGAATGCCATCATCCTGACTCAGCCCGGCGATGGCGCTCAGCAAACGTGAGGCCAATGGCGTTTCTCTGGTATCGAGGTGCACAATTTCACCCGGCGCAAGGACGGCCGGCGCTGCCAAAAGATCTGGCGCATCGATACGCAGATGCCCAAGTTTTACCGCCGGGCCAGGCTGCCCGGGCTCAATCCTGTAAGTTGGCGCATCGGGTAAATCCAGCAAATCGTCGATCATTTTTTGAGATTCCCCGATGCGGGCCAATTGAGACCAATAGCCAAGGCTGGCCATCGCCGGGCCAATCGATCGCCCGGCCAGCATGGTGCAGGCCGCCAGGGCACCGGTTGTCAGTCTTCCGTCCATGACCTCCATCGCGCCAAAGCTGACGATCAGCACCGTTGAAAGCTGACCAATCGCAGTGGCGTTTTCCCGTACCCAGCCAAGTTTTGTTTCCAGTTCGGCATTCACCGACATCGATCGCACATTGATCGCGCGCCAAATTCCGGTCAAACTGGCTTCGGCACCTATGGCCTTGAAGTAAGCCAGCGCGCCGAACAATGTCCAGGCAAAATCCTGGCGCTGCCGGGATTCATGCTCAGCTGCAGATGCCAGACGTTTGATCTCCGGGTTCCACTTCACGGCAAACCCCAGCGCCAGAACAAACAGCGCCAGCGGTATGACGGCGAGCCAGACGCCGATGTAGGCAATCAGTACAAGGTAAAGCGCAACAAAAGGCAGCTCATAAAGCGCGGCACCCGCCTGACCCGACCAGAAATCACGCACCTGGCCGATGGCGCGGAGTGCATCACTGATGGCTGCAGGGCCACGACGTTCGATCGCACCGATATCGGCGTGCTGCAAACGCTCCAGCGTGGCGATGGTTGTCAGTGCCTCATACCGGGCCCCAAGTCTGGCAAAGATCGCCAGACGGCCATACCGGAGAACCGCCTCAAGAACAATGGCAATACCCACACCGGCGATGAGAAAGGTCGCCGTACCGTAAGCCTGAGAAGGCAATATACGGTCATAAATCTGCAGCAAGGCCAGCGGCAATGCCAGTCCCAGCAGGTGCATGACCAGCGAAACAACCAGAACGTCGGGTCGCATGAGCGCAAACAACCGCGGTTTGCCAACCTGTGTATGGTTTGAGGCGAGTAATGCTGGCATAGGTTTCAGTGCGTTGGTTGGAAGAACGATTGAACCAGATTCTCCGTGAAATCAGCGGATTGGCACCGCCAACCGACATTTCAGCGGGGCCTCGCACACGCAATGCTTCGGCCCGGATCCGCCATAGGCGCAGGCCTCATTCGGCAATGATGGCACCCTTGGTTTTGGCGTCAAAGTCAGACCAGTAATCTTCATCCTTGAGTCGCCGATCACCCTGAATGAAGTACAAGATGTTGCCCACCTTGAACATCAGGCCACCATCGCTTCGCTTGGCTTTGACTGATTTGCCGTTGACCAAGACACGCTCTTTTTTGTCGATCCGGATGGTGGCCACGGTTGCACCGCTGGAATTTTTGGCCACCCAGTTGCCGGCATAGGGTGTCTGGCTTGAGCTGGCTTTGGCGTCTGCGGGTGTCTCGTTGACAAACCCGGCCTTGGCATTTTCTGCTTTGGTTTTCTTGACGTCGCAGCCTTGCATTTCAGACGCCTGGGTGCAACCCGAGCGCTCCAGCTGCTTGGCGTAATTCGCGTTGATGGCGTGTGCGGAGGAGGCTGCCAACAAGGCGGCGGTTGTCGCCAGGATCCATATTGTCTTCATGAATGTGCACTCTTTCAAAAAAAGAACAGGGAAAGCGCCCTCTGCTCACCTGGCTAGGCGCAGCATCAAGTATCACTGGTACAGCCAGAAAGCTGTACCCGCAGGGTTCGACAACATCTGGACAGAACGGCAATGCCGCGTGCAGGACGTCAAAAATCCTGGAAAAAGCAGTAAAAATAGCCTCTAGCGCTTTGCATGCATGCGCATAGTGCTATCAAAAAATTCAGTATGGGCGATTGATCTTTTGGCAAAGACGTTCACTGAACCCTGTCGCCATACTTGATTGCCTTGACAACACCGCCCTCGATTTGCAGCGTGGTCATGAACTGGCCATATCCGGGGTTGTAAGTCCACTCGTCGACATTGATGCAGGGCGGCTCGGTCACGACAGTCACGCCCGCCGCAGTCTGCTGAACCGACGGCGCTTCGACCCGCTTGCAAAATGTGTGTTTGCGCAACGGTTCTCCGCAGCGTTGCAGAACCGATGCACGCATGTCACCGACGTTGACCGTCTGATTTTTGCAGCGCAGCGATTCAGCAGAAACTGCCATGGGCGGCAAAGCAAGCATGGCGGCGACAACAATCGTGGTGGTGTGGTTTGGCATGGTGGCGGTCATTCTAGAGCGCAGCAATCGTCCCATGTTCAAGGACTCGGGCCCTCGCCAGTTGAGGCATTGTGGGCCGCTGCGGTTGACCGGGTGCAGTGAGTGTGTGCGTAAAATTAGGTCGCAAATGCTGACCCAACACCGCCTGCATGCCCACGGATTGACCAGCGCGCCATCCAAGCGCCGTCATTTCGATATGCGTTTGCGCCACTGCGGCCCACCTCACGCTGACTGAACCCTTGTTCTGGAGTTCGGTTTTTGTTGTGTGGTGTATTCATGAAATCTCAAAAAAAACCTTCTGAGTTACCGATATCCACCCAGTCAGGGCGGGCTTGATGCAGCAGCTTGTCTTGGCCGTCGGGCTGCTGATGGCAGGTGGCGCGCTGTGCCTGCTGCCGGTAGGCAACCGCGTTCGCGCCGGTTTTGGGCTGACATCGCAAGCCGTGGCCACGCTGCTGGTCTGGTCTGCGGTGCTGCCAGTGATGCTGGGCGCCCCAGCGCTGACGCTGGAAATGCCCTGGAGCCATCCGATTGGCGCCATGCACTTTCGCCTGGACGCCCTTGGCGCTTTCTTTTTAAGCTGGTCGCTGCCCATGACGCTGTTGGGCGCGGTGTATGCCGTGGGTTATTTGCGCAAATATTTTGACGGCCCGCGCCATGTTGGCGTGCACTTTGCGCTGCTCAACATGATCTCGCTGTCGTTCATTCTGGTCTACACCGGTGAGCACGCGGTCACGTTTTTGATGGGCTGGGAGGTGGCCGCGCTGTCGGCCTGGCTGCTGGTGATCTGGGACTACAGCAACCAGAAAGTACGCTTTGCCGGTTTCAACTACCTGGTATCCACCCACAT
>JAGOUM010000248.1 GCA_018061265.1 Rhodoferax sp. | reverse complement strand
CATGTCATGGCGCTGGGTTTTGGCGCCGGACTCAGCCCCAAAGCACCCGGTACCATGGGCACCTTGTGGGCCTGGGGTGTATTTGCGGTGCTGCAACATCGCCTCAGCGAAGCCCAATGGGGCATGCTGATTGGTGTCAGCGTCCTGGCGGGCTGGTGGGCTTGCAGCGTTACCGCGCGGCATATGCGGGTGCCAGACCCCGGCAGCATTGTGTGGGACGAAATCGCCGCGTTCTGGCTGGTGTTATGGCTGATCGGCCCGAGCGGATTCTGGGCACAGTTGCTGGCGTTTGCGCTGTTCCGGTTTTTTGACGCGGTCAAGCCGGGTCCAGTGGCCTGGGCAGACCAGTTGTTTCATGATCTTGACCCACATACCGATCCGGCGGCTTGGCGCAAGGCCGGCTGGGGCATCATGCTTGATGACCTGGTGGCCGCATTCTGCACACTGTTGCTGATTGCGGCATGGCGCACCTGGTAAATCCAATTTGACATTACTTTTATAGCAATAAATGCTTTATCCCATTGCGCTCGTGGCAGATTTATTGCTAAAGAACGGCTGGATGCTGTGCAGCGCAGAAAGCTGCACGGGTGGTCTCATCGCGGCAGCCTGTACGGATTTGAGTGGCTCCAGCCAGTGGTTTGAGCGTGGCTTTGTCACCTACTCCAACGCCGCCAAGACCGAGCAGTTGGGCGTTGCACCAGCGCTGATTGCACAGTTTGGTGCCGTCAGCGAGCCGGTCGTGCGGGCCATGGTGGCCGGCGCCCTGGCGCACGCGAAGGCGCACGTGGCCGTAGCAGTAACCGGCATCGCCGGTCCGGGCGGCGGCAGTGCCGACAAACCGGTCGGCACGGTCTGGTTTGGTTTTGCCATGAAAGAGCAGATCCACAGCGAGAAATGCCAGTTCACCGGTGACCGCGCCGAGATACGCAGTGCGGCAGTGCAGCATGCCATCACCCGCCTGGCCGACCTGCTTGGCTGATGCGGCTATGCTCCCGCACTTATTCCTTCGAACCAACTCATGAAAAACCAACGACATCTGCTGTTCGCCAGCCTGTTTCTTGCCGGCACACTGACCTATGCAAGCGCACCTGCATCACCCAAAACCCTGAGCGGTATTGTTCTGGAGACCCAGGATGTCGAGATTTACACCTATGTCCGACTCAAGACCTCTCAGGGTGAAAGCTGGGCTGCCGTCAGCCGCGCGCCGGTCAAGAAAGGCAGTACCGTGACGCTGGAGAACGTCAACGAGATGCAGAACTTCGAGAGCAAAACACTCAAGAAGACTTTTCCTGTCATCTATTTCGGCAACTTGGCGGGAAGTGGCGCTGCTGCGACCACCTCGGACCCCCACGCCGCCATGCGAAAGGCCGAGTCGGCTGGCCCGATCAAGGTCGCCAAGGCCAGCGGTGCCAATGCCTTCACCGTGGCAGAGCTGGTCACCGGGGCAGCCAGGCTCAAGGACAAACCGGTGCGCCTGAGTGCCAAGGTGGTCAAGTACAACCCCGGAATCATGGGCAAAAACTGGATTCACCTGCAGGACGGCACTGGGCAGGCGGCTGACAATTCACATGACATTCTGGTCACCAGCACCAGTGAGGCCCGCCTCGGTGAGGTGCTGACGGTGTCGGGCAATCTGCGCACCAATAAGGACTTTGGCGCGGGTTATGTCTATCCGGTGCTGATTGAAGATGCCCTTCTGCAACGCTGAGCTGGCGGACGACAATACGGCAAACTCTGCAGATGCTGGCTGACTTCTGGGGGGGGTTGGCCACCGGCCTGGCGCTGATCGTGGCCATTGGCTCACAAAACGCCTTTGTATTGCGTAATGGCATTTTGCGCTCTCATGTACTGCCCATCGTGGCTTTTTGTGCGCTGTCAGATGCCTTGTTGATCGTCGCAGGTATTGCCGGTGCCGGTGCACTGGTGCGCGGCAACACCCCCTTGATGCTGCTGACCCGCTACGGGGGGGCGATTTTTCTGGCGTGGTACGCGCTGCTGGCGGCGCGGCGTGCCTGGCAAGGCTCACACCTGCAACTGACTCAGACAACTGCCGTGCCGCTGGGCACTGCACTGGCGGCCTGTTTTGGCTTTACCTTTCTCAACCCGCATGTGTACCTGGATACAGTGGTTCTGCTGGGTTCCATCGCCAACCAGCGGCCGGATCCGGGCCGCTGGTGGTTTGGTGCCGGGGCAATCACGGGTAGTGTCTTGTGGTTTTCGGCCTTGGGATTTGGGGCCCGCTACCTGGCACCCCTGTTTCAGACCACCACCGCATGGCGGGTGCTCGACAGCCTGATCGCATTGACCATGGGCGCCATGGCTGGTGCGCTGCTGTTTTCTGCGACCTGAGACTTGCCCGAGCCGAACCACCGATATACGCCCGCTGACCCAAACTGGCCAAGGGCGCGTTTATCATCCTGCCATGCACCCCAATGAACAGACACTCAAGAGGTTTTATAACGCGTTTGCCGCCCTCGATGCCGACACCATGGCCGCCTGTTACGCCCCCGATGCGCAGTTTCGCGATCCGGCATTCATGTTGAATACACAGCATGAGATCAGTGGCATGTGGCATATGCTGTGTGAGGCGGTTCGAGACAAGGGCCGAGAGGACTGGCGGCTCGACTTTGGTGATGTATATGCCGATGCCAACACTGGCCATGTGCATTGGGAGGCGCATTACCGCTTCAGTGTGACACGCCGACGGGTGCACAACATCATCGAGGCCGACTTCACCTTTACACCTGACCGTTTGATTGCCACCCACCACGACCAGTTTGACTTCTGGCGCTGGTCACGCCAGGCGCTCGGCATGGGCGGCTGGGTGCTGGGCTGGGCACCGTTCTTTCAAAAGCAGGTGCGCCAGCAGACC
>JAGOUM010000247.1 GCA_018061265.1 Rhodoferax sp. | reverse complement strand
GACATGGGCTACCTCAGCGTGCAGTCGATTGTTGGCGGGTTTGACGCCTGGTCGGCAGCGGGTAAACCGGTGGCCAAACCCGAGACGCCGTCGTTCGAGTAAGGCCATTGGTCGTTCAGATTGCCCGGCCCTCACCCACTTCTTCCACCGTCTGCCCATCGCGAATGTGGTAAATCCGTTTGAAGGTCGGAATAATCTTCTCGTCATGCGTCACCACAATGATGGCCGCCTGAAACTTTTCCGCCATCTGGTTCAGGATTCGCATCACACCCAAGGCCCGTTCGCTGTCCAGCGGGGCGGTGGGCTCATCTGCCAGAATCACCGGCGGGCGGTTGGCCAGGGCCCGCGCAATCGACACCCGCTGCTGCTCGCCCCCCGAGAGTTGCGACGGCTCGGCTTTGGCGCGGTGTTGTACGTCCAGCGCGGTCAGCAGTTCGATCGCCCGGGCGCGGGCTTGCGCGTTGGGTTGGCCGGCCAGCATCGGCAGCAGCGCCACGTTGTCGGTCACGTCCAGAAACGGAATCAGGTAGGGGGCCTGAAAGATGAAACCAATGCGGTCACGCCGCAGCGCGCGCAGGTCGTCCACCTTCCAGCCATTGTCATAAATCACTTCGTGGCCCAGCGTCATGCGCCCGGCGGTGGGCTCGATGATGGCACCCAGGCATTTGAGCAGCGTGCTTTTGCCCGAGCCCGAGGGGCCGACCAGGCCCACCACCTCACCCGGGGCCACCGACATGCTGACGTTTTTCAGCGCCTCGACCGCGCTGTCGCCCCTGCCGTAGACCTTGCGCAAGCCCTCAATGTGGATGCCGCCGCTGTTGTTTGTGTTGGCTTGCATGGCTTATCCAATCGCCGCCGCCGGGTCGACCTTGAGCGCCACGCGAATCGCCAGCGTGCTGGCCAGCGCGCAGATCAGCAGCGTGGCGATCAGGCCGATCACCGAGTCGCTGGGCAGCAGCAGCACGTATTTGGGAAACACCGGCGCCCAGGCGGTGCTGGCCACTTTGCCCACCACAAAACCGATCAGCCCCAGGCCCAGCGCCTGCTGCAGGATCATGCCGGCAATGGTGCGGTTGCGCGTGCCAATGAGTTTGAGCACCGCAATCTCGCGGATTTTGCCCAGTGTCATGGTGTAGATGATGAAGGCCACAATGGCCGCGCTCACCACCGACAAAATGGCCAGAAACATGCCAATCTGCTTGGCTGAGTTGGCAATCAGCTTGGCCACCAGAATCTCTTCCATGTCGACACGGGTGAACACTTGCACATGCTTCCAGCGTTTGAGCGGCTCTGCCACGGCATCCGCCTGCCAGCCGGGTTGCAGTTGAACCAGCACCGCGTTGACGTTGTGGCTGCTGGTTTGCAGGCCTTGCACCGCGTCGAGCAAGCCCGGCACACCTGGTCGGTTAAACGCCGGGTTGGCGGCAGTGCGCAGCCGGTCGTTGAGGATGGTGTCGTTGTCTTTCAAAAACTGCGCCTCTTGCGCATCTTTGAGCGGGATAAACACCATCGGGTCGCCACCGGAGGACACCATGCGCTGTGTCACGCCCACCACCTGGTAGTCGTGGCGGCGCACACGCAAGGTTTCACCAAGCTTGAAGCCGGTCTTGACATCAACCACCGCCTCGTAATGGTTGCGGGTGAGTTGCCGCCCTGCCACCAGGTAACCGGGTTTACCAGGCTGACCGGGCTCGATGCCGACCACCATCACGCGTACCTCGTCGCCGCCCACTTTTTGCACCTGTTGCGTCAGGTAGGTCACGTTGGCGGCTTGGCCCACGCCGGGCATGCCACGCACACTGCGCACCACGTCGTCCTTGATGCTCGACGCCTCGGCATACGGGCCCTGCGTGTCTTTTTGCACCACCCACAAATCCGCGCCACTGTTGGCCAGCAGGGCCTGCGCGTCATCCACCATGCCACGGTAAATGCCCGCCATGGAGAGCGTCACGCCAATCAGCAGCCCCAGCCCCAGTCCGGTCAAGGCGAATTTGCCCCAACCGTGCAAGATGTCGCGCCCGGCCAGGCTGATCATGGCTGGGCTGCCGGTTTGACCAGAGCGTCAACCACCTTGGTTTTGGCACCGGATTTCAAAGCTTTTTCGCTGTAGACCACCACGCTGTCGTCTTTGCTCAAGCCTTTGAGGATTTGCACCTGCCCGTCCAGACTGCTGGCACCCAATTGCACCGGGGCAAATTCGGGCTGGCCATTCACCAGTCGCCACACGCCGGCCTTGCCCTGCTGGCGCAGTACGCTGGCGTTGGGCAACAGCAGGGCCGGTGCGGTGGCAGGCAACTGCAGCGTCACCTCAGCCATTTCACCCACCGACACGCTGGGCGGCATTTGCGCAAAAGCCACCTGGGCGATGCGCTCTTCGGTCACTGCGTCGGCCATCAACTCCAGCCGCGCCACCTGGCCGGGCAGCGGGGTCTGGGGCAACGAGCGCAACACAATGCTGGCTTTGAGCCCTGGGGCCAGCCCGCCAGAACGACCCTGATCGACCCGCATCTTGACCCACAGGCTACCCGGGTCCACCAGCCGTATCACCGCCTGGCCCGCCACCACGGTGCTGCCGGCTTCAAACTCGCGGCTGGTCACCACCGCGTCGGCCGGGGCCAGCAGGCGCACATTGCCGCGCTGCTGCACCAGCGCGGCGCGCTCGGCCTTGAGGCGCAGCAGGTCTTGCCCGGCCCCGGTCAGGTTGGCCTGTGCGGCTTGCAGCGCGGCGTCGGCCGAAGCCTGCTCTTGCAGCTTGGCCTCCAGGGCACCCGCGCTGATGAAGTTTTGCCGTGCCAGGTCCTGGTTGCGCTGGGTGTTGGCAGCCGCCAAGGCGCGCCGGGCCTTGGCATCGCTCACTTGGGCGCTGACGCTGGC
>JAGOUM010000246.1 GCA_018061265.1 Rhodoferax sp. | reverse complement strand
GCATGGCGGGATTCAATCGTACTCAAAAAACAGGTAATATTATTAATAAATAATTAACAATTAAAAAACTGTATTTCGAGGTTCACAATTTTTCGGCGTTCACTACCTTCTGGAGTTCACTATGAGCAAAACCCAAAATGCTGGCTTTATTACCAAGTTCACTGCGGCCGCACTGGCCGCATCGCTGGCTTTGACAGGGGCGCCTGCCTTTGCCCAAGGTCAGACACCCAATGATCTGAACGATCTGTTGGACGTCAAAGGTGGCGACGGTGAGTTCCAGATGGAATCACGCGGCTACGTGGCCAACCACACCTCGCGCAGTGGCACCAGCATTTATACCTACTGGTGGCAAAGCAGCGGCAAGAAGTGTGTGCGCACCCGCACCGAAGAAGGGCGCTACCGGGATATCAACACCGTAGGCAACTCCGACTGCGGCCAACCCGAGGCGTCAAGCTCGAACTCGGCCGCCGGTGTCGCTGTGGGTGCCGCAGTCCTGCTTGGCATTGCCGCATTGGCCCACAAGTCGCACCACCGTGACGACCAGAATTACAACGAACGCCAGACCGCCGACTTTGAGCGCGGCTTTCGCGACGGCCAATACAACCACCCGTTCCGTAACTACGAAAACTCGCGCGAATACAGCGACGGCTACAACAAAGGCGTCGACGAACGCGGCTACCAATCCAGCTACCGGCCAGAATACCGTGACTACCGCGGCTCCAATTACTCACGCGGCAACTGGGTCTATTGCGCCAGCGAAGACGGCGAATGCAGGGTGCCTTACGGTACCCGCGTGCGCTTTGGTGTGGATGGACGCTTCAACACCAAAGACGTCAGCCGCAGCATCGCCTGCACCACCAGCCAGTTTGGTGACCCTGCCAACGGCCAGCGCAAACGTTGCGAATACGACGCGCGCTGATCCGATCGGGAAGACGGGGGCGTTTGATGCGCTTGATCTTGCCAGTCGCGGCGTTGGCAGTGCCCCTGTTGGGATGCACCACGCTACAGAGTCCGACGCCCCTACCCACTGCTGAATGGCAAGCGGGTGTACGCCTGGTGTCTGTGCTGCCAGAAAGCGCTCTGCCCGATGGCGCAGTAGTGCTCGAGGGAAACGAGTGGGTCTGGCTGCCGTCCGTCTCCACTGCGCGTGCGGTGGTCGATATGCTGATGCCAGTGCCTTTGGTTGTAAGCGGTGTGATGAACCAGGTTCATCAAGGACAAGCACACCAAGTCAGCGCATGGTTCTCGGACTTGTCGCCTGGCAAGGCGGTGCGCTCGGAACTGATGCAACGCAACACATTGGGCACAACCGGGAAGGGTGTGGAAGCCAGTGTGTTTTGTTTTGTGCAGGAAGGCTCTGATGATCACTATCGATTTGCCCTGGTTGCACAGCTTCAGGACGGAAGTTGGTCCGGGCGCTACGTGGTGCACCTGCCGCTGGCCCTGACACTTCAGGAGTTGCAGCGAGCCAAAACCAACGGCGAGCTTAAAGGTGCACTGGATGCCGGTGCTGGCCAGATGGCCGACCTCTTCGACAAGGCAGCGCGTGGCGAGTTGAGCCATAACCTGGCGCAAGTGACCATCGGCAGCCTGAACCTGGTCAGCAGCAAGCCCAATGGCGTGTTGCCTCCAACGTTGATCACAGCAAAAAGTGCTTTACTGCTTGAAGAGGGGACAAACCACGTCATCGTGCGCATTTCTGGCGACGTCAATCAAGCTGAGGGCGCTGGCGGCCTGTTTTTTGGCGTGCACTACCTGCTGAAGAGCCAGTTGCATACGTATGAGACGAGCCCGGCTTGATGGCAGGACGACCAGCATCGGAATCAACTTTTCACTACATGTTGAGATCAAACCAATGAACCCAATATTTCGTTTCGCTCCCGTGCTGGTTCTGGTATTTGCCAGTCCCTCCCATGCCATCAATGCCCAATACGCCAAGCAACTGGAGCGCTCGGGTTGCACCCAGGTCACTGAGCTTCAGGGCTGCGACATTCATAAAACCAAAGCCGAAAATGCCAAAGCCGCTGCAGCAGCGAAGTCTGGCGCGGCCTCAACCTCTGCACCAGTCCCTGGTGCGGCAAAGGCTGACAACTCCGCATCGGGTGGCTCGCCCTATACAGGCAACTGGATTGCCACCGGTACTGAAGGGGCGACAGTCGCCAAAATCAGGATCGATGCGAAGGAAAAAGTGTGGGTGAACGGCAAACCGGTCAAGGCCAAACGCAGCGACGGTGCACTGGTGTTCAAAGACAAGTTCATCACCTACACCATCCAGGGCGACCGCCGACTCAAGGGAGAAGACACCTGGTACGACTCGGATGCGAAAAGTCGTGGGCCGATCAGGGGTGAATGAGTGGGTGGTTGAGTGGCCACGTTTGGATTTGTCTGAACTACTATTTTTTTGGAGTGCCTCGAATCATGTCAATTGCCTGTCGCCAAGTGAGGGGGCTATCCCTCAAGACCCTGACCGCGCTGCTGGTCAGCACACCATTGTTGGCGTCGGCTGCCGACGCCAACGAGGCCAACCTGTCACCGCTTGTTGCACGCCCCACCCGCGCCGCCTCGGTGCTGCCAGTGGGCCCGCTGGGTTACTCACCCAGCCACATGGACAAGTCTGTCAGCCCCCGCAAAGACTTTTACGCCTACGCCACCGGCAACTGGCTCAACAGCCTGACCATTCCGGATTCAGAAACCGACATCGGTGGCTTTGCCCTGCTCAAAACCGCGTTAAAGCACCAACTGCTCAATATCACCCTGCGCGCCGGCCAAGGCGGCAACGTCAAGGGCAGCCCGGAACAGCAGGTGGGCGACTACTACCGCGCCGCCATGAACACCGCCCGCCAGGATCAGCTGGGGCTGGAACCCATGAAGGCTG
>JAGOUM010000245.1 GCA_018061265.1 Rhodoferax sp. | reverse complement strand
CCGAACGTGGGTGACCAGTTCTTGATCAAACCCTACAGCCAGGCCGCCAACGCCATTCAGGCCGAATTTGCCACCCCTCGATCGCTCGCCGTGGCCAGCCCGGTCGCTGGAAAGATGGGCACTGCCAATACCGGCAGCCTGCAACTCACCAGCCTGCAGGCGCGGACCAACCCGCCGCTGGTGGAAACCGCCGCAACACCGGTCGTACTGACATTTACCGGGCCCAACAGTTACACCCGCAGCGACACCGGCGCCACTGTCCACACCTACACCTCTGGGCAGTCGATTGAAGGTACGGTACCTGCGACGGTGCCGCTCAGCCAATGGTCGCTGGTATTGCAGGGTGTGCCCAAGGCGGGCGACACCATCGCCATTGTGGGTGCCAAAGACAGCCTGAACAACAACGGCATCGACTACAAACTCAACGCTGGAAATGCCAGCGCCATCATGGGCCTGCGTGATGTGGCCCTGTTTGACGGCTCCAGTCTGAGCGATGGTTATGCCAGCATCATCTCGCAGATTGGCGTGCGCACCCAAAGCGCCAGCTACACCGCCGAGGTCTCAGCGGGCCTCGCCGCCACCCTGGAAACAGACCGTGCCGGTGTCTCGGGTGTCAATCTCGACGAAGAGGCGGCCAAGTTGCTGCAATATCAGCAGGCGTATCAGGCATCTGCCAAGGTGATCCAGGTGGCACAAGGCATTTTTGACACGCTGATGCAGGCCGTTGCGCGCTGACTGGCGCTGCGCCAAGGAGACCCACCATGACCACGTTTTACCGCACCAGCTCGGCCAACACCTACGACACGGCCGTGCGCAACATCACCCAGCGCCAGAGTGCACTGTCTACCTTGCAGGAAAACCTGACCTCCGGAAAACGTGTGCTGCGCCCCAGCGACGACCCGACCAGCGCGGCACTGGCAGAGCGGGCGCTGACGCGCATCAACCGGATTGCCACGGACCAGCGAGCGCTGGAGTCCCAACGCGATGCTATTGAGGTCGCAGAGAGCACACTGGGGTCGATCACCGACGCCATGCAACGTTTTCGCGAGCTGGTGGTCAGCGCCGGCAATGGCATCAACAGTGCCAACGAGCGCAGCGCAATTGCCGCGGAACTGCAGGGTTTGCGGGAACATGTTTTTGCGCTTGCCAACACCAAAGACACCAACGGTCAACCACTTTTTAGCGCTCTTGGCAGCGCCCTGGCACCTTTTGTCGGGCCACAAGCCACGGTGCCCGACTACACCTTCAAAGGTTTGCCGGGTCAGGTGGCCAGCACCGAGACCTCCATTCCCTACACGCTGGACGGCGACAGCGCCTTCATGCTGCAAGCCAATCGTGATGGTGCTTACGACGTTCGCAACACCAACCCGGGTACACAGTTACACGCCAGTGAGGTCAGTGTGACCAATGCGGCACTGATCACTGGCGCCACGTACAACATCAGCAACCTGGTGGTGACAGCTGGCGCAACACCAGGCACCAGTACGGTGACTTACGATCTGGTGGAAACCCCAGCTGGTGCCGCTGCCCTGCCCGCGGTGAGCGTCACCAGTGCGGAATATCCCAGCTCAACGACCAGTATTCCCATTGATCTGCCTGGCCTGCATCTGACACTTAGCGGCACACTGGGCGCGGCAGACAACTTCACCATCGAACCACTCGCCAGCGTGTTCAGTGTCATGGACAAGGCCATCCGAGACATCGGCAGTGCCAGCAACAACGCCGCTGCAGCCCAGGCGGTCAGCATGGCCTTGAACAACATCGACATCGGCATGCAGCGTATCTCTGCCGAGCGTGGCAAGGCAGGTGATCTGCTTGGCCGCGCCGACCGCATCAGCGCCAACCAGGAAACACGCAGCATCCAGCTGGAGGCCGACCGCTCCCGCGCCGAAGATCTGGACATGGTCAAGGGCATCTCGGACTTCCAGAACCAGCAAACCGGTTATTCGGCTGCGCTACAAACTTACGCGCAGATCCAGAAGCTCTCACTCTTCAATTTCATCAGCTGATCGACCGATCGGGTTGATTTGGGGCACGACACCGGTGTGGGTCCGGGGTCGGCAGCGGCCCATGGGACAATCTGGCGATGCACTTATTATTTGAAGAAACCGGCAAATTCCTCGCCGGGCGGATGCTCTCCGAGACCGACGCGTCAGCGCAAGTTGAGCTTGACAGTGGCAAACGGGTCAAGGTCAAGACGGCCAATGTACTGCTGCGCTTTGAAAAACCCGAACCGGCGCAGTTGATCAGCGCAGCACAGGTGCTTGCCAGCAGCATCGAACTGGAGATGGCCTGGGAGTTTGCGCCCGAGGATGAGTTTGGCTTTGCCGATCTTGCGCGCGACTATTTCTCAGCCCAGGCGACGCTGGCCGAACAAGCCGGCATGTTGTTTGCACTGTATGACGCACCACACTACTTCAGACGGGCAGGCAAGGGCCGGTTTCGCAAAGCCCCGGCCGATGTTCTGGCGCTGGCGCTGGCGGCCATCGAGAAGAAAAAGCAGATTGGCCTGCAGATTCAGGCCTGGGTCGCCGAGCTTGGCACCGGCAGCTGCCCGCAGGCCATCCGCGATCAGTTGTACAAGATCCTGTTCAAACCGGACAAAAACGCACCCGAATACAAGGCGGTGGTAGAAGCCTCGCGCGCGACACATCTGGGCCCGTTGGACCTGCTGATGCGCTCTGGTGCCATCGACTCCCCCTACCAGTTCCATTGGCGCCGATTCCTGCTGGAGAATTTCCCAAAAGGCACCGGCTTTGCCAAACTTGAGGCACCACTGATCACCGATGACCTGCCGCTGGCCCAAGCCCAGGCTTTCTCGATCGACGATTCTGCCACCACCGAAATTGACGACGCGTTGTCAGTTCAGGGTCTGGGCAG
>JAGOUM010000110.1 GCA_018061265.1 Rhodoferax sp. | reverse complement strand
CGCAAGGTATTGCGCCCGGCAGTCTTGGCCTGGTACATGGCCATGTCTGCCCGCTTCAGCAGCTCGTCCACACTTTCGGTCTGATCGGTAAAAAGGGCAACCCCGATGCTTGGTGAGGTGCGGCACTCGCGTGCATCAATCACATAGGGTGCCCCAAGAGCAATCAGCAATTTGGCACCCACCGCTTCAGCTTGCGCGGCAGCTTCGATGGCGGTGTCGCCCAATTCTTCCAGCATCAACACAAACTCGTCGCCGCCCAATCGCGATACGGTATCCACTTCACGCACGCTGGCAGATAAACGTTGGGCAACTTGTTGAAGCAGCAGGTCGCCTTTTTGGTGGCCCAGCGTGTCATTGATATTCTTGAAGTTATCCATGTCGATGAACAACAAGGCACCCACTTTTTTGTGCCGGGCACCCGAAGTCAGTGCCTGCTCCAGGCGGTCCATCAGCAGCCGGCGATTGGGCAGTTCGGTCAGCGGGTCATAAAAGGCCAGGTTCTTGATCAGGCTCTCTGCGGCCTTCTTTTGGCTGATGTCACTGAAGGCGGCAACGTAATGGGTGACCATGCCCTCAGCGCTGCGCACAGCGGTGATGGTCAGCCATTCCGGGAACACATTGCCATCTTTGTGCCGATTCCAGATCTCGCCTTGCCATTTTCCGGTCTGTGCGATTTCACGCCACATGTCTGCATAAAACTGTGGGTCATGGCGGCCAGAACTGAGTAGTCGTGGGGTTTTTCCGATTACTTCCTGCGCCGAATAGCCGGTGATTTCAGTAAAGGCCTTGTTGACTTGCAAAATGACGTTGTGGGCGTCGGTGATCGTCATTCCTTGCTGCGACTCAAAGGCAGTCGCTGCAATCCGCATGGCTTCATCGGCTTTTTTGGACTCCGTGATGTCACGCATCGAGGCGTAAATGGCCGGCTCTCCGCCATAGACCATGGCTTTACCTTGCACCGAAACACTGACGGGCGTTCCATCGAGCTTGAGAAATACGGCCTCCAGGATAGAGGCAAGGTCACCGTCTCGCTCGTGCGACCTGAATCCGTCCAGAACAAACTGCCTGAACGCCGGGTGAACCCGCTCCAACGCCAGTGTGCCGATCAAGTCTTCGGCCCCCTTGGCACCAAAAAGCCGGATGGCGGCCGGGTTGACATACAGCATGATGCCATTGCGGTGTACCACAATGGCATCGGGGGACAACTCGATCAGGTTGCGAAATCGCAGCTCACTTTCCCTGAGGGCCTCGGCATTGTGTTGACGCTCTGAAATATCGGCGGCAAACGCGATGAACTGCCATTTGTCGCCGATCTTGATCGCGGTAATGGCCATTTCCAGCGGAAACTCTTCTCCATTTCGCCGCAGGGCTGTCATTTCGATCAGTCGGTTCAAGGCATGTGCCTCCCGGGTTTCCAGGAAATGTGCCATGCCTGCGCGGTGGGCGGTGCGGTGCATGAGCGGAACAATCGTGTCGGTCAATGAGCGTCCTAGGACTTCGTCCTTCGTCCAGCCAAACATTGTTTCTGCGCTTGAGTTCCAGTCAGTGATCCTGTCCTGGTCATCGGCCTCAATCACCGCGTCTAGGGCCGTTTCCAGAATGCTGCGCATGCGCAGTTGGGTTGCAACCAGTTTTTGAGTTGCCCTGCTGGTGCTCTGGCCAATCACCAACAGCACAGCAGCACCACCAACCAAAGTGTAGGCAACCAGCGTGCTGGTGCTTCCATGTGCATTCCAGGCTGTCATAGCTGGCGGCAACATGGCTGCCACGATAAACGCCTGCAATGCGGAGCGTTGTGCCGACAGTGTGTTGATGGCCACACCACAGACCGCGAAAAGCATCGCCACCAGCAAGGCCGACTCGGTTGTGACTGACTGGCGCATGATCAGGGTCGGGCCGAGTCCCCAGGCAAATCCCGCAAGTGCCGTTTGAGCCAGAAATGCCCGCTCCCATGGAATCACATTGGTGTCGATCGACTGCCACCGACGAAACACAGACCACAGTACATAGCGGGCGGCCACGTTCAGAGTCAGGATTGAGATGCTCCAGATCACCAGCAGGCGCGTGGGAAAGGTATTCCACCACAACCCAGTGAAAAGCAGGCTCGCTAGCGCTGTCATGCCGATGTTCAGCGGCATGCGCTCAAACGCGATACGCAACAAATCCCACCGGACAGGCTGGCGATCCGGCGGTTTGTCGTCAGGCCGATCCTGGGCCATGCCACTCATATGACTTGCTCGTTCGGCGTATCAGACCCCTAAACGTCCTGGAGTCTGATAACGCCCGATGATGACCCTGAACCTTTGGCCAGCACCTCAGGCGCTGGTTCAACGACATGAGCGCTCCTTGGATTAAAGGCGAGAGTCTATATCCGTCTTAAATCCAATGTGAACGGGAATTCCCTACTCGCAGGAACGTTAATCGTCGCAGGCGGCACCACCAGCGCACCGGGTGTGTGGCCACCCGCCGTGAAACGTGACAGGCGGCGACTTTCAGCCTCATTAGCATTCACAGGCAGTGCCTGATAACTCAAGCCACCCGGGTGCGCCACATGGTATTGACATCCGCCAACAGAGCGCTTCATCCAAGTGTCGACAATATCAAAGACCAGCGGAGCATGTACACCGATGCCCGGATGCAGGCTGCTGGGTGGATTCCATGCCTTGTATCTCACTCCTCCCACGAACTCGCCCACCACGCCGGTGGGCTGTAGGGCCATGGCATGGCCATTGCAGGTGACAACATGGCGACTTTCATTCAGGCCAGACACCCGCACTTCGATGCGCTCGAGCGATGAGTCCACATAACGTGCAGTCCCGCCTGGTGCACCTTCTTCGCCCATGACGTGCCAGGGTTCGAGCGCATTGCGCAGTGTCAGTGATATACCTGCCGAGCACACTGATCCGATCAGCGGGAAGCGGAACTCGATATGGGGCGCAAACCAGCTGTCGTCAAACGCATAACCGGCGGAGCGCATCTCGGCCATGACGTCGGCGAAGTCCATCTGAATGAACTTTGGCAACATGAAACGGTCATGCAGTTCGGTGCCCCAGCGTGTTGCAGGGGCTTTGTAAGGTGTTTTCCAGAACCGGGCGACCAAGGCGCGCAACAAAAGTTGTTGCACACTGCTCATGTGGGGGTGCGGTGGCATCTCAAAGGCGCGCAATTCCAGCAGGCCCAGGCGGCCCGTGCTCGAATCCGGCGAGTACATTTTGTCGATCGAAAACTCGCTGCGGTGGGTGTTGCCGGTCGCATCTATCAGGATGTTGCGTAAAGTTCGATCCACCAGCCACGGCGGCATGGCCTGACCATACAGCGCACGGTTCTTGTAGATCTGCTCAATGGCAATTTCAAGTTCATAGAGCTGATCATTGCGCGCTTCGTCCACCCGAGGCGCCTGGCTTGTAGGTCCGACAAACATGCCACTGAAAAGATAGCTCAGTGAGGGGTGGTTATGCCAGTACAACAGGAGACTGGCCAGCAACTCGGGTTTGCGCAAAAACGGGCTGTCACCGGGCGTGGCACCACCCATGACAAAGTGGTTGCCACCTCCTGTGCCGGTGTGGCGACCATCCGTCATGAACTTCTCAGCACTCAGACGCGACTCAAACGCTGCGTTGTACAAGAACTCGGTGTTGTAAACCAGCTCCTTCCAGCTTGAGACCGGATGGATATTGACCTCGATGACGCCTGGATCGGGTGTCACTTGCAGTAATTTCAGACGCGGGTCACGCGGTGGCGGGTAACCTTCGATGACAATTTTCACCCCCAATTCCCGCGCAGTCGCCTCAATTGCCGCCAGCAAATCAAGGTAATACTCAATCTGCTCCAGCGGAGGCATAAACACGTAGATCACACCATACTTTTCACCAACCGCCTCGGCTTTGGGGCCATTGGCGCGGCGCGGGTCACGCACCTCAACACACAGCGCGGTGCGGGTAATCCAGTGCGCCGACTCCTGGCGTTCCGGCACACGCACAAAGTCGGCCGGTTCGGATTGCAGGCGGCTGTGAAACTCTTGGGTGGTGGTGTTTCCTGGTGCGCCGCCAGAAACAGCAGAACCCAAGAGTTGCCAGGCACCTGCCACATTGCCCGACGCCTCGCCTGTCCGTGCTCGATGGGTATCCAGGGTGCTTTGAAACTTACGGACGGCTTCGGTCTGAGGCGCTGGACTTGCAAGATAAGGAGTCCCTCCAAGACCCGCGGTCGGCTGGGGATCAGCGTAGCGCAGGGCCATGCCAGCGTAGCCGGGCAACAATCCACCCAATGTACTGGGGTCAGATTCGATCAGATAAGGGTAGTCTGTTGTGCTGACCCAAGGCAGTGAGTCAAGTGGCAACCGCAGCCCCATCGGTGAGTCGCCTGGCATCAAATACATCCGCTCATCGCGAAGGAACCACGGCCCGGTTGTCCAGGCAACCTGACCCGGGCCGGCGTATCCGGCCACCTTGATTGGCAAGACATACCCTACGGGAGAGTCGAGTTTTTGCTCAAACACCCGACGCAAGCGCGCGCGCTCCATTTCATCGTCGAGTTTTGAATTGAACGGATCGACATTGACTGGCAGGCGACGCTCGCGCCATAGGTAATACCAGCTGTCTTCAAAGGCGGTCTGGATATAGCGGTTGGTGATCCCTAGTTTGGCCGAAAGGTGCTGCGTGAAGCGCTGTGCATCGGCGCTGGTGTAATGTTGTGGGACGCGTTCGTCCGCAAACAAACTGGGATCAGCCCAAACCGGCTGCCGGTCAGCCCGCCAATAAATGCTCAAGGCCCAGCGCGGCAACTGCTCGCCCGGGTACCATTTGCCTTGACCGTAATGCAGGAAGCCGCCTTGGCCATACTCGTCACGCAGCTTATGCACCAATTCGGTGGCAAAACCACGTTTGGTGGGGCCGAGCGCATCGGTGTTCCATTCTGGTGCATCGCGGTCATTCACCGCCACAAAAGTGGGTTCGCCACCCATGGTCATGCGGACGTCACCATCCATCAGTTCCTGATCCACCGACTCTCCGAGCGCCATCACCGCTGCCCATTGCTCCTCGGTATAGGGTTTGGTTACTCGTGGCGCCTCATAAACGCGAGTCACCTGCATGTGGTGCTGGAACACCACTTCGGACTTTTCCACGCCGCCCTCAATCGGTGCGGCCCCTGAGGGTTGAGGGGTGCAGGCCAATGGAATATGCCCCTCACCGGCCAATAGTCCTGACGTGGCGTCCAGACCCACCCAGCCAGCACCGGGCAAATACACCTCACACCAGGCGTGCAAATCGGTAAAGTCGTGGTCGGTGCCACTGGGGCCGTCCAATGACTTGACGTCAGGCTTGAGTTGAATCAGGTAGCCCGATACAAAACGCGCGGCCAAACCACAATTGCGCAGCAGTTGCACCATCAGCCATGCCGAGTCGCGGCACGAACCGCTCGCCAGTGACAAGGTTTGCTCGGGTGTCTGGACCCCTGGCTCCATACGGATGGTGTACTTGATGTCCTGATGCACCATGGTGTTGAGGTCTACCAGGAACAACACACTGCGCCGTTTGGTCCGGTCAATTTTGTCCAGATAAGCCTGAACCAGTGGGGTCACTGCATCCGGAACCAGATACGGAATCAGCTCCTGTTTCAGATCCGCCGCGTAGGCAAATGGAAACTCCTCGGCATCAGGCTCCAGGAAAAAGTCAAATGGGTTGTAGACCGCCATGTCCATGACCACATCCACAGTGACCTTGAACTCCTTGGTTTTTTCCGGAAACACCAGCCGTGCCTGGTAGTTTGAAAACGGATCCTGCTGCCAGTTGACGAAATGTCCTTCCGGCTCAACTTTCAGCGAGTAAGAAACGATCTTGCTGCGGCAGTGTGGGGCAGGGCGCAGTCGGATCACCTGTGGTCCCAGACCGACCAGCCGGTCATAAGAGTAATGGGTAACGTGGTTCAGCGCTGCGTGTATGGTCATGGAGGGGTCTCTATCAAGCCCTGAGCATCAGGGACTTTGCATCAAAAAAACAAGGGATGACTAAGTTTGTTACAAGCAATGTTAGTGCCAGTGGTTTGCGATCAGATGACAGGACAACTCGTGATCAGAAGGGCTGATCACCCGGTCATGTTGCCTGCCATGGCCAACATCGGACAAGCCGGGCACTAAGGTCACCCACTTTGCCTGAACGCCAATGCATCGGGCGTGATTGTCCCATGAGTCGATGTGGCAGCGCATTGTCTGCGGCACGGTGGATCGACATCACTCTACGCAAGATTTTTGATGCAGCCCAAGTAACACTTTGGTTGTGTAGTCGGTACACCGAACAATGTAGTTTGCTGGTTTTTTTGTTCAATGTTTGATTGTGGCGGGCACCGCCTGGTAAGGTGTTCGACAGAGCCTTGCGGGAGCGCGAGGCGATAATCAGAAAGATGTCTACCCCAAAAGTCCTTTTTGGCTTTCACGCCGTGGGTGTACGCTTAAAAACGTCGCCGAAATCCATCGTTGAAATTTATGCAGATCCGTCGCGTCGCGACGCACGAATGCGTCAGTTTGTCGACAAGGTGGTGCAAGCCGGTGTGCGCCTGATTGAGGCCGATGGCGTGCGACTGGCCAGGCTGTGCGGCAGTCATGGCCATCAGGGTGTCGCGGCGCGTGTTCATGAGCTGGCACTCGTCAAGTCGCTTGACGAATTGCTGGAACAACTGGAAGCGGCCAATCTCGACAAACCGCAGGTACAGCGTGATGAGCCCTTGTTATTGGTGCTCGATGGTGTGACTGATCCGCACAATCTGGGTGCATGCCTGCGAGTGGCCGATGGCGCGGGAGCCCATGCCGTCATTGCACCCAAAGACCATGCTGCCGGCATCAACGCCACGGTGGCCAAGGTGGCCAGCGGTGCTGCTGAAACGGTGCCCTATTTCATGGTGACCAATCTGGCGCGCACACTCAACGAGCTCAAGGAGCGCAACATCTGGATCATCGGTACCAGCGATGCGGCGGAAAAGACCCTGTATGAGGTGGATCTCAAGGGACCCGTGGCACTGGTTTTGGGCGCCGAAGGGGAAGGCATGCGCCAGCTCACAGGCAAAACCTGCGACCAGTTGGTGCGAATACCGATGCGAGGTGCCGTGGAGAGCCTGAACGTCTCGGTCGCCAGCGGGGTGTGTCTCTATGAGGCGCTCAGGCAGCGCAGAACTCAAGAATAGTGATAGCTATCAACCCTTGGTGGCGTTGCGCTGGAAGGCAATTTAGTCAGATTACTGCTTGACTGGAATTGGCAGGTTGGACGGCACTGGCACCGCCGTCACGCTGTTCTTGGGGCTGCCGTCCACCAGTCGGTCGGAGTACACAAGGTAAACCAGGGTGTTGCGTTTGCTGTCGACCATTCTCACCACCCTGACATGTTTGAATACAAGCGACGAGCGGGTGGTGAATACTTCCTCCTGCTGTTCGATCTTGTCCTTGAAGGCAATCGGGCCGACCTGGCGACAGGCCACTGAGGCGTCTGAAGTGTCTTCAGCCAGACCCATGGCGCCTTTGTAACCGCCAGTTCTGGCGCGCGACAGGTAACACGACACGCCAGCCACTTCAGGGTCGTCAAACACCTCAACCACCACCTTGTCGTTGGGGCTGAGCAGCTTGAACGTGGTGCTGACGTCACCGATCACTTCGGCGGCGGCAAATCCAGATGCCAGACACAGGGCAAGGGCACAGTTCAGTGTTTTCATGTCAAGCGGTTTGTAAATGCAAGTCGCCCGATTGTGGCCCAACGAAGCGGAGGATTTGGCATTACACGTCGGCCAGGAGGCTATACGGGGGCATGGTCAAGTCCAACTTGGGTCCATTGGCGCTGCGCAGATGGACCTGATTGGCCTCAAACGCGCTGATCTGCATGGAAACAATCGCATCAAATCCACCCTCTGGTGCCGTTGCCGCCTGGACGACCGTCCCGCAAGCTTGGTCAGGCGTGTCTTCGGAAAATACTTCGTCACCCGCTTGCATCGCCTGGGCACAATGGGCAAGATAGGCGCGTCGTTTCAAAGTGCCGCGAAACTGGCTGCGCGCCACCACCTCCTGGCCCGGATAACAACCTTTCTTGAAGTTCACACCACCGACGGATTCGTAGTTCAGCATTTGCGGAACAAAGGCTTCCACCACCGGGTCGCTGATCATGGCAATGCCACTGCGTACTTCAGCCCATGCCCAAAGACTGGATGAAAGTGGTTCACCTGCTGGCGCGGTTGTCCCTGTGGGTGCGATCCACAGGGCACGCTGGACCCCATCAGCCGGGTAGAGACTGACCAGGTTTACACCATCAAACGATGTCTTATCCCATATCTGGTGGTTTGCAGGTGCTCCGCTAGACAGAGCATCCAGGCAGGCAGTCCCGGCCAGTCCGTAAACCACCAACTCTGCAGTTGCGTCACTCAGCGTGACTTTGGCACGCATCACAAACATCCGCAGTCGCTTCAGAGTGGCAGCAAGTATGTCCGCACGGCACAACAGCAGAATATCGCTGGCGTTGTACTTGAAGCCGATAAAGCTGGCCTGCATGCGCCCTTTGGCACTGCAGAACGCAGCCAGCCGCGCCTGTGTCTGGTCCAGCAGCACAAAGTCTTGTGTCAACTGGCCGTGCAAGAACTTGGCCGCATCTTCACCCTGAACCCGAATCAGCCCGAGGTCTGTCAGCGGGGCTACGCCGTTGAGTGTGTTTTTTGTCATGGCGCGGATTATGATGCGCTGCTATTTTTCTGGAAGGCTGCAGGGTTGTGCGTGGTTTCTTGACGGGTTCTTTGCTGATTTTGGCCATTGTGGGCGGCGCTGCGGGGCTTGGCTGGTGGTGGCTCAATGCCCCAATGTCTCTCAAAACTCAAGTGATTGATCTGGCGATTGAGCCAGGAACCTCGCCCCGAAGCGTCGCGCAGGCTGCTGTGGACGCGGGTGTGCAAACTTCGGCGCAGGCATTGTTCACCTGGTTTCGCTTATCGGGCCAGGCACGGCAGATCAAGGCGGGCAGCTACGAGTTGACCGGTGAACTGAGTCCGCGCGGCTTGTTGAGCATGCTGGTTCGTGGCGACGAAGCCTTGCGGGCGTTGACTTTGGTCGAAGGTTGGAACACCCGCCAGATGCGGGCAGCACTGCGTAAAGCAGAGCATTTGATACCCGAATCGTCTGGGCTGGAGCCTGATTTGATCATGGAGAAGCTGAACCGGCCCGGGCAGCCCTTCGAAGGCAGTTTCTACCCGGACACCTATACCTATGCCAAGGGGAGCAGCGACCTGGCAGTGCTGGCGCGTGCCATGCGCGCAATGGACACCCATTTGGCAGCCGCCTGGCAGGCGCGCGCGTCGGATTTGCCGCTTCGCACCCCGGCCGAACTGCTGACACTGGCCAGCATCATTGAAAAGGAAACTGGGCGTGCCAGTGACCGGGCCATGATTGCCTCGGTGTTTGCCAACCGATTGAGAACCGGAATGCCCCTGCAAACCGACCCTACAGTCATTTATGGCATGGGGGATACCTTTGACGGCAATTTGCGGCGCCGTGATTTGCAAACTGACACACCCTGGAATACCTACACCCGAGGCGGATTGCCGCCCACGCCAATTGCCATGCCAGGCAAGGCGGCGCTGTTGGCAGCCGCTCAGCCAGCGGCAAGCCGGGCGCTGTACTTTGTGGCACGCGGCGACGGCAGCAGTGAGTTCAGTGACAATCTGGCGGCGCACAACCGTGCCGTCAACAAGTTTCAACGTGGCCAATGACAGCAAGTATGTACCCATGATCTCACCCGGACTATTTATCAGCTTTGAGGGCATCGATGGCGCAGGCAAGTCGACCCACATCAATGCCTTGGCCGAGGTGTTTCAGGCTCAGGGCAGGGTGGTGACGCTCACCCGTGAGCCTGGTGGAACACCCTTGGCTGAAAAGCTTCGGGCACTGGTGCTCAACGATCAGATGGACCCGATGACAGAGGCATTGCTGGTGTTCGCCGCGCGTCGCGATCACCTGCAGCAACTTATCGAGCCGGCGCTGGCACGCGGTGAAGTGGTGCTGTGTGACCGCTTTACAGATGCCACTTTCGCCTACCAGGGCGGTGGCAGAGGATTCGATCTTGAAACGCTTCTCTATCTGGAGCGTCTAGTGCAGACCACCATTGGGCTTGACGGCAATTTTCTTCGACAACCTGATTTGACCGTCTGGTTTGAGCTGGCACCCGAGGTGGCAGCACAGCGACTGGCCCAGAGTCGGGCCCCCGACAAGTTTGAGGCACAACCGGTGACTTTTTTTTCGCGGGTCAGCCAGGGCTACCTACAACGCCTGCAGGCGCAACCACATCGGTTTGCCCGTATTGACGCGGACACATCGCGCGACCAGGTTTGGCTTGCCGTTCACAAAGCAGTACAGCAAAAAGGATGGCTGATTTGAGCAGACTGCCGCCCTGGATTGCCACCCAGGTTGAGTCGCTGCTGTCGCAGAATGGCCATGCATGGCTGTTGTCCGGGCCATCCGGGCTAGGGCAATTTGAGCTGGCGATGGCTATGGCGCGTGCCTGGTTGTGTGAACAGTCACACCAACATGGCGCCTGTGGACAGTGCGCAAGCTGCCATGCCATCGACGTGTTGACTC
>JAGOUM010000109.1 GCA_018061265.1 Rhodoferax sp. | reverse complement strand
CATTGCCCTGGTGCATCAGGTCAATTTGCTTTTGAGCCGATCGTTCGAGGTGGGTGGCATGGTCAAGCTGGCTGCGCAGGTCTGGGTGTTCGCCCAGGCGCAGTGCATGTTCAACCTGTTCCAGTTGGCTTGCCACTTTTTCCATACGCGCCCTTGCCTTGGCGATCAATGCCGCGTTGGGGGATGCCACGACCGCGGTGCCGCCGCGGCCGGTTCGAACCCGGTGCACCAGCCACCAGAGACACCCGCCCGCACCCGCCAAAACGGCAAAGGATTCAAAAAACCCCATTCCAGAGTCATTTGCCGCGGCGCTGCCAGCTGAATGAGAACCCATGTGAGAACCCATGCTCGCCAGCTTTTGTTCGATTTCAGCACGCTTGTAGTTCGGGTCGAGTGCCAGGGATTTCTGAAAGGATTGCTGCGCCGCCGGGAAATTGTTGAGTTGACGGTAGGTCAGGCCAAGGTTGTAGTGCCACCTGGGATTTGCCGGTTCCATCGCGATGGCTTCTTCAAACTTGGCGCGGGCGCCACTGAAATCACCCGCGTCGTAACGACTTTTCCCTTGGGCGTAGACGGCCAAGGCTTGTTCGGCGACATCGGATGCCTGTGCCATGGCCCAGGCGCATGCCAGCATGAAGGCAAGTAAGACGACTCCCAAGCGATGGGCAACGGTTTTCATGGCGACTTTCGCGCGAGCGGACAGAAAGAAACACACCCAGAGTTTAAGGACCCTGCGACCATCACTGCAGATCGGGTGCGAGCAAGTGGCTTTGGCCCAGCGCGAAAAGGGCTGACCGGACTGAACCGTCTATTGGTTTGGGGCAACCGCCACCGGTAGCAGATGCCCTTTAGCGCCGGATCGGTGCCACCCCGGTGGCCAGAAACTCTGCCACCCGTGCCTGCGTGGGCAACGGTGCCACAGCGCCATACCCTTGAGTGGACAGTGCGGCGGAGGCAACCGCCCAGCGGGCGCTCTGGAACACGTCTTCGCCGCGCGCACGTCGGGCCAGGTAAGCGCCGTTAAAGCAGTCGCCCGCACCGGTCGCGTCCAGGGCGTTGACCTTGAAAGCGTCAATCTTCTGAACCTGCTGGCCGTCGCTGGCCAAGCAGCCGTTGATGCCCATCTTCAACACCACTACCTTGGCCCCCTGCTGGTGTGCCCAGGCGACCATTGTTTGGGGGTCCTCCAACCCGGAGACTTTGGCCAGTTCTTCCAAGCCAGGCAAAAACTCATCGACTCGTGCCATGGTCTGTAACACAGCCGCTTTGGCTGCATCCAGCGACCAGAGTGACAGGCGCAGGTTGGGATCGTAGGAAACGCGCACACCGTGTGCCCGGGCCATGGCAATGGCGGCGGCCACGGTGTCGCGCGCGTTGATGCTGATCGCCTGACTGATGCCGGTGACATGTAAATAACGGGTCTGGCTGATCAGCGCTGGCGCCAGGTCGCTGGCTGTATCCGGCTGGCAGCCGAGCCCTGCCGCAAATAGGAAAAGTGGTGTCCGTGACAGTCGTGGCGCACAAAATACACACCGGTGGGTGCGTCCTCACGTACCTGTACGGCGCGCACGTCAATGCCTTCGGACCGCCAGAGTTCAAGACACATGTCGCCCAAGGCGTCATGGCCAACCAGTGAGATGAAGGCGCAGTTTGCACCCTGGCGGGCCGCGGCAATGATGGTATTGGAGGTGTCGCCACCAAATCCCTGCAGGTACATGCGTCCATCCCCTTGCGGGATCTGGTTGAACTCCACCATCGCTTCGCCTAGCGCCACCACATCAAACAATGCTGTCATGGCCATTGCCTCATCAAAGAAAGTCGTCGCGACGCGGCGAAAACTGGTCCAGCAACATACTGCCGTCCTCCAGCGCCACCACGCCGTGGTGAACATGGCGGGGTGCAACAAAGGCATCGCCGACCCGGAGCACACGCCGCGTCCCGCCCACTTCGGCCTCAAAGGCACCTGCCACCACAAAAGCAATCTGGTCGTGTGCGTCATGGGTATGGGCTGTGCCAATCGCACCTTTGTCGAAGTGCACCAGCACGGACATCAGCTCTGCGGTATGACCGACGATTTTTCGCCGGATGCCTTCGCCCAGCTCAGTCCAGCCGGTGCTCTTGTTGTCAAAAAAGTGTTCCATCATGTGACCTGTCATTGGTTCTAAAAGAAAGATTTGCAGATAAATGTGTACATGTCTGCACAAGGCATTCGCAATAATGTATCATTCATCAACAAATTTGAAACACTGGTTCAATAAATAATAACCTCATTTCAAAAATGCAACAGACTGCGTCAACCCAGCGCTCACTAAGCCAACCCATGCTGACTTCCGGCATCTTTTTTTAAAGGGCATTCCATGGAAATTCGCCAACCCATTCACAGCGACCACGTCAAAACGCTCGACACCGAAGGCCTGCGTCGACATTTTCTTGTCGACTGCCTGTTCAAGCCGAATCAGGCCACGCTGACCTATAGCCAGATCGACCGCATCATCGTGGGTGGCATCATGCCCGTTGATCAGGCCGTGCGCTTTTCTCCGGAGCTGGGTCGCCATACAGGCACCGACTTCTTCCTGCAACGGCGCGAACTCGGGCTGATCAATATCGGCGGTGCCGCCCGTGTGTTGGCAGACGGAGAGACTTTTGACGTTGGCCCGCGCGAGGCGCTCTACATTGGTCAGGGTACCCAACAGCTGGAGTTCACGAGCGTGGACGCCTCGCAGCCCGCCAAGCTGTATTTCAACTGTGCGCCTGCACACACCCGCTACCCGAGCCGCACCATCACCCTGGCGCAAGCCTCGCCCGAAACACTGGGCGCGCCCGAGACCAGCAACCGGCGCACCATCTACAAGTTCATGGTGCCCGATGTGTTGCCGACCTGCCAGCTTGCCATGGGCATGACGCAGCTTGAGTCGGGCAGCATGTGGAACACCATGCCTTGCCACACCCACGACCGGCGCATGGAGGTGTATTTTTACTTTGACATGAACGACAACGCCGTAGTGTTTCACATGATGGGCGAGCCGACCCAGACGCGCCACATCGTGGTGCGCAACGAACAGGCCGTGATCAGCCCCAGCTGGTCGATCCACTCCGGCGTGGGCACGCAGGCCTACACCTTCATCTGGGGGATGGTGGGTGAAAACCAGGTCTTCAAGGACATGGACCATGTACCCATGGGAGCGCTGCTGTGAACATGAGTCAGGACAACTTCAAGCTCGCCGGTCGGGTGGCCATCGTCACCGGCTGCAACACCGGCCTGGGTCAGGGCATGGCATTGGCACTGGCGCAAGCCGGGGCCGATATTGTTGGGGTTAACGTCAGTCCCCCCGATGACACCGGTGTTCAGATCGAAGCAATGGGGCGTAGATTTTTGGATTTGCGCGCCAACCTGGCGGACGTCAGCGGCATCGACGCGCTGATCGCACAGGCGCTGGTTTTGAGCGGCAGCATCGACATTCTGGTCAATAACGCGGGCATCATCCGTCGCGAAGACGCCATCAATTTCACCGAGAAGGACTGGGACGACGTGGTGGACTTGAACCTCAAATCAGTGTTTTTCTTTGCCCAGGCAGCGGCGCGCCAGTTCATCAAGCAGGGTACAGGTGGCAAGATCATCAATGTGGCCTCGATGCTGTCGTTTCAGGGCGGGGTGCGGGTGCCGTCGTACACCGCATCCAAGAGTGGCGTGATGGGCATCACCCGGGCGCTGGCCAACGAGTGGGCCAAACACCAGATCAACGTCAATGCCATTGCTCCTGGCTACATGGCCACTGACAACACGACGGCGTTACGCGCAGACGAGGCACGTAACGCCGCCATTCTGGAACGTATCCCGGCAGGCCGCTGGGGAGTGCCAGCCGATTTGGCCGGGCCGGTTGTGTTTCTGGCTTCTGAGGCTTCCAACTACGTCAATGGCAGCACCCTGGCAGTGGATGGGGGTTGGTTGGCGCGATAATTGCTGGTGTGTTTCGGTAATATAATTTGAAACACTTTTCCAGGGGATTTAAAACAAAATGGCTGAAGAACTCTATGACACCAAGCAGCCCGAGTCGGTCGCTGCGGTGCTCAAGGTGTTTGCGCTACTGCAAGCCCTGTCAGAAAACAACGAAACCGGCATTTCAGACCTGTCCGTGCGCCTGGCGATGCCCAAGGCCACGGTGTACCGCTTTTTGCAGACCATGATGACGCTGGGCTATGTGCGCCAGGAGAAAGACAGCGAGCGTTATGGCCTGACGATGCGCATGTTTGAGCTGGGCACCAAGGCATTGCAGTATCCCGATTTGGTCGAACTGTCGAAAAACCACATGCAGCTGATGGCAGACACCACGGGTGAAACAGTCCATCTGGGTACCCTGATCGACAGTGAAATCATCTATATCCACAAGGTTGATTCACGCCACATGCTGGGTATGTACTCGCGCGTGGGCCGAAGGGCACCGCTGCACTGCACGGCCATTGGCAAGGTGTTGATGGCCTGGGAAGACCCGGAGCGGCGCGAACGGGTGCTCAAAGGCGCGGATTTCAAGCGTTATCGCGAAAAGACCATTGTTGACTCGCAAGCATTTACCGACGAACTGCTGCGAGTCAAGGCGCAGGGCTACGGCGAAGATCGGGAGGAGTTTGACGACCACATACGCTGCCTGGGGGTGCCAATTTTTGATCGTCTCAACCGGCCTATCGCCGGGCTGAGCATCTCGTTCCCAACTTTTCGTTACGACGAATCCAAAGAAGCTGAAACCGTGGCCATGTTGCAAGGTGCCAGTCGTGACATTTCCGCGCAACTGGGCTGCACTCGGTTTCCGCTCGACAATTAAGGCACTCAGTGGCGATGACCATGCACCAAGGTGCCTGGGTATCTCTTCATGGTGCTGTTGGCGTGTCCTGGGTGTCTGGACGTGTTGGTGAAGGGGCCAAACTCTTGAGCGATTTTGTCCATTGTTCCATGCTCAGTACCACCGATGAAACACTGAGTGCCTGTGTGATTTGATCCAGCCAGATTTCAGAATTGACCTTGACACCGTACAGGTACAAAGGGTGATCGTGACGGCGTTTGGCCACCATGTCGGCCAGCTTTTCGTCGCCTACTGGCAGACCCAGCGAGGCGAGGATCTTTCTTTTTTCGGGCACCATGCCGTCAACACGGATCAGCCTGAGCAACCGGGCCCGTAAGGCCGTATCGTTCACCGCCTGTTGAGCCCGCTTGTAAATCAGCTCGTTGATCAGTGTGCCAAGGATGGCGTCGTCGCTGTTTGGTCTGGCGCGCCAGACAATCTGTGCATCAAAATGGGCCAATCCGCGTTTGAGTGGCAACACTGCGGAATCCAGCGTGTCCTCGGAGAAAAAATTGAAACCCTGCTGGCTCCACTCCCGGGCTTGCAGGAACCGCCATTTGTCACCATGACGGTACTGTAGTCGTACCGTGATGTGGTTGTAGCGTGTGATTGAACGCTCTGCTGGGTCGTTATGGTGGGTCACGAGGGACTATTTTCAGTTTTCGTCAAATTTTCTGCGCGTCATCGTCGGCACTTTTTTCCAAATTGTGACATCCAGGCAACGATGCAGGATACACAGGCCAAGCCTTTCAGATACTGTTCTGACGTACAAAACAGGCCATGGCAAAAAAATTGCCCTGCAGGCTTGGCACCTGCAGGGCAACGATTGATTTGGCACGATCACACGGCTGGCGTGTGAGTCGCTCGGCTGGCGAATTACATGCCCATGCCGCCCATGCCGCCCATACCACCCATGTCTCCACCGCCCATGCCGCCCATGCCACCGGCACCAGACTCTTCCTTCGGAGCCTCGGCCACCATGCACTCGGTCGTCAGCATCAGGCTGGCCACAGACGCTGCGTTTTGCAGTGCGGTGCGGGTCACCTTGGTGGGGTCCAGAATGCCCATTTCGATCATGTCGCCATAGGTGTCGTTGGCGGCGTTAAAGCCGTAGTTGCCAGAGCCAGCCATGACAGCATTCACCACCACAGAGGCTTCGCCACCGGCGTTGTAAACGATCTCGCGCAGCGGCGCTTCGATGGCTTTGAGCACCAGGGCAATGCCGTGGTCCTGGTCAGCGTTGTCACCCTTGATGACGCCAGCGGCTTGCTTGGCGCGAAGCAGAGCCACGCCGCCGCCAGCCACAATGCCTTCTTCCACAGCAGCGCGGGTGGCGTGCAGGGCGTCTTCAACGCGGGCTTTCTTTTCCTTCATTTCGACTTCGGTGGCAGCGCCCACCTTGATCACGGCCACACCGCCGGCCAGCTTGGCCACGCGCTCTTGCAGTTTTTCACGGTCGTAGTCGCTGGTGGCTTCTTCGATTTGCACGCGCACTTGCTTGACGCGGGCTTCGATGTCAGCAGCTGGGCCAGCACCGTCGATGATGATGGTGTTCTCTTTGCCCACTTCGATGCGCTTGGCTGAGCCCAGGTCAGCCAGAGTCACTTTTTCAAGTGTCAGGCCGACTTCCTCAGCAATCACCTTGCCACCGGTCAGGATGGCGATGTCTTCCAGCATGGCCTTGCGACGGTCACCAAAGCCCGGAGCCTTGACAGCCACAACCTTCAGGATGCCACGGATGGTGTTGACCACCAGAGTTGCCAGGGCTTCGCCTTCGACGTCCTCGGCAATGATCAACAGCGGGCGACCGGCCTTGGCCACTTGCTCCAGCGTGGGCAGCAGGTCGCGGATGTTGCTGATCTTCTTGTCAAACAGCAGCACAAACGGGTTGTCCAGCAGGGCGGCTTGTTTTTCGGGGTTGTTGATGAAGTAAGGTGACAGATAGCCACGGTCAAACTGCATGCCTTCCACCACGTCGAGCTCGGATTCCAGGCTCTTGCCGTCTTCCACGGTGATCACGCCTTCTTTGCCGACCTTGTCCATCGCGTCAGCAATGATCTTGCCAATGGTTTCGTCCGCGTTGGCAGAGATGGAGCCGACCTGGGCGATTTCCTTGCTGGTGGTGGTGGCCTTGGAAGCTTTCTTCAGCTCGGCGATCAGGGCCGTCACGGCCTTGTCAATACCACGCTTCAGGTCCATCGGGTTCATGCCGGCGGCCACGTACTTCATGCCTTCGCGCACGATGGCTTGCGCCAGCACTGTGGCGGTGGTGGTGCCGTCACCGGCGATGTCGGAGGTCTTGGAAGCCACTTCCTTGACCATCTGCGCACCCATGTTCTGCAGCTTGTCCTTGAGTTCGATTTCCTTGGCCACGGACACACCGTCCTTGGTCACGGTGGGGGCGCCGAACGAGCGCTCCAGCACCACATTGCGACCCTTGGGGCCCAAGGTGACCTTGACCGCGTTGGCCAAAATGTTCACGCCTTCAACCATACGTGCGCGGGCTTCGCCGCCGAAAATTACGTCTTTTGCTGCCATGTTAGGCTCCTAAAGTTATATGATAAATTGGCCTCTAGCGCTTATGTTAATTGCGCTAGTAGCTATTGATTTTGTATAAGTTGAGTTATTTCTCAACGACGGCAAACAAATCATCTTCCTTCATGACCAGCAGCTCGTCGCCATCGACCTTGACGGTCTGGCCGCTGTACTTGCCAAACAATACGCGGTCGCCGACCTTGACGCTCATTGCGCCGAGTTCACCCTTGTCGTTCTTCTTGCCAGGGCCAACGGCGAGTACTTCACCTTGATCAGGCTTTTCAGCAGCGCTGTCAGGAATCACGATGCCAGAGGCCGTGCGGGTTTCGTTTTCTACGCGCTTGACAATCACGCGGTCATGCAGGGGACGAAGTTTCATAGGGACTCCTAATTGGTTTGAAACACGGGTTTACAACTTAAGCTGCCAAAGAACTGGCAACCATCGTTAACTTGAAGAGTGGCCATTGGCACAGTGTTGTTAGCACTCAACTCTTACGAGTGCTAATGATAAGGGCGTTTAAACCGATTTCAAGAGTGTGCAACGATAAATGCTGAAAGCCTGAAGGGCTACTTGATACGAAAAGTCACGCCGGAGAGGTGCCTCAGGTGCCGTCACCAAAGAGATCGTTCAGGCTCTTCTGGTTTGAAGCCCCGGGGCGAGGCATTTTGGGTGTGCCTTTTGGGTATTCTTCCGCAATCCGGTCTTCCCAGTAAGCCGCGGGATTTGGGGCGGCGCACAGGCGGCGAAAAACCTCCGCCGGCACCTGTTTGTAGGCCAGGACAGTCTTGTCAACCCAATGTATTTCGAGGGCTTGTGTCGTCGTGTCGTATTCGGCTTGCCGGATGCGACCGCTGCTGAAGATTTTGGTAGTCATGTTGTGATATGTTGGTACTGACTCATTTGCGCGCCAGGTAAACCCCCCAGACCGCCATGGCCATGCCGACCATGGCAAAGCCCGAAAATGACTCGCCAAACAAGACCCAGGCGACCAGCGCCGTGCAGGGCGGTACCAGGTAAAAAAGACTCGCGATGTTGACGGCATTGCTGTGACGGATCAGCCAGTTCAGCAGGCTGATCGCGCCAAGCGACAACACAAAGACCAGCCATCCCAGGGCAAACAGGAACTCACCGGTCCAGTCAACGCGAAAATCCTCAGTCCAATACGCCACCAGTCCGGTGGCTACGGCGGTTGGCAAAAACTGGGCCACTGAGCCGGTGCGCCAGTCGAACGAGGGGCAATACCGCTTCTGGTACAGCGTGCCCACCGTGATACCCAGCAAGGCCAGTAGGGCCGGCACCAGAGCGGCGATGCCAAACCCGGTCCCCAGTTTGTTGAACACCACCAGGCCGACACCCAAAAAGCCCAGCACCAGACCGATCCACTGTCGGCGCACCACAGTTTCACCGAGCAGCCAGCCAGCCCCGACGGCGGTCAACAAGGGCTGAACACCCACGACCAGACTGGCAACACCTGCTGGCAGACCTTTGGAAATTGCCGTGAATACCCCCCCCAAGTACACCCCGTGCACCAGCAGTCCGGTGACGCCGATATGCAGCCAGATCATCGGTGACGCCGGCCAGGGTGCACGGGTGGCGCCCGCAACCAGTCCCATCAGGGAGATCACGGCCAGGTAGCGGATCAATAGGAAGGTGAGTGGTTCAGCGTGAGGCAACCCAAGCCTGGCACCAATAAACCCGGTGGACCACAGCAGCACAAAGAGCAGGGGCAGGGCGCGGGCGTAAGGGCTCGTCATGGCCAAGACCAAGTTGCGGCACCAGAGACTGGCGGGTGGCTGGCCTGGCGATCTATTTTGGTTTTACTCATCTCAGAAGAAAATTTTCAATGGCCGCAGCAACCTGCTCGGGTTGATCATGCTGCAGGTTGTGGCTGGTACCTGTGATGGTCTGCAACTGATGGTTTTGAAAACACTGCAGCCTGCGTTGCAGCTCAACGGGCTGACTGGCAAAACGTTGCTGCACATAGCCTTCGTCGGCCAGTAGCATCAGCACCTGCGCCGTCACCTGCCGCCAGCTGCCCATGGCGTCTTCGACACGGTACAGCGTCGGCGACGGCACCCGATGCCACGGGTCGCAGGCCATTGTCACCAGACCATCGTCACGCACACAACTCACCTCGCGGGACAGAAACCCAGCCCGCTCAGGTGTCAGGCGTGGATTGGCAGCCATCAGGCGTTGCGCGAGCGCCTCATGGCTGGGGTAGGTCCGCAGAGTGGGGGTCTTGAAGACTTCGTCCAGCCAGTGACCCAGTGTCCTGGCACCATCGGGATCGGTCGGGACCGGCAAACCCAGAAAGTCCATCATGACCAGCCGGGACACCCGATCGGGCCTGAGCCCGGCGTAGATGCTGGCAATATTGCCACCCATGCTGTGCCCGATCAGACTCGCTGGCCCGTCGCTGTAATGCGCCAGAATGGCATGCAGGTCAGCGTAATAGTCGGGGAACCAGTACGGGTGCGCCAGCCATTGTGAGGCACCGTAACCGCGCCAGTCCGGCGCAATCACCTGCCATGTCCCATGCAAGGCGTCCACCACAAACTGGAAGGTCGGCGACGAGTCCATCCAGCCATGCAGGAAGAACAGTTTGGGCGCATCGCGTGGGCCCCAGTGCCGCACGCCAAGGCGCAGACCGCGCACCTGAATATGTTCCAGTGTCGACTCAAGTTTGGGTGAATACATGGGCCGTGTTATGCCGTGGCGTTGATCGAGGTTTGCAGGAAGGTGTACAACGCTGGCTCATCACAAAAAATCACGTTGAACCGCATCCATGGGCTGGCTTGCAGTTGGGCACCAAACAGGTGGCCCGGGCCAAGCAGAATGTCCTGCTCCACGGCTTTGTACGCCAGTTCAGCGGAATCGGCAATGGCCGGGTGTCTGGCCCAGATAAAAATGCCCGCCTTGGGTTCATTAAACAGCTCAAAGCCCAGTTTGAGGAGTTTTGAGGCGGTTCCGGCATGGGCTTTGGCCAGCCGCTCGCGCAGGCCCTTGACGTGTTTTCTCCAGCGCCCATCAATCAAGGCACCGTGGGCAAGGCGCTCGCTGAATTCGCTGGAAGTCAGTCCCGAGATCATCTTCAGCTGTGCCAGGTCCTCGAGCTGGTCCGGATTGGCCGCCAGATAGCCGACACGGATGTTGGGCGAGATGGTTTTTGAGAAGCTGCTGATGTAAATCACCCGGTTGAGTTGGTCCAGACTGGCCAGAGAGGGGCGGGGTTCCGGGTCAAGATCGGCATAGATGTCGTTTTCCACGACCAGGAAATTGTATTTGTCCGCCAACTGCATGAC
>JAGOUM010000244.1 GCA_018061265.1 Rhodoferax sp. | reverse complement strand
CCCGCAAACACCGGGTGTTTGCCAAAATTTCCCGGCGTGAAGTCGCCACCCGCTTTATGTCGCCTGCGCCCGCAGACATGCTCAGCGCCCTGGTAGCGCAAAAGTTGATCACGCCACTTGAGGCGGAACTGGCAGCACGCGTTCCAGTGGCCGAAGACATCACGGTTGAAGCCGACAGCGGCGGCCATACCGACAACCAGTTGCTGGTGGCCCTGTTTCCAACCATCATGGCCTTGCGCGACGAGCTGGTCGCGAAGCACGGCTTTGAGCGGCCGATTCGGGTGGGCGCAGCCGGTGGACTGGGCACTCCGGGTTCACTGGCAGCGGCCTTTGCCATGGGTGCGGCGTATGTAGTGACCGGCTCGGTCAACCAGGCTGCGGTAGAAGCGGGTTTGTCTGACGCGGGCAAGGCCATGCTGGCCCAGGCCGATGTGGCCGACGTGATCATGGCCCCGGCCGCTGACATGTTTGAGCTGGGCGTGAATGTGCAGGTGCTCAAGCGAGGCACCATGTTTGGTGTGCGTTCAGCCAAGCTTTATGAGGCCTGGCACGCCCATGCCTCGCTGGAAACCATTCCCCCGGAACTCAAAACCCGGCTGGAGCGCGATGTATTGCACGCCACCTTTGATGAGATTTGGACCGAGACCCGGGGCTTCTGGCAAAAGCGTGATGCCGCAGAAGTAGCCCGCGCCGAGGCCGACCCCAAACACCGCATGGCACTGGTTTTTCGCTGGTATTTAGGCAAGGCCAGCAAGTGGGCGATTGACGGCGAAGCCTCGCGCCGCGCCGATTACCAAATCTGGTCCGGCCCGGCCATGGGGGCCTTTAACCGCTGGGCGGCCGGCTCGTTTTTGGCCGAACCGCAGAACCGCACCGTGGTGCAGATTGCGCTGAACCTGCTCGAAGGCGCTGCCGTGATCACCCGCGCCGGGCAGCTGCGCAGCTTTGGCCTGCCGGTGTCGGCCAGCGCCTTCCAGTTTCAGCCCCGGCCACTGGCTTGAGCCTTTGACGGCACCATTTTTTGAGCTTTTTAAACCCCTTTTTCGTCATCACGCTCTGCCACAGAGATTTTTGAGTACTTTTCCATGTCCACCTCCACGTCCACCACCCATCGCCAACAAATTCCTATCGCCGTCGTCGGTGTCAGCACCCTGTTTCCCGGTTCGACCGACTCGCGCGGCTTCTGGAACGATATTCTCGCGGGCAAGGATCTGATCACTGACGTGCCGTCTTCGCACTGGCTGATTGAAGACTATTACGACCCGGACCCCAAGGCGCTGGACAAAACCTACGCCAAGCGCGGTGGCTTCATGCCACCGGTTGACTTTGATCCGATGGAGTTTGGTGTGCCCCCGAGCATCGTGCCGGCCACCGATTCGGCGCAAATTCTGGCGCTCATCGTGGCGCAAAAAGTGCTGGACGATGCCGCGCAAGGCCAGTTCTCCACCATGGACCGCGAGCGCATCAGCGTCTTGCTGGGCGTGACATCCGCGCAAGAGCTGCTGGGCAACATGGTCAGCCGCCTGCAAAAACCAGTGTGGCTCAAAGCCCTGCGCGAAAGCGGCGTGCCTGAGTCTGAGGCGCAAGAGATTTGCCTGCGCATTGCCAACAGTTACACGCCGTGGCAAGAGTCATCGTTCCCCGGCTTGCTGGGCAACGTGGTGGCCGGGCGCATTGCCAACCGCTTTGATTTGCGCGGCACCAATGCGGTAACCGATGCGGCCTGCGCCAGCTCGCTGGCAGCCGTGTCCATGGGCATCAACGAGTTGCAGATTGGCCAGTCGGACCTGGTCATCACCGGCGGTGTCGATGCCATGAACGATATTTTCATGTATCTGTGTTTCAGCAAAACACCTGCTCTGTCACCCACGGGCGACTGCCGCCCGTTCTCTGACGCGGCCGACGGCACCATGCTCGGTGAAGGCATTGCCATGATGGCGCTCAAACGGCTGGACGATGCCGAGCGTGATGGCGACCGGGTGTATGCCGTCATCCGCGGTGTGGGTTCGGCCTCGGACGGCCGCGCCAACAGCGTGTATGCGCCCCTGCCCGCAGGCCAAGCGCGTTCGCTGACCCGCGCCTACGAGGTGGCCGGTTTTGGCCCTGAAACGGTGGAGCTGGTCGAAGCCCACGGCACCGGTACCAAGGCCGGTGATGCCGCTGAATTTGCCGGACTCAAACTGGCATTTGGTGGTGCGCGTGAAGACAAGCAATGGTGCGCACTGGGCACCGTCAAGTCACAAATTGGCCATGCCAAGGCATCGGCTGGCGCGGCAGGCCTGTTCAAGGTCATCATGGCGCTGCACCACAAGGTGTTGCCACCCACCATCAAGGTGGACCGGCCCAACCCCAAGCTGGAAATCGAACAAAGCCCGTTTTACCTGAACACCCAGCGCCGCCCCTGGATTCGGGATGCATCCCACCCGCGCCGTGCCTCGGTGTCAAGTTTTGGCTTTGGCGGCAGCAATTTTCACGTCACCTTGGAAGAGTACGTGCCGTCGGTGCCCTCGGGCAAGTCAGCCTGGCGCTTGCGCACGGTGCCCACCGAGCTGGTGTTGCTCAGCGCCGCCAACCCGACTGAGCTGGTGGCCCAGTGCCGCACCCTCGCGGGTGTCCAAAAAGAGCTGTGCCATGTGGCACGCGAGACACAACTGGCCTTTTCCCCCACCGCAGGCGCACGCCTGGCGGTAATAGCCGCCAACGCCGACGAGTTGGCGCAAAAGCTGACCCAAGCTGCCGCCACCATTGAAAAAGCCCCCGCTGCCGCCTACAGCAGCCCGACCGGGGTGCATTACGCCACGGGCACAGCAGATGCAGGTCAACTGGCCTTTTTGTTCCCCGGCCAGGGCAGCCAGTATGTCGGCATGGGGGCCGAGGCCGCCATGGCCTTTGACGTGGCCCGGCAGG
>JAGOUM010000108.1 GCA_018061265.1 Rhodoferax sp. | reverse complement strand
CCCGCCAAAGGCCGGTGGTGCAATGACTCAAGCGCAGCGTCAGCGTGTTTACCGGAATCGGCAAGATGAGGCCAAGAACAGAGCCGCAATGGATCCGACAGCGGCAAGCACCAAGGCTCTTGTGGCTTGTATTGCGCACCACTGCAACATCATCTGCAACCAGCCGGAGCAAGCAGACGCTTCGCGAGAACTTGCAGGACCGGTGATCAGCGAGCTGTGTCGCCGTCACCGAATCAAGCTGCCGTCACTTTGAGAAGCCAAGTTAAGGGTTGACGCCTGTTTAAACAAGGAAAAAACAGTCATGGAAGCCATCAAGGGACACCTAAATTTGCCACGCCAACGAGCCTACCTCCGGACCCAGCCTGGTCGATTGTCCTGACCGCTCGGCGACAGCTATTGTGACGCGTGGGGTTCTCCAATTGGTGAGTTCATGCCGGGCTAAACCGAACCTGATTTCGCCCGGCCTCCTTGGCTTGGTACATGGCAGCGTCAGCATTTTTTATCAGATTTTCCAGCCCAACTGCCTTACCCCTGAACACCGTGACACCTATGCTTGCGGTGCAATGATGTTGAACATAAATATCTGTTTGGGACTCGTGTTCGACGGTCAGCATAAAAGGTTCGGCCAGAATGCTGCGAATTTTTTCGGCAACCTGACCCGCTATTTTTCTTGATTCATTTTCATCAATACTCAATTCGCTGAGCATCACGACAAACTCATCCCCACCGAATCGAGCCGCCGTATCCGTCAGACGCACACAGTTTTTTAATCTGGACGCCGCCTCAACCAGCAGGGCATCACCGACCAAATGTCCGTGCGAGTCATTGAGAATCTTGAAATTATCTAAATCAAGAACCATCAGCGCTCCAAATATGCCCGTACGGCAACTAGCAGATTGGGCCTGAAGCAGTCGATCGTTGAGCAGTCGACGATTTGGCAGGTGGGTCAGCGAGTCATAAAACCCAAGTTGACGTATCTGCTCTTCCATTTGCGTTCTGCTGGTAATGTCGAGCAGGAGTCCGCTCCAGACAACAATTCCGTCATCAGTAGCCGGATTTGGACATGAGGACATCTGAATCCATTTCACCTGACCAGAATTCGTCCGGATCCTGAACTCGCACGAAAAGGACGTCCCCGCTTTGTTTGCCGCTTCATCATCCGCAATAAGACGTTGCAGATCTTCCTCCAATACGAGGGCACCGAACACTTTGGGATCGGCCAAAAGGTCATTTTCCTTCAGCTCCAGAATTTCACGGCACTTCGACCCCACGAAAAGGAGTTCACGATCACCCTGCGGGGTCATCACATATTCATACAGCATCCCGGGCAGAACGGACGAGAAGCGCCTAAGTCTTAGACGATCCCAGCCAGTGGGTAGTGACTTCTGAATCAAGTCAGTAACAGGTGACATCAGCTTTCTCCTTTGGCGAACGCGCCAGCATGGGTATGGGGTGCAGGGCCGTTGCGCAACAAAATATTGCGGACTGCGAGGACCGGGTTTGCGATGAGCTCGGCCTTGCCGGGTTGTCGTCATGGCGTTGACGATTCATGTGAATCGCAGATCAGCTTGCTCTTGCCATCTCCGTGACCTGATGGCCAACATAGTTGTCAATCACTTGTGCCCTTGGAATGGCACATTGCACCAGCTCAGCCACTGTTCCACAGCGAACGATTTGATTGGCATGCTCAATTTGCACCAACCCGTCGCACATTTCAATTTCATCTGAATCAGGGTGCTCCAGAAAACTGCTGATCTGCTCATGACGCAGAACGCTCCCCAGGCTGAAGGCTTGGGACCTGATGGCAGCCATGACCGATCGTTCGGCGGTGTGAAATGCTTCGTTGTATGCGTCGCTGTAGCCGGCTTGTTCCTTCACCCAATCCAGCACCATCGCGGCCGATTTGCTGTAAAGCATTGACGGACTCGGGGGCACACCCGAGCCTTTGACCGTGGCGATGGCGGCAGCCAAATCAAATGCACGAACTCCAGCAGGAGTGCTCTGCAGTTGTTCGGCTACAGAAATCACGGTATCGAAGTGAAACGAGTCGTCGAAGTGAAATGTGTTCATCAATGAAACTCCTTGTGTGATTTGCGAGATGTAAAAAATGGACAGGTCTCAACTGGTTCAACGTTGATCCGGAACGATGTGCAACTTGGAATCAGCAGCGTTGTCGATTTCGAGCTGACGGTGTCGCAGGTCACCGTCAAGGGCTTTCAGAACTTGGTGAATTGTCTGAATGTCAGCGCTTGAACGGGCAGCCAGTATGGCGTGCAGCCCGATCTCCAGCAATGTGGCCGCACCGATGGTGATCGACTTTTCCATGTCTTGCTCCAAGGTTGATTTTTCAGATGTTTGACAACTCAATGCCAGCAGGGCGGCAGTCCTGCAGCAAAACATGCGGCCCCGATGCGACTGCATTCCTGTGCTTCTTGGTACTTTGTCTCTAGGCACGGGTCCTTCTCTGCGGCAACGTCAATGGTGAAAGTGCCTTTCGTTGCTGATCTGCACCCAACGCGGCGTGACTGAGTGCCCGTGTTGGGTGCAACAATTGAAGATTCTTGGTTTGATCTCATGGTGGCTCTCCTCGGTGATGGGCTTACTTTACCACGTATATAACGCGTAGCTACGCGAACAACGCGTAATTAGAGAGCTTTCACTAATACGTGAATTGCGCTACCATCGCGTAGTTACGTAAATTCCATGTACCATGTCTAGAAAACCCACTGAGAAAATCACTGAAGCCTTACGTCTGATGGACGAGGAGGGCTATAACGCCTATATGGCGGCGAAAAAACTCGATCTTGCCGAGTCCAGTGTTTACAGCGCGTTTCAACGCCGAAAACTGCGCTGGTTCGAAGCAAAGGCTCAGGGCAAGTGCATCCACTGCGGCGCGCCAGTTGATGCCAGTGGAAAGTACACGGATCAGTAACAAATAAGGAGAAACAGTGGAGGAACTTTGTGCCGACGATGATGTGAAAAGCCAGCCGACTTGGAACTGCGCCTGACGGCAATCCACGAAGCGGGTCATGCTGTCGCCCACATCAGATTCGAGAGTCCACAGAGTTTCGCCACGATCAAGCCGAATAACAATATTGCAGGCAGTGTTTCTGCTAACGATGATGCTGATGACAGGGACGAAGGCATAGGTCAGGTCATGTCCTATTGCGCGGGTTATGCGGCCTGCGTTGCCGCTGGATATCCCGAAGATCAAGCAAAAGGTGGATGCGATTTGGATTTTGATACCGCTCAAGGGCTCATCAAGATCTGGAGTTTGAAGGAACTCTCTCACTGGCAATCTCAAGCGGTCGAATTGATGCGCAGGCCGGAGAACCTTCGCGCTATTGACTTGATTGGGCAGTACCTTATGCAGCACGGCACGATAGATGACGAACGGATGCGTACGGTGGTAGAGGTCGCTGAAGGACAAACTACGCTGCACTGGTTTGAGGCTTATGACGCACGAAGGAAGTGGATCGAATCTCCAGAACGGTTGTCAGTACATCTCACTTCAAAACCTGCTTTACAAACTATGGCACCTGCCATCCAGGAAAAGGTTGCGTGGGTAAATCTTGCTATTGGCGGCCCTGCATCTCACCTGACAAAAGCGTCACCACCCCTGGTTTCGCTGCCTGGACTGCCTGAATCAATGCCATTGCAACGTCCTTGGCCAAGATGGCGCGGTAGTTCATTGGGATAAGGGACCGAAGTCCGCGTGTCAACATCAGGCCAAACCCTTCACCACGGCGTTCAGGCTGCTTCAGCGCTTTCCTGTCACCATCCAACAATGAGGGTCGTGCAATCACCAGGCTCTGTAACCCTATGTTGGTGAGAGCCAGTTCCATCTCGCCTTTGGTGCGGCTGTAGAAAACGCGAGACTGTGCATTGGCCCCCATCGCGCTGACAACGCCAAATCTTGTCGCCCCTGCCAAATGGGCGGCCTTGGCCACGGCGACAACTGCATCCAGGTCGATTAAGCGAAAGGCTGCTTGACTTCCCGCGACCTTGATGGTTGTACCCAAGGCAATGTAGCACTCGTCGATTTTCGGCAGGATCGGCAGGGCGGCAAAATCAACGACATGGCTTTGAAGTCTTGGGTGCTTGAGCACAAGGGGTCTGCGACCAATGCAGTGAATGACCCGATTCGTTTTGTTGGCCAGAAGCGCTGCCACGATTTCACGACCCACAAGACCAGTTGCGCCCGCCACCAAGACCGATTTACCACTCACCTTCGCCATATCCGCCCCCGTTAGTCCGCATCGGCACCTAAGTCGTACCAATGCAGTTTCTTTCTAAGTATCGCTGACAAACAATGTGCCCCAAACCAAGTGCGCCGAAGATCAAATCGGAACGGCATACTCTAATCACGAGGCGAGAAGCGCTCCATGCTTTGTAAAGTTGTTGACGATGCCAATAATCAGGCGCAGAATTTCCCTGTGACCGAGTCCCTACCCTCGGTGAAGGAGTGCCGTATATGACCAAGGACCACACCAACGCTCAAATCTGACTGGCGGTTTTCCGCCATGACGCTTTCCATACCTGAGAAAGCACACCCAAGGGGTAGAGTTCGTTATGAGTTCTACCCTTTTTGCTGTTTAATCGTTCTCTGAGGTCTTGACCAAGCCAAGGAATTCTGGCGATGGCAACCACATCCACCCCCGATCCGCAGCGGCTTCAGCAAACCATCGAACGGCTAGAGGCCAGGTTCACGGCATTGGAACGGTGCGTTCACGTGTCTGGCAATAGTGTTCGATTACACGCCGGGTCGTCAACGCTTAATATCTCCTCCAACGGTGTTGCCATACAAGCTGGCGAGATCGCCTTGGCGAGCACAGGAAAAATCATCATCAAATCCGGCAGCGACCTCGTTCTCAGAGGACGAAAGATCACCGAGAATTGAAATCGAGCATCACAGGAGGACTTATGGGTATCTTGATAACGTTCTTAATCGGCCTAGTAGTTGGCGTCATCGCCAAGTTTCTTATGCCTGGAAATGACCCAGGGGGTTGGATCATCACAGGGCTGCTCGGTGTAGCCGGGTCATGGGTGGGCGACTTCGTTGGGCGTGCTGTTGGGCTCACTGGTGGCGGTGGCTGGATTGGATCTATTCTCGGTGCAATGTTGCTGCTGTTCGTTTATCGGTTGGTGGCAAAGCGGCCCTGACAGCTTATTGCAGTCAAGGCCGGTTCATTTCGACCAATGACGCGTTCTTCACCAATGAATACTCGGGATGACTGCCAGTCAACAATTGAAACATGGCAAACACCGGTCCGGGCATGTTGCGCGGGTCGCTTGAGCTCTCCAGAGCTTGCCAGGTACGCGATTGTTGTCCACCACGACTGCCACATTGGATCGGGTAGCCCATCAAAATAGCAGCATCAACCTGGCTTAAGCCTGCCTTGACTCGTGCCGCTTTGAGTTCGTCTCCACTGGGTGTGGGCATCGGAATTTGAAGAGTCATGATCGTCAAGGTCGGAGTTATTTTTAGGCGAGATTAACAAAACCGACAAGTGGTGTTTTTCGCGTCCCTTGGGCCTTGACAAATCTCACTGAGAACAGGGTCACCACGTCCGTATTCGGTCTTGATGCCTATACCACGCCCAGATATCGCATCGCCCACCGTTTGAGTTGACTGCCGCTGAAAGAATTTCTTGCGTTGGTTCAGCCTGCGTTCATCGACGCACATGCAAGATGTGAACCACACCAACTCAAGGAGTTTTCATGAAACATCTTTTCAGCATCAAGTCGATTGCAGCAATGGCGGCCGTTCTAGGTTCCATCACGCTGTCTTCAACTGCACTTGCCCGCGGCGAGGTGTACATCTCCATCGATGTACCCATACCGGGTATTCGCGTGCAGCATGCACCAGTTTTTTCGCAGCCCCGCCATGTCGTTCAAGGCGTGCCCGGTCACTTGGGGAAATTCAACGATCGGCAGGACAACTGGCGGCACCAGCAAGACGACAACGTATACGGCCGACATGATCGCCATGGCATTGCCAACATCTACAGCACCAGTCGTGGGCGCAATCATTGGCAGCAGCCTGGTTTTTATGGACCCAACGGTGATCTCGATCGCGATGGAATCAGAAACCGCTATGACCGCGACCGTGACGGGGATGGCATTCCCAATCGCTACGACCGCCGTCCGGACCATCCACGCGGCAGGTAAAGGCAACCTTTGCTGTCAAACCGAGGACCCAAGAAGTCAATTTTTTTAGGGTCGACGATTTCTGTTGCGGCCCGGCTGGAGTTGGGGATGTCCAAGCAGCCTAGTTGAGGGCGCTCGAAGCGAGGAGGCGTGAGCAGATGCGCTCTGCTGTCAATGCAAATGCTGCCAATACAACTCTCACCAGAATAGGACTTGCGCCGAGCTCTTGATCTGGTGGTGAGCCGACGCAGTTGCACCGCGTCGTTTGTGATTTCCCGCATCTGCAGGTTGTCGACGCTTGTATTCGGCTTGCTGATGCATCAACGGTTAAGAATTTACCGGGCCCAAATCAAATCGGGCCATACTTCGCTTGAAGCAGTCAGACTGCGGGCCAAATGGCTAAATTAACCAACTGACGTCATTGACTCCACTCGGTGGCGACGAACCGCGTAGACGACGGCGCGGCGAACCTCCTCCTGCGGGCGCATGAGAAACCCCTCTAAGACCTGGGCCATTGTGGCCTGACCCAAGTCATAGTCCAGACCAACGGACGCGCACCATGAACGAATGCCAAAATCACAGGAACCACTTGCAGCGGCATCACTGACCGACACACTCACATTGCGACCAATGTATCGTTTTACGAAGGCGTCGACTGATAACTTGTACGGGGACACGCCAGTGCGGACCGGCGCACAAGCCAGCTTGGCTTTACGGCGAACGCCTTTGATAGCAGTCTGTGCTGAGTCGGCATGAAAATGCTCTCCCCCTAGCACTGCAATGTAGCCATGGTCCACTTGCACATCGTAGCCTCGCCCCTGACGCACCCAAGTGGCAGCGTACACCAGCACATCTCCATCTGGCATAAGTGGGTGTGCGTCGAGGGTCATCATGCCCGTTAGGTTTGCCAGTCCTTTACGCTCTACGCGCCGGCGCCAGTCTTTGGGTACTGTGATGAGGTGGTGATCTTCGTTGGCCGCCCAGCCTTTGTACGCCCCGGCGTACGTGTCCCGGTTTTGCTTCATTGTCACTACGTAGTCGACTTTGGATGCTTCGACCGCAAAATTAACGCCCATCGAATGTCCGCCAGCGGCGCCATGGCGCAGCATTGTTCGTGCTGCGGTGGCAACTGCCTTGCACCTGACCGCGTCAAGCCGCGCTTGAGGGGTCCCGATGGGCAGCAGAATTGGATTTCGACCGCGGGCTGTCGTCTGTTCAATCTTCGGCACGTGACCTAGTCGCTTCAGAATCGAGTCGTGGCGACGGTTTCGCTGCGCGGTTTCGATACAGATTGCGGTATTCAGCAGTCTCTCCAATACGGTTGCAGTGGCAACAAAACCCGCGTTTTGGAGAGTTTCCCGTGCCTGCTTCTTGGTGCAAAATCCGTTGGCTGCCTTGGCCAACTTCAGCAAGTTCACCTGTGTTGGCACTATTGCGCGTTTGTGGGACGCTTGAACTGTTTCGATTGGGGCTGGCGAGGGGAGGGTGGTCGTGAATGGCATTGGCTTTTCCTTAGATTTAAAGTCACCGACCGCGAAACGCAGTCAGCTAAGCCATGTAGCGAATGTGTTTATTCCTTTTGAAGAAATTTTCAAAATTTTTTGCCTAGACAGGGAGAACAAGTTCTCAAGCGAGAGCGGCACGTTTGGGGCAAACGCTACCCTGTTACCGGCGTCGCCAGAAAATCACCGCCACCGAGGGTGCTGGCATTAGCGCCAACACTCCCGTGTCGGCGCTGCTTGCCCTCCAGGAGCGGGTTCGCACCCGGGAGACCTGAAGACATCATTGGCGAGGACGGGTTGCTCAAACAGCTCATCAAAACGCTGGTGGAGCAAGCCCTGGAAGCCGAAATTGCCCAACACCTGGGGCCACGTCAAGAATGACCGTTTTACCAGCACCTCAGGCAATACCCGCAACGGCAAAAGAAAAAACTCTCAAAGGCGACTTTAGTTGTTGATGCCGACTGAAAACTGACCCACTTTTGGAGGTTGTGCCGATTCAAAACTGACCCAGGTGTTTTACTAGCTCTGCCTACTTTTTAGGCAGGAGCAACAAAGGTGATCACCATGGAAATGTTTGGAAAAGTCAGGCGGATGTATACCCACGACCTGCGCTAGGTCGCGCGACGAGTGTCAAAGCCCGTCCGACTACTGTTTCATCTCGTTCAGGGATCAAAAGTGGACAAAAAGGTAGTGGCTAAACGGCCCGAGCCAAAGTGAGTCACGTCAGCGGCGCCCACAGCGGAGATTTGTCCCACTCTCACGCGGAGGAACCACGCGTCGTCATGCCTCGGGCACACTTTTCGATGTGATTGTCGTCAAAACTTGTGGTGCGGCGCCCGTGTTTGCCAATGAGTTCAGGCTCAAAGCTAGGCGGATTCCTAAGTGAAGTGCAACACCCTGGATTTCAGTGAATGAGTGTGGAGTGCTGTGGGGAATTCAACAGCAGTTCCATGTAGACCGCCAAAGGGATCGTACGCCCAAGCCCTTCCTGGGTCCTGGCCGTTCTCAAATAGAGTTGCTAAGAGCAAAAGCTGGTTTTTGATTGATGACCTCTCCCCCTAGCCTAGGCGTTGGCTTAATTTGTTGACGCCTACCCGCTAGGCACCTGATTTGCCCACTGAAACTTCATGTTTCAGATGGCCTTTTCCTGCCAGAAATTGTTTAGGCAAGAGGCACCGCTCAGTGCGGCATCCGGTTGGAACTATTTGCAAAAAGTATCTCTATTGGGTACGAGTTGAAAACATCTACAGCAATGCAAACTTGTGACTTTGCCCCTTCTTCTTCTCGCGCTCACGGGGTCGTAGCTCACTTGATTGAAATGCTTCAGGGGCGCGGTCAACTTGTTTCCAGTCTGCCCCAATTGGTGGACTTGACTGGATTGACCCCTTTGGCCGTCAAGCGCCAGTTGGAGCACCTTGCCGATAGGGTGATTAGGTTACCGGGCCGTCCCAGCTGTTTTCTCATTGTTTCCCCGGCGCACCGCATTCGGGGTGCTGCCATCAAGCCAATTTACCGAGCCGTCAGTGCTGAGGCTGCGCTGGCCGAACTTGATGCTTTTGAACCCTGTCCTCACCCCGCGCCTCGAACACAAAAATCCGGACAACCCCCAAAAAAAGAGAGGGCCGCATCGCTGCAGCCCTTTCAGAATCAGTTCAAATCCGTTCACCTTCAACACGCCATTGCGTCGGTCGCACACTTGAAGTTGTAACCGTCACTCTATAAGTCACGAGTAGATCATCAAGCACTTCTGAGTTGCTCACCTGCGCCACACCAACGCCTTGGCAAAAACTGATCTCAAAGACACTGACATATTTTCTCGGCCTTGCAACAAACACGAATTTTTTGACCAAGCGCTTCAGAGTCGCGCGTACTTTGTAGACCTCGGGCTCGCCTTCCAGCAGCCGCTTGATCAGCTTGAGCGGATCAATACTCGACTGCATTTGTACCGCCGCTTCTGTCACCTGCGCTGTACGATGCATTAATGTATCAAGCTGAGCTGTCTTGAGCTTTTGCTCAGATGTCGCTTGCGCGAGCTCATTTCTGAAGACGTCTTCGCCAATTTCCGGGTCCAAAGCGAGTCGCTTCATCCGCTGGATCGTCATATCGAGTTCCTGCAATCGCTTCTTTAGTCTCAGAACTTCCGCGGCCGGCTTCTCGATCAATCGAGCTTGCAAACGCTTGTGAAACTCGGCCAAAACCTCACCGTCAAAAACTTGCTCCAGGCACCAATTTAATGCGTAGTTGGCTGCTGGAATCGAGGTGTATCCAATAAACCGCTGCGGCCCTCCAGATCGCCTGGCTTGCTCGCATTGCGGACAACAGGCACTACCCGAGTTCTTGATAACGTGCAGGGTTAACAAAGCGCCGCATTGCCCACAGGTCATGACGCCCGACAGTGCATGCCTGCCGCCGCCGCGGATCACCTCGCGCGGAACACTGTTGTTGCAAGCAGTCCAAAGTTCTGGCGAAACGATTTGCAACTCGGGTCGATCAAACGAGATCGGCTCGAGTTTCTTGCGTTTTTTCCTGGCGATCGAGCGCGCCGCCAATGAGCCGTTCCAAACGAACTCACCTTTGTAGATGGTGTTCGAGATCAAGCGAAACACACTGCCCGGGCGCCAGTAAGGACTCCTGCTGCAGCGTCGATGCGCCGGCGGCAAAATTCCCGCGTCGTTCAATCGTTTTGCAATCCTGGCAAGCGACTCGCCTGACTGACGTCTGACGTACATGTCCCGGATCAGGGCAGCTTGGTTCTCGTCGATTCTCCAGTATGTGCCAAGTTCACGACCGCTGTCGTCTACCTCGCGATACCGCGTGTAACCAAAGGGTGGCTGTGCAATTTGATATCCGCGTATGAGCTGCCCCAGCATGCCGCGTGTCACCTGAGCGGCTGTGTTTTCAACCTGCTGAACCGCGCCAAATAGCTTGAAAGCCCAGAGCATTTTCGGGAGTGTCCGGATTTTTGTGTTCGAGGCGCGGGGTGAGGACTTATCCATGCAGTTGTTCGCTTGTGGGTAACGTGCTGGCCCTTCAAGGCCAATGGCACGTTATCCACATGAGCGGGCAACTGG
>JAGOUM010000107.1 GCA_018061265.1 Rhodoferax sp. | reverse complement strand
GTCACTTACCAGGCTCCGGCCTGGCGAGAAACGCTCAAGACGACTGCAACAAATGGGTCACCAGCTTGAAATCGGGGTCTTCGGCAAACGACTTGATGGCAAAGCCCAGGCTCTTCATGAGTTTGAGCATGTTGTGGTTGTTGGCCAGCACCAGACCTTCAATTTCGGTCAGGCCTTTTTCGCGCGCAAAGTCCATGATCGAGAGCATCAGGCGTGAGCCCAGGCCCTGGCCTTTAAAGTCATCGGCCACCACCAGCGAGAACTCGCAGGTGCTGCGGTCGGGGTTGGTGATGTAGCGTGACACACCCACAATGCGGCTGGTCTCGGTGGGTCGGCCATCTTCGTCCAGACCGGTTTCGGTGTGGATGGCCACCAGCGCCATTTCACGGTCATAGTCGATCAGGGTGAAGCGCGACAGCATGGTGGCGGGCAGCTCCTGCATGCTCGACACAAAGCGGAAATAGCGGCTCTCGGGTGACAGCCCGCGTACAAAAGCCTGCAACATGTCGGCATCGTCCGGGTGCACCGGGCGCACGATGTATTCGCCGCCACCGGCCATCGGGCACACCTGCTCGTATTGCGACGGGTAGGGCAGGATGGCCAGGTGGTTGTAATGCCGCACCGAGGGTGCGGCGTTGTCGATCACAATGCGTGCATCCACTGCCAGCGCGCCCGATTCATCGACGATGATCGGGTTGATGTCCATCTCGCGCAGTTGCGGCAGTTCACACACCATCTCTGATACCCGCAGCAATATCTGCTCCAGCGCGTCCACGTCGGCGGCCGGGGCACCGCGCCAGGGGCCAAGCGTCTCGGCCACGCGGGCGCGGTCAATCAGACGGCGCGCCAAAAACAGGTTGAGTGGCGGCAACTCCATGCTGCGGTCATTGATCAGCTCGATCATGGTGCCACCTGCGCCAAAGGCAATCACAGGGCCAAAGGGCTGATCGGTCACCATGCCCACACAGACTTCGCGGCCGCGTTTCTGGTTCGACATGTTCTGGATGGTGATGCCGTTGATACGTGCCGCAGGCTGCAAGCGTGCCACGTTTTGCATCATGTCAAGGAATGTGTCGCGCACACCGACCGCGTTCATCACGTTCAGCGCCACCCCTTGCACATCCGATTTATGGCTGATGTCGGGTGAGTCGATCTTGAGCGCCACCGGAAAACCCAGCTGCGCGGCAATCATCATCGCCTCGTTGGGGTTGCGCGCCAGAATCGTTTTGGTGACCGGAATATGAAACGCCGCCAGCAGCGCCTTGGACTCCATCTCGGTCAGCACCTTGCGCCGCTCGGCCAAGACACTTTCGATCAGCAGGCGGGCACCTTCGACGTCAGGCAAGGCCAGATCTGACAAGGGTGGTGGTGTCTGCTGCAGCAACTGCTGGTTCTGGTAGAACGAGGCGATGTTGCCAAACGCGCCCACCGCCGCTTCGGGGGTTCTGAAACTCGGAATCACCGCGTCGCTCAGAATGCGCCGCGCCTCGCCCACCGAGGCGTCGCCCATCCAGCACGCCAGCAGCGGCTTGCTGGCCTGGCGGTTAAAGCCGGCAATCGCCGTGGCAATGGCGTCACCGTCGATGCCGGTCTTGGGTGAGTAAATCACCAGAATGCCGTCGATCTGCGGCGCCTGGCTGGCCGCAGCAATCGCGGCGCGGTACTGTTCTGGCCCGGCATCTTCTGACACATCGATCAGATCGCTCAAAGTCGCCAGCGGCGGCAGCTGGGGTTTGAGCTGCTGCACCTGCTCGGGTGTCAACCGGCCCAGGTCCAGCGCAATCTCGCTCACCCAGTCGGCGGCCAGCACACCGGGGCCGCCGCCATTGGTGACGATGGCCAGGCGTTTGCCCACCGGTTTGTAGCGCGAGGCCAGGCACTTGGCGGCGGAAAACAGTGCCACAAACGAGCGCACCCGCACCGCCCCGGCGCGGCGCAACGCGGCATCAAACACGTCGTCGCTGCCCACAATGGCACCCGAGTGGGTCAGTGCCGCCCGGTTGCCGGCCTGTTTGCGCCCGGCCTTGAGCACCACCACCGGCTTGGCATTGGCAGCCGCGCGCAGCGCACTCATAAAACGTCGGGCATTGGTGATGCCTTCCAGATACACCACGATGCTGTGGGTTTTGGCGTCACCCGCCAGAAAATCCAGTACCTGGGCCATGTCCACTGCGGTGTTGGGACCCAGCGACACCACGGTAGAGAAACCCACCGCGTTCTTTTTGGCCCAGTCCAAAATCGACGAGGTCAGTGCACCCGACTGCGACACCAGCGCCAGCGGTCCGACACTGGCCAGTTCACCCGCCACACTGGCGTTGAGGTGAATATGCGGTCGCTGAAAACCCAGGCAGTTGGGACCCAGCAGGTAAATACCGTCGCGTGTGGCCTGTTTGTGCAGATCTGCCGCCTGCGCCGCGTTGATGCCGCTGGAGATCACCAGCGCTGACTGGCATTTGATGCGCCCGGCAATCTCCAGTGCTGCCGTCACCTGCTCAGCGGGCAGCGCAATAATCGCCAGATCGGCATGGGTATTGGCCAGATCGGCCAGCGTGCCGCTGGCGTGTACATCCAAAAACACCAGCTTGCCGGTGTAATGCTGGGCCGTGATGGCTTGGTGCAGCACCCGGGCCTGCGGCGTTTGAGACTCAGGGTCATCGGGCTGGCCAGCAAACACGGCAATCGACCCGGGAGAGAACAATGAGGTCAAAAAATGCTTATCCATGAAACTACCTATTGACTCAAAATGAAACTGTGCTGAGCTTAACCTGAATGACACCCAAAACGGCTGACATCACACACTAACAACGCAAGCCAATGCGTCGCTGCGCCAGTTATTCTCTGCTTCCATGATTCGCCGTATTGCCCATCTGGACATGGACGCCTTTTATGCGTCGGTGGAGTTGCTGCGCTACCCGCAACTCAAGGGCCTGCCGGTGGTGATCGGTGGCGGCCGGCGCTCGGTCGATGACGCGTTGCTCACCGCCCATGCGGACCTGCCGCTGGCGCGCATTCCGCTGGACGCGTTTCCACGGTTGGCTGGCTACACCGGTCGCGGCGTCATCACCACCGCCACCTATGCGGCACGCCAGTCAGGGGTCGGCTCTGCCATGGGTTTGATGAAAGCCGCCAAGCTGTGTCCGCAGGCGATCCTGTTGCCGGTGGACTTTGCCGAGATCCGGCGTTTTTCCCGCGCGTTCAAAGACATCATCCTGGACATTGCGCCGCTGATGGAAGACCGGGGCGTGGACGAGGTCTACATCGACTTCACCGAGGTGCCCGGTGGCCAGCGCGAGGGCGGGCGGGTGCTGGCACGCCTCATCCAGAAAACCATTTTTCAGCAAACCGGCCTGACCTGCTCGGTCGGTGTGGCGCCCAATAAGCTGCTGGCGAAAATGGCCAGTGAGTTCAACAAGCCCAACGGCATTGCCATCGTATTTGAAGATGACATTCAAACCAGAATCTGGCCGCTGGCTTGCCGCAAGATCAACGGCATTGGCCCCAAGGCCGACGAAAAGCTGCAGCGCCACGGCGTGCGCAGCATTGGTGAGCTCGCCGCAAAAGGCATCGACTGGCTGATCGACCAGTTTGGCCAGAAGACCGGCGCCTGGCTGTTTGATGCGGCCCACGGCATTGACACACGGCCGGTGGTGACGCAAAGCGAGCCGGTCTCCATGAGCCGCGAAACCACGTTCGATCGCGATTTACACGCCGTGCACGACAAGGCCGAACTCGGTGCCATCTTTACCCAGCTGTGTGAGCAGGTGGCCGATGATTTGCAGCGCAAAGGCTATGTGGGCAAAACGGTTGGCATCAAACTGCGCTACGCCGACTTCAAAACCGCCACGCGCGATGTCACGCTGGACTTCTACACCGCCGACGCCAGCACTCTGCGCCAGGTGGCGGGCCAGTGCCTCAAGCGGGTGCCACTGACGCAGCGCCTGCGCCTGCTGGGGGTGCGGGTTGGGTCGCTGCGGCACGCCGACACCGCAGGCGGTGATGAGAAAAAAACACCTCCAGCGCATACTGGTAGAGCGTTAGTAGCTACAACTATTGACAGCACGGAACCACAGCTTTTCTGACTGACATTGCCCGTTGGCCACGGCGCAACCGCCAATTGCTGCCTTGGCGCCCACAAAACTGTTTAATGTGATAAATTACTGATCAGTCACAAATATTACCAACTAGTTTTTTCGTCATTCAAGCAGTAATTTCATGAAAATCGCCATCGTGGGTTCCGGTATCTCAGGCCTGGCGGCAGCGCACCGTTTGTATCCCCACGCCGACATCACGCTGTTTGAGGCGGGACCTTACTTTGGTGGCCATACCCACACCGTGGATGTGACGCTGCCCGCGCCCGGTGGCCCGGTCACACACGGTGTCGACACCGGGTTTCTGGTATTCAACGAGCGCACCTACCCCAATCTGATCGCGCTGTTCGAGCAGTTGCAGGTGCCCACGGCCAAGTCAGACATGTCTTTTTCGGTACAGGTGCCAGACGGCCCTGGCAACACACCACTGGAATGGAGTGGCACCTCGCTCAACAGCGTCTTTGCACAACGAGGCAACCTGGTCAACCCGCGCTTTTGGGACATGTTGCGTGACCTGCTGCGCTTCAACCGGCTGGCCACCCACCTGGCGCAGCGCCGAGCCGACGCAGCATTGATGCGGCCGCTGGCCGATTTTTTGCACCAGGAGCGGTTTTCGGATGCGTTTCGTGACTGGTACCTGCTGCCCATGCTGGGTTGTATCTGGAGCTGCCCCACCGACCAGATGTTGCAGTTTCCGGTCGCCACCATGATCCGTTTTTGCCACAACCACGGTTTGATACAGGTCAGCCAGCGCCCGCAGTGGTGGACCGTGGCGGGTGGTGCCAGGCAGTACGTCGAAAAAATCGTCGCACCGATCGCCGACAAACGCCTGAATTCACCGGTGCAACACATCACCCGCGACAGCCAAGGCGTGCATGTCACCAGCCAGGGACAGACCGAGCGTTTTGACAAACTGGTGCTGGCCTGTCACAGCGACCAGGCGCTGGCCCTGCTGGCGCAACCCACCGAGCCCGAACGCGCCACACTCGGCGCCATCCGGTACCAACCCAACCGCGCCGTGTTACACACCGACGCCACGGTGTTGCCAAAACGCCAACGCGCCTGGGCGGCTTGGAACTATGAACGCCGGGCTTCACGCCCCGGCCACCCGGTTGAATCGCGGGTCTGCCTGCATTACCTGCTCAACCAGCTGCAACCGCTGCCGTTTACCCAGCCAGTCATGGTGTCACTCAACCCCTTGGGAGACATCGACCCGGTCACAGTGATCGGCAGTTATGACTATGAACACCCGATTTTTGACCTGGCCGCCATTGCGGCGCAGGCACAGGTGAACGCGCTGCAGGGACAGCAGCACACTTACTTCTGTGGTGCCTGGACCGGTTACGGTTTCCATGAGGACGGACTGAAGTCCGGCCTCGACGTGGCACAACAACTGCTCGGAGCCGTCAACCCATGATGCCGACACACCATGCATCTAAGCCGCCACGCGCATTGATCGGCTTTGGTGAGGTGCGCCACAAACGCCTGCACCCGGTGCAGCACGCTTTTGTTTACCCGACCTTTTTTCTGATGCTGCCAATGCGCAGCCTGCAACACCATGGCCCGGGTGAACTGGCACTTAACCGCCTTGCAGCATTGAGCTTTTTTGATACCGACCATGGTGACAGGCGCGGCCCGACCCAGGGTGGTGCGCTTGCCTGGATCGATGCGCTGCTGGCGGCAGAAGGCATTACCGACGCCAATGGCGAGGTATGGCTGCACTGTTACCCGCGTGTGCTGGGCTTCACCTTCAAGCCGGTCAGTTTCTGGTACTGCCACCGCCCAGACGGCAGCCTGCGCGCTGTGCTGGTGGAGGTCAACAACACCTTTGGTGAGCGGCACTGCTATTTGCTTGATGCGCCGCGTTTTGGCCAGGAGCTGCGAGCCGCCAAGGTGTTCCATGTGTCACCGTTTTGCCAGGTCGAAGGGCAGTACCGCTTTCGCTTCATGATCACCCCGGACTTCAGCCGGACCCTGGCTCGGGTCGACCATGACGGCACAGATGGACCACTGATCGAAACCAGCATTGGCGGCGTATTGCAGCCACTGACCGCCCAATCGATTCGCCGCGCCTTGTGGAACTACCCGCTGATGACGCTGGCCGTGGTGCTGCGAATCCACTGGCACGCCCTGAAGTTGTTTCTCAAACGTGTCCCGTTTTTCCGCAAACCCCTGCCACCCGTGCGCTTTACCACCCGATGAAGGTTGATGCCCATGAACACCAGCACCCGCCCCCGTTTTCAGTCCAGCGCTGTTTTCAACCTGCCCGCCAGTTGCCCAGCCGCCGCCCGTCGTGTGATCAAACTGCTTCGCAGGATGCAGCATGGCAGCCTGACCCTGCAATGGCCGGATGGCAGCATGCAACGTTTTGGCCAGGACGGCCTGCCACACGCCACCCTGGTGCTGCACAACTGGAAACCCCTGAGCGCGGCGCTCAAATCCGGTGACATCGGATTTGCCGAGAGTTTTGTCGCGGGTGACTGGAGCACACCCAACCTGACCGAACTGCTGCGGGTACTGATCAAAAACCGCAATGCCATGGACAGTGTGATCTTTGGCAGCTGGGCCGGGCGCCTGCTTTACCGCATCAAACACCTGCTGCGGCGCAACACCCGAGCTGGCAGCCAGAAGAACATTCATGCCCATTACGACCTGGGCAACCGGTTTTACCGGCTGTGGCTTGACGAGACCATGAACTACTCGGCCGCGCTGTTTCATGGTGACCTGAACCAGCCCATGGCGCAGGCTCAACACGCCAAAGTGCACCGGGCCTTGGCCATGGCCGCAGTCCAACCCGGAGACCGGCTGCTTGAGATCGGCTGCGGCTGGGGTGCGCTGGCGGAAAAAGCCAGTACCGAATTTGCTGCGCAGGTCACCGCTGTCACACTGAGTACCGAACAGCTGGCGTATGCGCAAGAGCGAATGGCCCGACTTGGCCTGACCGCCACCGCCGATTTGCGCTTGCAGGATTACCGCGACATCACCGATGCACCTTTTGATGCGATCTGCTCGATCGAGATGGTGGAGGCAGTCGGGCGTGACTACTGGCCGGGTTACTTTGCCACGCTGGCCAGGCTGCTCAAGCCGGGGGGCCGGGCGTGTATTCAAAGCATCGTGATTGATGACACACTGTTTGAGCGCTACATCGGCTCGACCGACTTTATCCAGCAGTACATCTTTCCGGGCGGCTGCCTGCCGTGCCCCAGAGAGTTCCGTGCCCAGGCGCAGGCCGCCGGGCTGGAGGTGGTGGATGAATTTGCGTTTGGCCATGACTATGGTGAAACCCTCAAACGCTGGCGAGACGCCTTTTTGGCACAACGCGCCGAGGTCATGCAAACCGGCTTTGATGAACGCTTCATGCACATCTGGGAGTTTTACCTGGCGTACTGCGAGGCGGCCTTTATGGAGCGCAACATCGACGTCGTTCAGTACACACTGAAAAAACCTGGCTGATCCCGCAGCCATTGATTGTCTTGAAACCGATGTTGACACTGTCCGATCCGGGTCGCCGACGTTGCCTGATGGCTGCGGCTGCCGGCCTGACGGGGAGCATTGCCACCGGGCTTGCCAATGCCAGCCCGTCGTCACCCTGGCCTGAAGTGGCAGGTCACCTGCCTGCCCCAACCCTGGCGGGCAGCGGGCAGTTGCGCTACTTCGGGCTGGCGGTGTACCACGCGCAGTTGTGGACCAGCCCCGATTTTCGCGCCAGGATGTATGCCGAGCACGCCTTTGCGCTGACACTGAACTACCAGCGCACACTGCTGGGCAAGGCCATCGCCGAACGCTCCATCCAGGAGATGAAGCGCCAGTCCCCCATTGCCCCGGAGCAGGAAACCCGCTGGCTGTCCGCCATGCAGGCGGCTTTCCCGGATGTGGCGGCCAACGATCGACTCACCGGCCTGCACCAGCCAGGCAGCGGCGCACGTTTCTGGTTCAATGGTCGCGACATCGGCACGCTGGCCGATGCAAGCTTCAGTGCCCGTTTCTTTGGCATCTGGCTGCACCCCGCCACCAGCGAGCCGAGGCTGCGCCAGGCCCTGCTGGCGGGTGCGCTCGCATGAGAGGGGTGTCGCAGTGGCGCCCATTCTGACCTGGCAGAACGGCTGGCGCTACGGCCTGATGGGGGCACCGCTGGCCTTTGTTGCGCTGCCTTTGTATGTGCTGTTGCCCAACCACTATGCCCGCGAGTACGGTGTGCCGCTGGCCAGCCTGGGTGCCACATTGCTGGCGGTACGGCTGGCCGACACGGTGATTGACCCGCTGCTTGGACGCTGGGCCGACAGCGTACGGGCGCACTCAGAGGTACTGCGCTGGGCGGTCGTGACCGCGCTGCTGATGTGTGGCGGCTTCACCTTGCTGTTTTTCCCCTCGCGGCTGGTGCTGCAGGGCCACATTGACGTCCTGCTGTGGTTGGTGGCGAGTTTGCTGTTGACCACGCTGGCCTTCAGTGCCCTGAGCATCCTGCATCAGACCTGGGGTGCCCGCCTGGGTGGTGACGCGGTTTTTCGCAGCCGGGTGGTGGCCTGGCGTGAGGGTTTGGGCCTGATTGGTGTCATTGTGGCGTCCATTACGCCGGTAGCGCTTGGTCTGTCTGCCACAACTGCTCTTCTTTACGTCGCATCCCTGGGCGGCTGGCTGGCCTGGCGCAGCGCCGTTTTTTCACCACAGCTGAACATGCCGACGCTGCCGTATCCGCCGGTCGGTCTCGATTCAGCCTCGCGATCGTCACTGTGGCTGCCCTGGCAGCGCCCGGCATTTGTGCGTTTGCTGGCGGTCTTTATGCTCAACGGCATCGCCAGTGCGGTGCCCGCCACCTTGATGCTGTTTTTTGTACAGGACCGCTTGCAGGCACCCGATTCTTGGCAACCGCTGTTTCTGGGCAGCTACTTTGTTTGTGCCGCCCTGAGCATCGGGTTGTGGCTCAGACTGGTGCCACTGTGGGGACTGGCGGGCACCTGGCTGGCGGGCATGGGTTTGTCGGTGCTGGTTTTTGCCTTTGCCAGTGTGCTGGGGGCAGGTGACACACTGGCCTTTGTGCTGGTTTGTGCGCTTTCAGGCATTGCGTTGGGGCCTGATCTGGCATTGCCCGCGGCACTGCTGACCGGTGTCATTCAGCACAGTGGCGACCAGCAGCACCTGGAGGGCAGCTATTTTGGCTGGTGGACATTCGCCGCCAAACTCAATCTGGCACTGGCGGCCGGGCTGGCCTTGCCACTGCTGGGCTGGCTCGGCTACACCCCTGGCACCACCGACGCACAGGCTCTCTCCACACTCACGCTGGCTTACTGCGTGCTGCCGTGTTTTCTGAAAGCACTGGCGGGCCTGCTGCTCTACACCCTGATTTTGCGAAAGACGCCATGAAAAGAAGACATCTCCTGCTGGCCGCACCCGTCACCTTGGCCGGTCTGGCCGGCTGCGCCAGCCATCAGATCGAACACTACTCCGACGAAAAACCGGTACTGGACCTGCGCAGCTATTTTAATGGCACGCTTGACGCCTACGGCGTTTTCACAGACCGCAGCGGCCAGGTGGTCAAACGTTTCACGGTGCTGATGCAATGCAGCTGGCGTGGTGATGAAGGGGTGCTCGATGAGACGTTCACCTATTCAGATGGCAACACGCAAAAACGCATCTGGACACTCACCGCTCTGCCGGGTGGGCGTTACATCGGCCGCGCCGACGACGTGGTGGGCACGGCGCAGGGTGAGTCGCGCGGCAACGCCTTTCACTGGACCTACACCATGGCACTGCCTGTGGAGGGTCGGGTGTATGAGGTGCAGTTCGATGACTGGATGTTTCTGATGGACCAGCGGGTCATGCTCAATCGTGCCACCATGCGCAAGTTTGGAATTCGCCTGGGTGAGGTGACCCTGTCCTTCACCAAGAGATGATGAGCAAAAATGGCCTCCAGCCCATATTCACCGGATGTTTTTAGCTCTATTTTTTAAAGTAATCCGATGAATTTTCTTGCCCCCCTGAACCCGCCCATGCACCATTGGCACGGCAAAACCGTGTGGATTGTGGGTGCCTCCAGTGGCATTGGCGAAGCCACGGCACGGGCACTGCTTGCCGCCGGGGCGCAGGTGGTGGTTTCGGCACGAAACACCGCAGCGCTGGACAACCTGGCCCAGGGGAGCCGCCAATGCCTCGCCTTGCCGCTCGATGCCACTGACCCCGACGCCGTCAAACACGCCGCGGCAGGCTTGCTGGCGCGCGGTCCGCTGGACTGTGTGGTGTATTGCGCCGGTCACTACGAACCGATGCGCGCCCATGCGATGGACCTGACCGCCATGCGGCGACATTGCGAGGTCAACTACCTGGGTGCCCTCTACCTGCTGGATGCCGTGTTGCCAGCCCTGCGTGCACGCGGCCAGGGCCATGTCAGCCTGGTTGGCAGCGTTGCGGGTTACGGTGGCCTGCCCAACAGCCTGGCCTATGGCCCGACCAAAGCCGCGCTGATCAATCTGGCCGAGGCGCTGTACCTTGACCTGCAACCGCACGGCCTGGGTGTGTCCATCATCAACCCGGGCTTTGTTCAGACGCCGCTGACGGCGCAAAACCACTTCAAAATGCCGGCGCTGCTGACGCCGACCGAGGCTGCGCGCGCCATATTGCACGGCTGGGCACAGGGGCAGTTCGAGATCCACTTTCCCAAACGATTCACGCTGTGGCTCAAACTGATGCAGTGGCTGCCTTACCGTGCCTACTTCAGTCTGGT
>JAGOUM010000106.1 GCA_018061265.1 Rhodoferax sp. | reverse complement strand
CAAACCAGCCACCTGGCGGCACACCGGTGAAGGTCATGGTCTGACCCTCGGCATTGTCAGTGCTCATTTTGAGCAAGCCGTCGATCACCCCAAACCAGTACGTCACCTGGCGACCGGTGCGGCACACGTAGTCGCCGGGGTTGGCGTCAGAGACCTGCAGGTCTTCGATAGCGCGCTCGCGCTCAGACGGCAACAGACGCTGCAGCCAGGGAATCAGGTCGAATTCAGCCTGGGCCAAAGGGCGACGGCGCTGGAACAGACTCGATTCTGTGCTCATGGACATAAGCCTTGCGCCCTATGAATTGATAAAAAGCAGGGAAAACACCTACCGAGAAAGTTTGCAATTGTCGTCCAAACGACAACTTGACGTCAAACTCGGTCCTATGATTGCGCCCAATTCAGCCAGTTCCGGGTCACCGGGATGGTATAGAACAAGGCAGACAAGGCAAATCCGATGCAGACCACTTTCCCGCGATTACTGTTGAACCATGCCACGCAGCGGCCCGCAGATACCGCCATGCGTGAGAAAGAGTACGGCATTTGGCAGGCCACCAGTTGGGCAGGCATGGCCGCCATGGTTGAACACATTGCTTGTGGCTTGCATCAGGCCGGCCTGCGCCAGCATGATCATATGGTGGTGATTGGCGCAAACCGCCCCCGCCTGTATGCCACCATGCTGGCGGTGCAATCGCTGGGAGCAGTGCCGATTGCGCTGTACCAGGACGCCGCGGCACCCGAGTGTGTGTTCCCGCTCAATAACGCCGATATCCGATTTGCCTTCGCCGAGGATCAGGAGCAGGTGGACAAACTGCTGGAGATTCGCGAGCAGTGTCCGCAGCTGTCTCACATCTGGTTTGACGACCCGCGTGGCCTGCGCAACTACGACGAACCCGGACTGGCTGCACTGGATGAACTGATCGCTGCCGGCAACGCCTTTGCCCATATTCATACCGAGTTTTTCAAAACCGAGGTGGACAAGGTTCAACCCGACGATGTGGCAGCCATGTTTTTTACCAGCGGCACTACCGGCAATCCGAAGGGGGTGGTGCACACACATGATACCTTGCTCAACCGGGCACGCGCTGGCGCCGATTTTGACAAGCTCACGCACCACGAAGATGTGCTGGCGTATCTGCCACCCGCCTGGATCGGGCAGAACATTTTCAGTTACGCGCAGTGGCTGAGCTGTGGTTACGTGGTGAATTGCCCCGAGTCGGCCGCCACGGTGACCATCGATCTGAAGGAAGTGGGTCCCACTTACTACTTCGCTCCACCCCGTGTGTTTGAAGGCTTGTTGACCAGTGTGATGATCCGTATGGAGGACGCTGGCAGCCTCAAGCGCAAGATGTTCCATGCCTTCATGGGCGTTGCCAAACGTGTTGGCCCGGCGCTGATGGACGGCAAATCGGTGCCCTTGGGTGACCGGCTGATGTACGCGCTGGGTGATTTTTTGGTGTATGGCCCATTGCGCAACAATCTGGGTTTTAGCCGGGTGCGTGTGGCCTACACCGCAGGTGAGGCCATCGGCCCGGATCTGTTCAGCTTTTACCGCTCAATTGGCGTGAACCTCAAGCAGCTCTATGGTTCAACCGAGACCGCGGTGTTCGTCTGCCTGCAGCCCGACCACGAGGCGCGTGCCGATACCGTGGGTGTGCCCTGTGCCGGCGTCGAAATCAAGCTGGCGGACAACGGCGAGATTCTGGTCAAGTCGCCCGGTTTGCTCAAAGGCTATTTCAAGAACCCTGAAGCGACTGCCGAAGTGCTCACGCAGGACGGCTGGTACCACACCAGTGATGCCGGTTTCCTGGATGCGCATGGTCACCTCAAGATTATTGACCGCGTCAAGGATGTGGGCCGCATCCAGGGTGGAGTCAACGACGGCGCGATGTTTGCACCCAAGTACGTCGAGAACAAGCTCAAGTTCTTCCCGCACATCAAAGAGGTTGTGGCCTATGGGGACGGGCGTGAAAAAGTCTGCGTCATGATCAACATTGACTTTGATGCGGTGGGCAATTGGGCCGAGCGGCGCAACCTGCCGTATGCCGGCTATACCGACCTGGCGCAAAAGTCCGAGGTCTACCAGCTCATCAAAGAGTGTGTGGAGAAGGTGAACGCCGACCTGAGTGTCGACACCTTGCTGGCAGGCTCGCAGGTCAGCCGTTTTCTGGTGCTGCACAAGGAACTCGATGCCGATGATGGCGAGTTGACACGCACCAACAAGGTCCGCCGCGGCTTTATTGCCGAGAAATACGACGTGTTGATTGATGCACTGTATGGTGGCAAGACAACCCAGTTCATCGAAACCCAGGTGAAATTTGAAGATGGTCGCACCGGCAAGGTCAGTGCGACCCTGCGTATTGACGATGCCAAGACCTTTGCGCCCGTTAAGGCCGCAGCCTGAAAGTGAAGTAGTCCCTATGGCAAGCAAACACATCGGTGACGTCATCCTGGACGTCAAGAACATTTCCCTGCGATTTGGTGGCGTGAAGGCGCTCACCGACATCAGCTTCAATGTCCGTGAACATGAGGTGCGCGCCATCATTGGCCCCAATGGTGCAGGCAAGAGCTCGATGCTCAATTGCATCAACGGTGTTTACCGGCCGTCAGAGGGTGCAATCACCTTCAGGGGGCAAACCTTCAGTCACATGGACAGTTACCAGGTGGCCAGCATGGGCATTGGGCGTACCTTTCAGAACCTGGCGCTGTTCAAGGGCATGAGTGTCATCGACAACATCATGACCGGGCGCAATCTGAAGATCAAAAGCAACCTGTTCTTGCAAGCGCTGCGTATTGGCCCGGCGCAGCGCGAAGAAGAGAAACACCGCGAGTTTGTGGAGCACATCATCGACTTTCTGGAAATCCAGGCGTATCGCAAAACGCCGGTGGGCCAATTGCCCTACGGATTACAAAAGCGCGTCGACCTGGGTCGCGCGCTGGCGATGGAGCCACAGCTGTTGCTGCTTGATGAGCCAATGGCTGGCATGAATGTGGAAGAAAAGCAGGACATGAGCCGTTTCGTGCTTGACGTCAATGAAGAATTCGGTACCACCATTGTGCTGATTGAGCACGACATGGGGGTGGTGATGGACATCAGCGACCGGGTGGTGGTGCTGGACTATGGAAAAAAAATAGGCGACGGTACCCCTGATGAAGTGCGTACCAATGAAGAAGTGATCAGCGCCTATCTTGGCACCAGTCACTGAGCAAGCAGGAGTAAATCACATGGGATTTTTTATTGAAACCTTGCTCGGTGGCCTGATGGCGGGCATGTTGTATTCGCTGGTCGCCTTGGGTTTTGTGCTGATTTACAAGGCGTCCGGGGTATTCAACTTTGCGCAAGGGGCGATGGTGCTGTTTGCGGCGCTGGCGATGGCGCGGTTTTCCGAGTGGATTCCACTTTATCTGGGCATAGAAATGCCGTTGGTTGCCAATTTGTTGGCTTTCACTGTGGCGGGTATGTTGATGTTTGCGGTGGCTTGGGTGATTGAGCGCCTGGTGCTGCGCCATTTGATTAACCAGGAAGGCACTACCCTGCTGATGGCCACCTTGGGTATTGGTTATTTTCTGGATGGTATGGGGCAATCCCTGTTTGGCAGCGCTATCTACAAAATTGACATTGGCATGCCCAAGGAGCCGATCTTTGCGTTTGAAGGTTTGTTTGAAGGTGGCCTGCTGATCAACAAGGAAGATTTGTATGCCGCTGTGATTGCGGCAGTCCTGGTCATTCTGCTCAGCGTTTTTTTCCAGAAAACAGCCACCGGTCGAGCATTGCGCGCTGTGGCCGATGACCACCAGGCGGCGCAGAGTATCGGCATACCGCTGAATCGTATCTGGGTCATTGTCTGGTGTGTGGCCGGGGTGGTAGCCCTGGTGGCCGGCATGATCTGGGGCAGCAAATTGGGGGTGCAGTTCTCGTTGACCACCGTGGCGCTGCGGGCGTTGCCTGTGGTCATTTTGGGTGGCCTCACCTCGGTGCCTGGGGCAATCATTGGCGGGCTGATCATTGGTGTGGGTGAAAAATTGTCAGAGGTATTTTTGGGGCCGTATGTGGGAGGAGGCATTGAAATCTGGTTCGCCTACGTGCTGGCACTGGGCTTTTTGATGTTTCGTCCGCAGGGTTTATTTGGCGAAAAAATCATTGATCGCGTTTGATGCCGTCGTTAACTGAATAGAAGAAAACCATGTTCTATAGAGAAAACGGTCAGTTCAAGACCACTTACCGCGCTGATAGCCAAATTTTCCCGATTACACAGGACCGCTGGGGAGTTCTGGCTTTGTTGGTCATTGCCGCCATTGCAGTGCCATTGCTGGCTGATGAGTATTTGCTGCGGGCTATTTTTATCCCGTTTCTGATACTGGCCTTGGCCGCACTGGGGGTGAATATTTTGGTTGGCTACTGTGGTCAGATTTCGCTGGGATCCGGGGCGTTCATGGCGGTTGGTGCATATGCGGCGTACAACACCTATGTGCGCATTGACGGCATGCCCTTGATTCTGGCGTTGCTCTCAGGAGGCTTCTTTGCAACATTGGTGGGCTTGTTTTTTGGTGTTCCCAGCCTTCGGGTGAAAGGTTTGTACCTGGCCGTAGCCACGCTGGCAGCACAGTTTTTTTGCGACTGGGCTTTTTTGCGCATTGGTTGGTTCACCAACAACAGTTCTTCCGGCTCGGTGGCGGTGTCCAACCCCAACGTGTTGGGTTGGCCGATTGAGTCGCCGGTGAGCAAGTACCTGTTCTGCCTTGGGTTTCTGGTGGTGTTTGGTTTGCTGGCCAAAAACCTGGTTCGTGGTGCCATCGGCCGCGAGTGGATGGCCATTCGCGACATGGATGTGGCGGCGACCGTCATCGGCATTCGTCCAATGTACGCCAAGCTCAGTGCGTTTGCAGTCAGCTCGTTCATTGTGGGTGTGGCGGGAGCGCTCTGGGGCTTTTTGCACTTGGGATCCTGGGAGCCATCGGCGTTTTCAGTGGATCGGTCTTTCCAACTGCTGTTCATGGTGATCATTGGTGGCATGGGCTCGATCATGGGCAGTTTCTTTGGTGCGGCGTTTATTGTGGTTTTGCCCATAGTTCTAAATCAGTTCTTGCCCGCGTTGGGCAGTCTTTTTGGAATTGAGATTTCGACAGCTGCGGTGGCACACGCAGAGGTCATGATTTTTGGCGCATTGATTGTCTGGTTCCTGATCGTGGAGCCGCATGGTTTGGCAAAGCTCTGGAGCATTGGCAAACAAAAAATGCGCTTGTGGCCGTTTCCGCATTGATTTCAAGTGTTGGTGTTTCGTTCGTTAACCAAAGGCACGGTTGTGCCCAATATTGAGGAGACTTTCATGAAAATTCGCAGCGTCGTCTTGGCCACTTTGTTGGCTACTGCCGGTGTAGGTGCTTTTGCACAGGCCAAAGAGCAGTTCTTTCCGGTACTGACGGGGCGTACTGGTCCCGTTGCGCCAAACGCCACGCCTTGGGCCAATGGCCACAACGACTACATGAAGCTGGTCAACATACGTGGTGGCATCAATGGTGTCAAAACCCTGGTGGAAGAGTGTGAAACTGCTTATGCCACCGACCGTGGAGTTGAGTGTTACGAGCGCCTCAAGGGTAAACACGGCGGAGCAACCGTGTTCCAGCCACTCTCGACCGGCATTACTTTTGCGCTGACCGAAAAAATCCCGGCTGACAAAATTCCGATGATCACCTCGGGTTATGGCCGCAGCGATTCGGCTGACGGTGGCATTTTCAAATGGAACTTCCCGCTGATTGGTCACTATTGGGTAGCGGGTGACACCTTGCTGCAACACATCGGTAACAAAGCCGGTGGTATGGATAAACTCAAAGGCAAAAAAATTGGTGTCGGCTATCACGACAGCCCGTTTGGCAAGGAGTTGCTGCCAATCCTGCAGGAGCGCGCGGCCCAATATGGCTTCACCCTGCAACTGTTACCAATTGCCGCCCCCGGCGTGGAACAAAAAGCCACTTGGCTGCAGGTGCGTCGCGATCAGCCAGACTACGTGATTCTGCAAACCTGGGGTGTGATGACGGCCACTGCCATAAAGGAAGCACAAGCCGTTGGTTATGCCCGGGAAAAAATGTTTGGTACCTGGTGGTCGGGTGCTGAGCCGGACCTGAAGGATGTTGGCCAGGGCGCCAAGGGTTACAGCGCGGTCATGATGCAACACGGTGCTGAGCCGCAGTCCGCAGTGGTGAAAGAAATTCTGGAGAAAGTCCACGCCAAAGGCCAGGGCACCGGACCGAAGGAAGAGGTGGGACAGGTGCTGTACATGCGCGGCGTGGTGGCCGGTTTGCTGGCGACCGAGGGAGTTCGTGCTGCCCAGGAGCGCTTTGGTAAAGGCAAGGTCATGACCGGTGAACAGGCCCGCTGGGGGTATGAAAACCTGAACCTGACGCAGGCCAAGCTGGATGCCTTGGGCTTCAAAGGGGTGATGCGGCCGGTGTCCACCACCTGCAACGACCACATGGGCTCAGCCTGGACACGGGTGCACACTTGGGATGGCTCCAAATTCGTCTGGAGTTCTGATTGGCTGGAGGCAGACCAGCAAGTGATCAAACCGTTGGTTAAAAACTCAGCAGAAAAGTATGCTGCCGAGAAAAAGCTGACCCGCCGTCCACCTGCTGACTGCCAATCCTAACGGGTTTAAGACCAGCTTTATTTAAAACTGGCGACCAGCTCTCATGGAGTAGCTGAAATCAGCTATTTTCTTTGTGAACTTGCGCAGCTCTGCCGCAATGCTGGGCTGCCCAGCCAACAGTCTTGCGTGCAGGGCTGTTGATTGGTGAAGGCAAGGATCTATGGAACTTAACAATATTGTTCTCAACGTCAACGGCATCGAGGTCATCTACAACCACGTCATCCTGGTGCTCAAGGGTGTGTCGCTCAACGTGCCCCAGGGCAACATCGTGGCGATCCTGGGGGGCAATGGTGCTGGCAAGACCACCACACTGCGGGCGGTGTCGAACCTGCTGCGTGGTGAGCGTGGTGAGGTGACCAAAGGTTCCATTGAATTGCGCGGTGAGCGCATCGAGAACCTGTCCCCTGCCGATCTGGTCAAACGTGGCGTTGTGCAAGTGATGGAAGGTCGCCACTGCTTCGCCCACCTGACCATCGAAGAAAACCTGCTGACTGGCAGTTACACCCGCAAAGACAAAGGCGAGATTGCCGCCAACCTGGACAAGGTCTACACCTATTTCCCGCGCCTGAAAACCCGGCGCACCAGCCAGGCCGCCTATACCTCGGGTGGTGAGCAGCAGATGTGCGCCATTGGGCGGGCGCTGATGACCAACCCCAACATGGTGCTGCTTGACGAGCCTTCGATGGGTCTGGCGCCGCAGATCGTTGAAGAGGTTTTTAACATCGTCAAAGACCTCAACACCAAGGAAAAGGTCACCTTTCTGCTGGCAGAACAGAACACCAACATGGCCCTCAAGTACGCCGACTATGGCTACATCATGGAAAGCGGGCGGGTGGTCATGGATGGCGCGGCGAGTGAGCTGGCCAACAACGAGGACGTCAAGGAGTTTTACCTTGGCATGGGCGGCGGTGAGCGCAAGAGTTTCAAGGACGTGAAAAGTTACAAGCGGCGCAAGCGCTGGCTGGCATGACGTTCCATCTTTCAGGATTGTGACCCTATGAGTGAACATTTTGATGCGTTGGAAACGCGTGATCCCACCGTGCGTGAAGCAGCCCTTCTTGGCGCACTGCCCTTGCAGGTAGCACATGCCAAACTGGCGTCCCCCGCATTTGCCCAGATGCTCAAGGATGTGGATCCGTTGGCCGTCAACAGCCGCAGCGCCCTGGCGCAACTGCCGGTCACCCGCAAACACGAGCTCCTGGAACTGCAGCTGGCCAGTCGCAAGCAGGGTGGCAGCGTGTTTGGTGGTTTTAGTGCAGCGGGTTTTGGCACCCAGATGCCACGGGTGTTTGCCAGCCCTGGTCCGATTTATGAGCCAGAGGGGACAGCCAAAGACTACTGGCGGATGGCACGCGCCATCTTTGCGGCCGGTTTCAGGCCGGGCGAACTGATTCACAACAGTTTCAGCTACCACTTTGTGCCGGCAGGCTCCATGATGGAAACCGGTGCACATGCTCTGGGTTGTACCGTCTTCCCCGGGGGCACCGGCCAGACCGAGCAACAGGTTCAGGCGATGGCAGAGCTCAAACCGGCAGGATACATTGGGACACCGAGTTTTCTCAGGATCATTCTTGAGAAGGCCCTTGAGATGGATGTGTCGCTGACTGGACTGAGCAAAGCAATGTTTGGTGGCGAAGCGTACCCTCCGAGTCTGCGTGACTGGTTTGCCGCACATGGCGTGGCGGGCTACCAGTGTTATGCCACCGCCGATGTTGGGTCGATTGCCTACGAGACCGCAGCACGCGAGGGACTGGTGGTGGACGAGGGTGTGTTGCTGGAAATCGTGCGCCCGGGCACCGGTGACCCGGTGGCAGCGGGGGAGGTGGGTGAGGTCGTTGTGACCACACTGAACCCGACTTATCCACTGATTCGTTTTGGCACCGGTGACCTGTCGGCTGTGTTGCCGGGTGCCTGCCCGACGGGGCGGACCAATACCCGCATCAAGGGCTGGATGGGTCGGGCCGATCAGACCACCAAGATTCGGGGCATGTTTGTGCACCCTGGGCAAATCGACACCATTGTCAAGCGCTTTCCCGAGATCACCCGCGCGCGACTGGTGGTGACGGGTGAAATGGCCAACGACGCGATGACGCTCAAAGTCGAGGCATTGGGTGACGCCAGCGGTTTGACCGAGCAATTGACCGAGGCCATTCGTGATGTGACCAAATTGCGTGGCCAGGTCGAGTTGCTGCAGATTGGCACCCTGCCCAACGATGGCAAAGTCATCGAGGATGCCAGAAGTTATAAATAAGCATAGCAACTATCTCCCGTCAGATATGGGCTAGAGGCACTTTTTTCTTGAATAGTGGCTTAAACACCCCAGGTGATCGGTTCGTCTTCTTTCAGGCATTGGCGGATCATGTCCATCAAGGGCAGCGCGCGCTGTCGCAGGCTGATCGCATCAAAACGCGGCATGGGCAAACCTTCGGCCTGTGCATTGGCGATGGCGTCGCGCCGAGTCGTTTCCTCGTGGGTGATGGCAGTATTCAACGACTCGAGTGCGCCGGGCATTTGGTCGGGTAACAGAATGCCCTTTACGCTTGGCTCAGCCGCGCTGTGTTTGCCAATGATTTCCAGCACATGCTGACCGTTGGGCTGCAACATAATCACGTCTCCGGCAGCTTTTGATTTGAATTTGTAGAGCATGGTGATGTCCTTCTTTGGCGTTGGCTTTGGATAGCGATGGCTGGTGACTCATGCTACACCGTGCCAGGCTCGGGCATCCGTGTGTTACCCCACATGATCTGGTCGGGTCTGCTTCTGGCCTTGGCAATATTCCTGGCCGGTTGCGCTGAAACTTCGTATTACTGGCAGGCGATGGGTGGCCACCTGCAGGTGATGAAGTCGGCGCGGCCCGTGGCTGATGTTCTGGTTGATCCGCTGACGCCGCCAGCGCTCGGCGCGCGCCTTCGTCTGGCGCAATCGATCCGCCAATTTGCCAGTGCCGAGTTGCACCTGCCTGAAAACGCCAGCTACCAGGCGTATGCCGATTTGCAGCGCCCCTATGTGGTGTGGAACGTGGTTGCAGCGCCAGAATTTTCATTGACCTTGAAGACCTGGTGTTTCCCGATGGCCGGGTGCGTGGGCTACCGGGGGTATTTTGATGAAGGACAGGCGCGGCAAATGGCTGCCGAATTACTGGCCCAAGGGCTGGAGGTCAACGTTTACGGTGTGCCCGCCTATTCGACACTTGGTTGGATGAATTGGGCCGGTGGTGACCCCTTGCTTAACACCTTTGTCAATTACCCTGACGCCGAGTTGGCGCGTCTGATCTTTCACGAACTGGCGCACCAAGTGGTGTATGTCTCCGATGACACCCGGTTTAACGAGTCTTTTGCGACAGCGGTGGAGCGTCTGGGTCTGCGGCGCTGGCTCGAGTTACACGCCAACACTTCATTGCGTGCGCAGCACCTGGCGCAGGATCAGCGACGTTCCCAGTTTCGTGCCTTGACCCGGGCAACGCGGCAACGCCTCGCTGACGTTTATGCAAAAAATACGCCTCCAGCCCAATCTGAAAAAGATATCTATGCTATAAAAATCAAGATCATGCAGGAGTTTCGAGCAGACTACGCCAGGCTCAAAGCACAGTGGGGAGGCTACGGTGGCATGGATGCCTGGGTGGCCCTGGCCAACAACGCCAGCCTGGGTGCACAGGCGGCCTACGACGATTTGGTGCCCGGTTTTGAGGCACTGTTCGAGAAACACGGTCGTGATTGGCCACGGTTTTATGATGCGGTTCGTCAATTGTCAAAATTGGCAGCGCCAGAACGCAGCAGACAACTTCAACAATGGGCACAGGAGCAAAAACTTGGCTGACTTACACATCGTCCGCAATCACACACTGGGCTTGGCCAAAGCCCGCAAAGTGGCTTTTCAGTGGGCCGAGCAGGCTGAGGCTGATTTCGGCATGACATGCACCTACGCCGAAAGCAAAAGCGGCGACGAAGTTGTGTTTTCACGCTCAGGGGTCAAGGGTCACCTGCTGGTGAAAAAGGACGGGTTTGAGTTGCGCGCCCAACTCGGGTTTTTATTGGGGGCTTTCAAACACACCATCGAGGCCGAGATTGTCAAAAACCTCGATACGCTGCTGGCGCCTAACAGTGATGGTTTGGCGCCTAAGGCGACGCGCGCACGGACAAAAAAAACCAATGGATCAACTCAGTGATTCGATCAGATCAACGTATTGTTGCATTGCAT
>JAGOUM010000018.1 GCA_018061265.1 Rhodoferax sp. | reverse complement strand
TCGTTCTTCTTGGGTCAAGTGTTTGTAGGTCATGGTGCTCGTTGAGACTGGCTGGTCACAAAGAGCTCATCCTATTTGCTCTTGGCCCAACCTGTTTAAAACGATGCACTTCGTGCTTGAATCTGCGCATGAATAAGTCAGCACAAACGCCACGCAGCCAGCGCGAGGCTGGGTCCTGGTGATAACGTGTGTGCCAATACTGTTTGACGGTGAATCCAGCGATCGTGAACGGGCAGGGCAGGGTGCGCAGTCCGGCGGCGCGCGCCAGTGTCTCGCCAATGTGGCGCGGCAGTGTGGCGATCAGGTCGCTACTCGACAAAATTGCCGAAAGACCCAGAAAACCGGGCAACTCAAGACGCACCTGGCGCGTGATGCCCTGACCCGCAAGCGCGTTCTCCAGCAGGTGCTGCCCGGTGCCCGAACTGATGCCGATGTGTGCCTCGGCCTGGTAGACCGGCAGGTTCCAGTGTTCTGGGGCATCGTCCGGCACCCTGGGATGGCGGGTGTTGGTCAGGCAGATCCAGTCCTGCTCATACAAGGTCTGCTGGTAGATGCCGGTGTCAAGCCAGGGCAAATAGCCAAGTGCTAGGTCGGCCTGGCCGTTTTGCAACGCCTGCGCCAGTGTGTTGCTGATGGAACTTGCCGCCAGCACCACGCCAGGTGCCAGCGCACGCACATGCGCCAGTAGATTGGGCAGCAGGGTGATGTGGCTGGCGTCGGTCATGGCAATGACAAAGCGGCGTTGCGCCTGTGCCGGATCGAAACCCGGTGCTGACTCGGACAGGCGGCGCAAGGCTCGGAGTACTTCGCGCACCGGCTCGATCAGGGCGTCCGCCCTGGGCGTGGGCTGCATGCCTTGCATCGTGCGGACAAACAACGGATCAGCCAACTGCGCACGTAACTTGCCCAGCCAGATGCTCACCGTCGGCTGACTTTGGCCCAGCAATTCGGCGGCGCGAGTGACACTGCCCGTGGTGTAGAGCACCTCAAACAGGTGCAGCAGCTTGGGGTCAAGCAGCGCGGCATCACCCCTCGGTGCTTGGTCATGGTGCGTCATTTATAAAAATCTGAAATGTGATCTATTGTCTGTATTGTATTTACGGCATAACGACCGCAGCCTACGATCGGATCCCATGGAAGACGCCTTGTCAGGAATGCGCACCAAGCCTTGACAATCCGCGTTCTGGGCGCTGGTGCCATGGGTAGCGCCCTGTTAGGGTTTTAAAAAGGCAAACTAAAAGCTACTATATAGATAGCTATTAACGTATTCTAAAAAAGGGCTGGAGGCCAATTTTATGCATATTTCAAGTCAAGCCCTGCCACTGGCAGGTTTTCGTGTGGTCGACTACAGCCACTTTCTGGCTGGCCCCTATTTGTCGCGTTGTCTGGCCGCTCTGGGGGCAGAGGTGATCAAAGTCGAGCGCCCGACCGAAGGCGACGCAGGCCGTCATCACGCCTACTTTGTGGGGGACTACAGCGGTTACTTTTTGCAGCAAAACATGGGCAAGAAGGGTTTGTGCATCAACCTGCGCGACCCGCGTGGTCTGGAGCTGATGCACAAGCTCACCGACACGGCCGACGTGTTTGTTGAAAACTACCGCCCTGGTGCGCTGAAAAAACTTGGCCTGGGCTACGACGAACTGGCCGCACGCAACCCGGGCCTGGTCTATTGCTCGATTTCGGCGTATGGCCACACCGGCCCGGATTCGCACCGCGCCGGTTTTGGTTTGATCGCCGAAGCCAAAAGCGGCATCATGGCCATGGTGGGCAACCCGGGTGAGGCGCCGCCGTTGCTGCGGGTGTCGCTGGGCGACATGTACACCGGCATTCATGGCGTGGCGGCGATTTGCGCTGCCTTGCTGGGTCGGGTCAAGTCCGGCAAGGGGCAGCACATTGACCTTTCGCTGTACGACTGCCTGGTGTCGATCCACGACTACGCGGTGCAGTGTTACACCATGTCGGGCGGCAAAGACATCCCGGTGCAGACCGGGCACGACATGCCGCAAAGCACGCTGTACGGCGTATTCACCGCCAGCGACGGCCACCTGGTGATTGCCGCGCAGGTGGATGACGCCTGGAAACGCTTTGCACTGCTTGCGGGCGGTGAGGCGTTTGCGGCCGACGTGCGCTTTCACACCAGCGCCGGACGTAACACGCACCGCCTGGAGATCCTGCCGGTGGTGCGCGCCTGGACTACCACCCGCACCGTGCAGCACTGCCTGGCCGCGCTCGACGCCATCGATGTGCCTTGTGCCAAGGTGCAAAACATTGACGAAGTGCTGGCCGACCCACAAATCATCGCCCGTGGCATGGTGGTGGAGCAAGACCACCCGGTGCTGGGCAAGATACGTATGCCCAATCTGCCGTTTCGCTTCTCTGGCTGCGACACCTCGCCGACCTGTGTCGCGCCCGACATGGGCCAGCACAACCGCGAGATTGCAGCCAGCCTGGGGTTCACTGCGGATGCCATCGACGCGATGGTGCGCGACGGCGTGCTGTACAGACCCGAGCCAGACGCTTGACACAGGGGGGTACCGATGCTGGACCAATATGCCGTGATCGGCAACCCGATCGCCCAAAGCAAGTCACCACTTTGAGGGCGACGAGGTGCTTGCAGAGCACTTCGACGGCCCACGCTTTTGCCTGGTGGCGCGGCGTGCGACCCGACACCCGTGACATGATCCGGGCGCTGAGTGTGCCGCTGGTCTGAGTCTGGTCTGGGGGCTTGTCAGGAGGGGGCGGGCACTCCTATACTTTAAGAATGAACGAACCAGTACATTCGGGCGTGACACCCCCCCCAAAAGCCACCCGCACCAACGACCCGGCGCGCACCATGGCCGGTATTCTGGAAGTGGCCACCAAAGAATTTGCCGAAAAAGGCTTGAGCGGTGCCCGCATCGACGCCATTGCCGATGCCACACGCACCAGCAAGCGGATGATCTACTACTACTACGGTAGCAAAGAGGCGCTCTACGTCGCCGTTTTGGAGGACTCCTACCGGCGCATGCGGGAGATTGAGGCCGCGCTGCACCTGGAAAACCTCGCGCCCGAGGCCGCCTTGCGCCGCCTGGTCGAGTTCACCTTTGACCACCACTGTGGCAACGAAGACTTTATTCGCCTGGTGATGAACGAGAACATCGAGCGGGGGGTCTACCTGGCGCAGAGCAAGAGCATTCAGGAACTCAATGTGCCGGCGATCGCCGCGATTCAGGAACTGTATGACCGGGGCGTGGCGCAAGCGGTGTTTCGTGCGGGGCTGGATGCCACCGACATTCACGCGTCCATCTCCGCGCTGACTTTTTTCACGGTGTCCAACCAGCACACCTTTGGTCTGATCTTCAAAGATGCCCCCAACCGCAGTGAAGCGATCGCAGCCAGGCGCGCCAACATCACCGAGATGGTTGTGCGTTTCGTGCTCGCCTGAGTTCCGCCGGCCTTTTCATTCTTTGTAAAACAATTGTGCAAACCTAGGGTAAACACTGATTTTTCAAAAACTAACCAGTTAGTACATTAATGCTGGCAAACCTCTTGAGACCCACATGATTCATAAATTCATTGCGCGCTACTGCCAGTTGCTGACCATGATCACCGTGCTCTGCCTGTTCTTCATGGTCATCATGGTGTTTGGCAACGTGGTCATGCGTTACGCCTTCAATTCCGGCATCACGGTGTCAGAGGAGCTTTCCCGCTGGTTGTTTTTGTGGTTGATCTTCTTAGGTGCCAGCGTTGCGGTGCACGAGCAAGCCCACATGGGCAGCGACATGGTGATGGAAAAACTGCCACCGAAGCTGCAACGTATTGGTGCCGTCATTGGCCAACTGCTGATGTTGTGGGTCACCGTGCTGATCTTTAAAGGCAGCTGGGCACAGACGGCGATCAATTGGGAGGTGCAGGCACCGGTCACCGAGTTTTCGATGGCCTGGGTGTACAGCACCGGGGTGGTGTTTTCCGTGGGCACCGGGATCATGCTGCTCAGCGACCTTTGGTTCACGTTGCGTGGCGAGATGACCCCCACACAAATCCGCAAGGCCAACCATGCTGCTGAACAAGCCGAGTTGGAGCGTGCCGCCTCAGAAGCCGCCAAGGCCGACATCCGCAGCGCCGCCAGCGCCAAATAGTCCGGAGCACGCAACATGACAATTCTCATATTTCTCTCGGCGCTGATCGGCGCGGTGGCGCTGGGCATTCCAATTGCCTACTCGCTGTTGCTCTCGGGCGTGGCGCTGATGGTGCACCTGGGCAACTTTGACGCACAAATACTGGCGCAAAACGTACTTGAGGGTGCCAACAGTTTCCCCCTGCTGGCGGTGCCGTTCTTCATGCTGGCCGGTGAAATCATGAACGCAGGCGGTTTGTCGCGCCGCATTGTCGACCTGGCGATTGCCCTGGTCGGCCATGTGCGTGGTGGCCTGGGTTATGTGACCATCGTCGCCGCCTGTCTGATGGCATCACTGTCAGGTTCTGCGGTGGCCGACACCGCTGCGCTGACGGCCCTGTTGCTGCCGATGATGGTGCGTGCCGGCCACCAGAAAGCCCGCTCGGGTGGTTTGATTGCCTCAGCCGGCATCATCGCACCGATCATTCCGCCATCCATTCCGTTTGTGGTGTTTGGTGTGACCGCCAACGTGTCGATTGGCAAGCTGTTCATGGCCGGTATCGTGCCGGGGGTCATGATGGGTACCGCATGTGCCATCGCCTGGTGGCTTACCGCGCGCACTGAAGACGTGGTGACACCGCCCCGCGCCAGCCGCGCCGATGTGTTCAAGGCATTGCGTGAGTCGTCGTGGGCGCTGGTGCTGCCGATCATCGTCTTGGTCGGTTTGAAGTTTGGCGTGTTTACCCCTACCGAAGCCGCTGTGGTGGCTGCTGTGTACGCCTTCTTTGTCGCGACTGTGGTCTATCGTGAATTGAACTTCACAAGGCTGTACGAGGTGTTTGCGGCATCATCCAAAACCACCGCCATCATCATGTTCATGGTGGCAGCGGCTTCGGTCAGTGCCTGGCTGATTGCCGTGGCCGACCTGCCCGGGCAACTGATTGCCATCCTGGAACCCTTCATGCAAAGCCCAACCACCTTGCTGTGCCTCTTGATGCTGGTGCTGCTGATGGTCGGCATGGTGATGGATCTAACCCCCACCATCTTGATTTTGGCACCGGTGATGGTGCCGGTGGTCAAGGCAGCGGGCATCGACCCGGTGTATTTCGGTGTGTTGTTTGTGCTGGTGGGTGTGATTGGCCTGGTGACGCCGCCCGTAGGCACGGTACTCAATGTGGTGGCGGGTGTTGGCCACATGAAGATGGACCAGGTTGCGCGGGGGGTCATCCCGTTCCTGATTGCCGACCTGATTGTGCTGGCGCTGCTGGTGGCCTTCCCATCCATCGTGCTGGTGCCGCTGAAGTTCTTCTACAGCTGATTTTTCTCGGGTTGAGGTGGTGCTGGGCACGCCGCCGCTTCAACCCTTTCAACGGCGTCCCGATTGCAACGTAGATGGAGACTTATATGAAACGCTTGATCCTCAAATCCCTCGTCGCCGCTGTCGCTTTGGCTGCCGTTGGCATGGCTGGCGCGCAAGACATCAAAGAACACAGCTTCAAGTTCGCGACCAATGGTGCGGGTGCCCATCCGTCAGTGGCTGGCATGACTAAATTTGCCGAACTGCTGGCGGCCAAATCGGGCGGCAAGATGCAGGTCAAATTGTTCACCGGCGGAATTTTGGGCAGCGACCAGGCCAATGTGTCGGCCATTCAGGGTGGCACGCTGGACATGGCGGTGATGAACACCGGCATTCTGGCCAGCGTGGCCAAGGAAATGGCGATTTTTGACTTTCCGTTTCTGTTTGCCAACGAAAAAGAGTCGGATGCCCTGGTGGACGGCCCGGTCGGCAAACGCCTGCATGAGAAACTCAATGAAAAAGGTCTGATCGGCCTGTCGTACTGGGAGCTTGGCTACCGCCACATCACCAACAGCAAACGCGCCATCACCAAGGTGGAAGACGCTGAAGGCCTGAAGCTGCGCGTGATTCCGAACCCGATCAACGTCGCCTGGGTGAAAGCGCTGGGTGCCAACCCGACGCCGCTGCCTTTCCCCGAGGTGTACGCAGCGCTCGAGCAAAAAGCCATTGACGGCCAGGAAAACCCGATCTCCGTGATTGCCACCAGCAAGTTTTATGAAGTGCAAAAGCACATCACGCTGACCAACCACCAGTACAACCCGCAATCTGTGATTTTCAGCAAGAAGGTCTGGGACACCCTGACACCTGCCGAAAAGAAGATCATTGACGACTCCGCCGACGAGGCCACCAAATACCAGCGCCAGCAGGCGCGTGCTGCGGTGGCCGTCAACCTGGACGTGCTCAAAAAAGGTGGCATGACGGTGAGTGAGTTCTCGCCGGCTGAAGTGGCCAAGCTGCGTGACAAGATGAAGCCGGTGATTGCCCAGTTCAGCGCCAGCGTGGGTGAAGCCACCGTGAATGAAGTTCAGGCCGAACTGGCCAAGCTGCGCAAGTAGACCGCAGTCAGTGAGGCCGACACGGGTGTGTCGGTCTTAGCTCAACTTTATAGCGTACACCGCTTTATCCATAAGGGCTGGAGCCTGATTCCAGTTATAAATCATGCGTATCGATGGCAACACCGAAATCATCGCCCACATTGGCTACCCCACCTATGCTTTTCGGGCGCCGCTGATCTACAACCCCTGGTTTGCCAGGGTGGGCATCAACGCGATCGTGGTGCCGATGTCGTGCCAGTCCGAACCCTACCCGCGTTTTTTGCGCTCGGTGTTCCATTTGGGCAATATCCGCGGTGCGCTGATCACCATGCCACACAAGGTCACCACCGTGGGCATGCTCGACGATATTCTGCCCACGGCCCAGATCGCCGGCAGTTGCAATGCCGTGCGTCGCCTGCCCGATGGTCGTCTGCAGGGTGACATGTTTGATGGCGAGGGTTTTGTGCGCGGGCTCAAGCGCAAGGGGTTCGAGCCGCGTGGCCGACGTGTGCTGGTGGTGGGTGCCGGGGGGGTGGGCTGCGCCATCGCCGCGTCGCTGGCCGCCGCAGGGGTGCTGGAGATGGATTTGTTTGACATGAATGACGCCTCGGCCAAAGGCTTGGCCTCGCGTCTGATGCAGCATTACCCCAGCATGACGATTCGCACCGACTCCAAAGACCCGGCGGGTTATGAACTGCTGGTCAACGCCACTCCGCTGGGCATGAAAGACGGCGACCCACTGCCGGTGGACATGGACCGGGTCGACGCCAGCACCTTTGTGGGTGAAGTGGTGATGAAAACCGACATGACGGCGTTTTTGAAAGCCGCGCAGGTCAAGGGTTGCCGCATCCAGATGGGGGCTGACATGTTGTACGAGCAAATTCCGGCGTACCTGGAGTATTTTGGCTACCCGGTGCCCACGCCTGATGAGCTGCGCGCCGCCGCAGAGGCCGCCTGATCGACCGAAAATTTGACAAAAAACACCCGCCAGCGCTTATTGATAAAGCGCTAGGTGCTCATATTATTTTCATACTGCACTCACCATGACACATTCTGCTGACGTTCTCATCTCTGAAGTCGGCCCGCGCGACGGCCTGCAATCGGTCAAGGCCACCATGCCCACGGCTGACAAGTTCAAGTGGATAGACGCGCTGGTGGCGGCGGGCCTGCGCGAGATCGAGGTGGGCTCTTTTGTGCCCGCCAAACTGCTGCCGCAAATGGCCGACTGCGCCGAAGTGGTCAAACATGCCTTGCAGTACCCGGGTTTGACCGTGATGGCACTGGTGCCCAACCTCAAAGGGGCCGAAGGCGCGCTGCGCTCAGGCGTGCACAAGCTCACCATTCCGTGCAGCGCCAGCGAGGCGCATTCGCTGGCCAACGTGCGCAAAAGCCGCAAAGACATGGTGGAAGAAGTGCGCGCCATCGTCAGACTTCGCAACGAGATTGCACCCGGCGTGAAGATTGAGGCGGGCTTGTCCACCGCCTTTGGCTGCACCATTCAGGGCATCGTGACCGACGCGGACGTGGTCTGGATGGCCGAGCAAGTGATCGAAGCCGGTGCCGACGAAGCCGGTTTGTCAGACACCACCGGCATGGCCAACCCGGCGCAGGTGCGCCGTCTGTTCAACCTGGTGCGCACCGCCATTGGCAGTAAAACCGGTGCCGCCCACATGCACAACACCCGTGGCCTGGGCCTGGCCAACTGCATGGCGGCATACGACGTGGGTGTGCGCACCTTCGATGCATCCTTGGGCGGCTTGGGCGGGTGCCCTTACGCGCCGGGGGCGTCGGGCAACGTCGTCACCGAAGACCTGGTCTTCATGTTTGAGGCCATGGGTATCACAACGGGTGTGGACATCGACAAACTCATCGCCGCACGCCAACCCCTGCAAGCCGGACTACCGGGCGAGCCCATCTACGGCATGACGCCGCTGGCGGGTCTGCCCAAGGGGTGGGCGCAGGCCTGAATGGATTCCCGGGGGCAACATTGACGGTTGACGGTTTTTTCTGGCTGGCGGCGCTGGCTGCTTTGCTGGTCGGGCTTTCCAAGGGCGGACTCCCCGCAGTGGGCATGTTGTCGGTGCCATTGTTGTCGCTGGTGATGTCGCCGGTCAAGGCAGCAGTGCTTCTGTTGCCCCTGTATGTCATTTCCGACCTGGCTGGTATCTGGCTTTACCGGCGGGATTTCAGTGTGGCCAATCTGCGGATTCTGATTCCTGCCGGGGTATTGGGTGTGGTGGTGGGCTGGCTGACGGCGTCAATGGTGTCCGACCGTGCCATCACGCTGATGATTGGTTGCATGGGCATTGGTTTTTGTCTCAACGTCTGGCTGCGCAAAACTTCCAACGCTGTGGCTCAGCCCATTGTTGTGCTCAAGGGGTGGTTCTGGGGCACACTGACCGGTTTCACCAGCTTTATCTCTCACGCAGGGGGGCCACCATTCCAGATCTATTTGTTGCCACAGAAACTGCCCAAAGCACAGTTTTCGGGTACAGCCACCCTTCTTTTTGCGGTGATCAACGCGGCCAAAATCTGGCCATACCAAAACCTGCGGCCGTATTCAACCGCTATGTTGTGGGACGCTGCACAACTGGTCCCTGTCGCGTTGGCAGGTGCTGTGTTAGGTGCCTGGTTGACCCGCCGAATTTCGGAGGTCTGGTTTTACCGGGTGGTGCAGATCAGCCTGTTTGTGGTGTCTTTCAAGCTGGTGGCAGACGGGTTGTTGGGCTGATCCGCCGACTTTGGCGTCATTCAGTGTCATCAGGTTCGCGGCTCACCCTGCGCGTTCACCGTCACCGTGGCGCCCGGTGGCTGAGTCATCTGAACCTGGTGGTCCTGCCCGCGAAACCGGTAGGTGACATCCCAAAACTGCGGCTTGGCACTGCTGGGTACCTCGCGGCAACGTTCTACGTCCTGGGTGGTGATTTGGGGTGTGCTGTTGTTACGTCCGGCTTGGGCACCAATGGCTGCCCCCGCCACGGCACCGCCAACCGTGGCCAGGTCCTTGCCCGTACCACCACCGACCTGATGGCCCAGGATGCCACCCAGCAGGGCACCGGCAATGGCACCGGGTACATTGCTTGAGCGTGATTCAGCGCTGACTTGTTCACGCTCGATCCAGCAGCGTTTTTCAGGTGGTCCAACCACTGCCCGCACCGACACGACATCGGCTTGATAGAGGCGTTCGTCATCGCGGCGATTAAAGTTGGCTTGATCAGCAGCCCGTGGTGGGCCAGCCGGCAGGGTATGCGCCGCCTGAGTTGAAACGCGGACTGAAGAGATGCGGTTGTTCAAGCCCATCGCCGCCAGCGATGGATAACGCCCGGGGCGAAGCAACACACACTGGCCCTGAAAATCAGCGTCCTCACAAGCCTCCCACCAACCGGCTTGCACTTCAACTGATGAGGCACGGTCGTTAAAACGAAGGCGTTGAAAATTCGTGATCGCCTGACTGGCCACATAGGTCTGGCCGCCAAAGTCCTTGTTCTCATACAGAGTGATCTGCGCCTTGACGGGTGCTGGTGCATACCGCTGTGCATCAATACGGGCTTCGCGTTGAATCAGCCGTGCCGAAGAAATCCGGTCATTTAATCCCATGGCTGCCAACGAGGGATAGCTACCGGCGCGCAACACCACACATCGGCCACCAAATCGTCGGCTCTCGCAGACTTCCCACCGCTCGGAGGCGACCGTTACCGACGAAGCCCGGTCGTTGAAGCCGAAACGTTGCAAGTCATTGATGGCACGGCGCGAGGAAAAGGAGGGTCCTTGAAACTCGTCCTGGGCATAAAAAGTGACCTGCGCCGCGGATTGGGTGGCGAAAGCCACGCTGGCCAGGGCCAAAATGGATTGAAGGCGTAAGGTCATAAAAAACTCCTGTTGAAGCTTGGCACTGTGACGAAGTGCCGCCTTTGTGTCTGTGCGTTTGCGAACCCACTGGGGCAGCACCAGCCGGGTCAGGCAACCGGGCATCCGGTGCCCGATCCGTCGCGCCGGTGGTCTTGCCCGTCTTCGGTAACAATCCGCCACACCCAAGCTCTCACTGGAGTCGCCTTGCCTATGCACAGCAACATCAATCCGCCCAGCGCACTTGTCGCACCTGTTTCACCTGGCTTGTCAGACTTGACGATTTTGGCTGCCGTTGGTCCGGCGGGGTGGTGTGGCGACTGAAGCCCTGGGCAGGCCATGAGTCAATGTACCGCGTGCGGCGCCTGCTGCGCCAGTTTTCGGGTCGACTTTTCGTCCTCGGAGGTGGACGAGCTGGGTGGTCAAGTGCCCTCTGGCTTGACCGTCGAAGTCACCGCCAGCACCAGCCGAATGCGCGGCACCGACCATCAACCCGTTCGATGTGCGGCGCTGGTCGGCCAGGTGGGTGAACAGGTCAGCTGCGGCATTTACCCGTGGCGACCGTCACCGTGCCGGGAGTTCGCCCAGGGCAGTGATGCCTGTGAGCGCGTGCGACAGCGACACGGCCTTGGCCGCGTCTACTGAGCTGTTTCAGTCACCGGTTGCCCGAGGTTCTTGAGCACATCCCGCACCATCTGTGCCCGGTCCTTTGCGTCGGGTAAGGCACGCTCGATGCGCAGTTTTTCATTGCCGGCGAGCTTGATGTGCTTGTTTTTCTGGATCAGCGCAATGATCTTCATCGCATCAATTGGCGGGTTGGGCTTGAAAGTGATGGTGATCACGCCTGGTGCGGCATCGACCTTGGTCACACCATAGGGCTGACTCAGCACCCGCAGGCGGTGCACGTCGATGAGGGTTTGTGCCTGCGCCGGCAGCTTGCCAAAGCGGTCGATGATTTCTTCCATCAACGCGTCAATCTGGTTGGCGGTTTTGGCGGTGGCGAGCTTCTTGTAAAAACTCAGGCGCAAATGCACATCGCCACAAAAATCATCGGGCAACAGCGCTGGGGCGTGCAGGTTGATGTCGGTGGTGACGTTCAGTGGGCTCAGCAAATCCGGCTCTTTGCCCGCCTTGAGACAGCGCACGGCCTCGGCCAGCATTTCGTTATAGAGCTGAAAGCCCACTTCCAGCATATTGCCGCTCTGGTTTTCGCCCAGCACCTCGCCGGCACCACGAATCTCCAGGTCGTGCATGGCCAGATAAAACCCGCTGCCGAGTTCTTCCATGGCCTGGATCGCGTCCAGCCGCAGCGTGGCCTGTTTGGTCAAGCCTTCCAGATCCGGCACCATCAGGTAGGCATAAGCCTGGTGGTGGCTGCGACCCACGCGGCCGCGTAACTGATGCAATTGCGCCAGCCCAAACTTGTCGGCGCGGCTCATCACGATGGTGTTGGCGGTCGGCACGTCAATGCCGGTCTCGATGATGGTCGAGCACAGCAGCACATTGCTGCGCTGGGCCACAAAGTCACGCATCACGGCCTCGAGCTGGCGCTCGGGCATCTGGCCGTGCGCCACGGCAATGCGCGCCTCGGGCAACAGCTCTTCCAGTTTTGCGCGGCGGTTCTCAATGGTTTCGACTTCGTTATGCAAAAAGTAAACCTGGCCGCCGCGTTTGAGTTCGCGCAACACGGCTTCGCGGATCACGCCATTGCCCTCGGTGCGAACAAACGTCTTGATGGCCAGGCGGCGTTGTGGCGCGGTGGCGATCACGCTCAAATCGCGCAGACCCTCCAATGCCATGCCCAGCGTGCGCGGAATCGGCGTGGCGGTCAGCGTCAGCACATCGACCTCAGCGCGCAGGGCCTTCATCTGTTCCTTGTGGCGCACGCCAAAGCGGTGCTCTTCGTCGATGATGAGTAACCCTAAATCCTTGAACTTGGTTGATTCACTGAGCAGCTTGTGTGTACCCACCACAATGTCAATGGTGCCGTCGCTCACGCCTTTGAGCGCAGCGGTGATTTCTTTGCCCGAGCGAAAGCGGCTCATCTCGGCCACTTTCACCGGCCATTTGGCAAACCGGTCCACCAGTGTCTGGAAATGCTGCTCGGCCAGCAGCGTGGTGGGTGCCAGAAATGCCACCTGTTTGCCGCCGGTGATGGCAATAAAGGCGGCACGCAGGGCCACTTCGGTCTTGCCAAAGCCGACATCGCCACAAATCAGTCGGTCCATCGGGCGCGGGCTGATCATGTCCTGAATCACGGCATGAATGGCCGCTTTCTGGTCGGCGGTTTCTTCAAAGCCAAAATCATTGGCAAAGGTTTCGTAGTCGTTGGGGCTGTACCTGAAGGCATGTCCCTCGCGTGCGGCACGGCGCGCGTAGATATTGAGCAACTCAGCGGCGCTGTCGCGCACCTGCTCGGCGGCCTTGCGTTTGGCCTTTTCCCACTGGCCGCTGCCGAGCTTGTGTAATGGCGCTTCGTCCGGGCTGACGCCTGTGTAACGACTGATCAGTTGAAGCTGGCTCACCGGCACATACAGCGTGGCTTTGTCGGCGTATTCCAGATGCAAAAACTCCTGGATTTCCGGCTCGCCATTGGGCAGCTTGTTACCCAGGTCGAGGTTGATCAGCCCGCGGTAGCGGCCAATGCCGTGAGCGCTGTGCACCACCGGGTCACCCACTTTAAGCTCACTCAGGTCCTTGATGAGCGCTTCAACATCGCTGACCTGCTCCTGCTTCTTGCGACGACGCGTGGTCGGGCTGGCGGCAAACAGCTCGGTTTCAGTGACAAAGTCAACGCCACTTTCCAGCCAGCCAAAACCGGTGGCCAGGCCGCTGGTGGCAATGCCAATTCTCTCGTCGCTGCCCAGAAACTCCGACAGTGAGTCAAACGCCGGTGGGTCGAACGCGCTGCTGTGCAAGAAGTCCAGCAAGCTGGCACGTCGGCCATCACTCTCGGCCAGCACCAGAATGCGCTGCTGGGTGTTGCGGATGTGGGCCTTCAGCCTGGCCAGCGGGTCGTCGGCGCCCCGGATCACGGTCAGGTCACCCAGCCGAACGAATTGGCCGCTGTCGGCGACCTCGCTTTGCGCGGGTCGCAGCGCCAACTGTGCATGCGGCTTGACCTGAGCATAAAACTGCTCGGCACTTAAAAACAAGGCATCGGGAGGCAACACCGGGCGCTCCGGGTCACCTTGCAGCAACCGATGGCGTTCACGCGTGTCCTGCCAGAAGTGGGCAAACGCAGGCTCCAGATCGCCGTGTAACACCACGGTGGCGGCCTCGCCCAGGTAGTCAAATACCGTGGCGGTGGCATCAAAGAACAGCGGCAAGTAATACTCAATGCCGGCCGTGGCCACACCGTTGCCCATGTCTTTGTAGATGCGGCTGCGGGTCGGGTCACCTTCGAGCAGCTCACGCCAGCGGTGGCGAAAACGCGCGCGCGCCTCGTCGTCCATCGGAAATTCGCGCCCGGGCAGCAGCCGCACTTCGGGCACCGGGTACAGGCTACGCTGGCTGTCAGGATCAAAGGTGCGAATGCTGTCAATCTCGTCGTCAAACAGGTCCACCCGGTAGGGCACCGGTGAACCCATGGGAAACAGGTCAATCAGCCCACCGCGCACGGCATATTCACCGGGGCTGACCACCTGCGTCACATGGCTATAGCCTGCCAAGGTGAGCTGGGCCTTGAGTTTGGCCTCGTTCAGGCGCTGTTTGACCTTGAAATGAAAGGTGGTGCCCGCCAGAAAGCTGGGCGGTGCCAGTCGGTACAGCGCGGTGGTGGCGGGCACCAGCACCACGTCGGCGCCGGTGTCACGGTCATGCTGGCTGATGCGCCACAAGGTGGCCAGGCGCTCGCTGATCAGATCCTGATGCGGCGAAAACGTATCGTAGGGCAGGGTCTCCCAGTCGGGGAACAGCACACAGCGTAACTCGGGCGCAAAAAACGCCATTTCGTCGATGAGGCGCTGGGCATCAGGTGCGTCTGCAGTGACGATGGCGGTGACTTTTGCTAGCGTTTTGTCGCGCATGGCCAGCTGGGCCAGCAGCAGCGCGTCGGCAGAGCCAACCGGTCGGGGGAGGGTGTAGCGTTTGCCGGGAGTGAGTTTGGGTAAATCCATAGGAGGAAGGGATTCTAGAATGCAGCCCACACCATGACAGAACTCACCCACATCGCCCTTGCTCCTGCCGCCATGCCCCGCTGCTGGGCGCTGATTCCCTGCGCAGGCACCGGTTCGCGTGCTGGCGTGGCCGGACCAAAGCAATACCAGATCATTGCGGGCAAGCCGATGGTGATGCACACACTGGCGGCCTTTGCCGAGGTGGCACGGATTGACCAGACGCTGGTGGTGGTGTCGCCAGACGACCGGTTCTTTCAAACCCCTCAGGCGTTGAATGCTTCATTTGTGATAGCGTCATGTGGTGGTTCCACAAGGGCTGGAAGCGTTTTTAACGGTCTGAACGCACTGCTTGATGAGGGTGCGGTGGCACATGACTGGGTGCTGGTCCATGATGCCGCGCGGTGCTTGATCACCCCGGCGCAAATCAACCAGTTGCTGGATGCCTGTCTGAACGACGAGGTGGGCGGCTTGCTGGCCTTGCCGCTGCCCGATACGCTGAAGGCCGCCCGTGCCGACCGGGTGACTGCCACCTTGCCGCGAGCGGATAAATGGCTGGCACAAACACCACAAATGTTTCGCATTGGCAGCCTGCTCGACGCTTTGGAACTGGCGGGTGATACCGTGACAGACGAGTCAAGCGCCATCGAGGCCATGGGCTTGGCACCCAGACTGGTGCCTGGCAGCGCGCAGAACTTCAAGGTCACTTACCCGCCTGACTTTGAACTGGCGCAGGCCATTCTGGCAAGTCGGCAAGCCTGACCTTGGCCCATGAGCATGCAGTTCAGAATTGGTGAAGGCTGGGACATCCACGCACTGGTTGCCGGGCGCAAGCTGATGCTGGGCGGGGTGGAGGTGCCTTTTCATCTTGGCCTGCTGGGGCACTCGGATGCGGATGCGTTATTACACGCCATCACCGATGCGCTGCTGGGTGCAGCAGCACTGGGTGACATTGGCAGCCATTTTCCCGATACCGATGTGCGTTTCAAATGCGCTGACTCCAGTACCTTGTTGCTCGAAGCAGCGCGGCGCGTGCGCGCCAAGGGCTACGAGATTGGCAACATCGACAGCACCATCATCGCCCAGGCCCCCAGGCTGATGCGTCATCTACCGGCCATGCGTACCCAGATCGCCCGGACGCTGGGACTGGAACTGGATCAGGTCAATGTCAAAGCCAAGACCAGTGAAAAGATGGGGCCAGTCGGGCAGGGACAGGCGATTGAGGCGCGCGCGATCGTGCTGCTGTCACGCTGAGAGTGGGACGACTGCGCCATTTGCCAGGTTGTTGATAGCGATTGACCCCGTGGTTCCTGACTCATCGTCGGGCCAGTCTTTATGTCACTTCAAGGTATGCAGCGGTATATCGTGTCGAATCGACAACGCATCCAACTCGTGACAGGTCAGTGTTGACACAAATATGCCAATGCGTTGTCGGGTTGCCGAGTCGCGCATCACCTCAAAGCCTGTCCACTCAATGTGGGCCAGCTGGCAAAGCTGTCTGGCAAAGTGTGGCTCCAGTGCAGCGAGTGCCACCCGGCCATCACGGCAGGGGTAGATCCGGTAACCGGCGTGGCCGCCACCGAGCAGGCCGTCAGGCGACATGGCACCCCAGGTTCGAGGCAGGGCCAAATGATCTGCCGCGTCACCCAGTGCAACTTCCCTGTACCCGCCTTGGCCGGTCTGGTGCTGTAGCAGCACCGCTTGCAAAATGGCTTCGGTTGCCAGCAGGGAGCCAGCCATGTCAGCGTACAGCGTGGCCGGCAGGTCCAGACCCGTGACCAGACCAGCCTGCGCCGCATAGGTCAGATCGTGGCCAGGTTCCTCAGCCAAGGTTCCGCGGTCGCCAACAATTGCCACCATGGACAGCTTGGGGTAGCGCTGATGAAGCTCCGGCCAGGTCAGGCCCAGTTTTTTCAAGGCACTGGGTCGAAATGAGGTCAGCAAAATATCCGCCTTGGCCAGTTCGCGGTGCATCCGGCGTTGACCGGCCGGCAGCTTCAGGTTCGCCTGAATCACACGTACCTTCTGGTGCATCGCCTGGTAAGCCGTCGGGCTGTAGCCACTCATCGGGTCACCCGTCAGCCCTGACTCTGTTGGCGCCAATGAGGGTGCTGGTGGTTCCAGCTTGATGCAGGTGGCCCCCATCGCCCGGCATCGTTGCAGGGCTGCCGGTCCGGGCAGGTTCAGGCTCAGGCTGAAGATACGCACACCTTTTAATGGTGCGGGCGGTTTTGGATTCTGGCGGGTGCTGCGCATGGTCAGATTGCAGTAGAAAACCCAATTAAACCAGTTTGTCATGCAGGTGAACCAGTGGCGCGTGATTGGAGTTCCTGCGAGTTTGGTGATTCAAGCAAGGGCGTCATGGGTATTGCGCCTGTCATGGAACTGCAGGTGTCGGCAGTTAGAATTCCGCCCCGGCAAGATCATTCTGTCTTGTCTTTTTTTTAGCTCCTCCGGTCGGTGTGCCTGTGGGCGCACCGACCGCAAAGAGAGAGCCAGATGGCTCAAGGATTTTCATGAAACGTGTGGACGACTTTCGCCTGGTGTTCGGCAAAAAAGAGTATGTGCCGATCATGGTGGGTGGTATGGGTGTCGATATTTCAACCGCTGAACTGGCACTGGAAGCGGCCCGCCTGGGCGGTATTGGGCACATCTCGGACGCCATGGTGAACGACGTTTCTGACCGCCGTTTTGACACCAGTTTTGTCAAGGACAAGACCAAGCTCTATAAGCACAATATTCTCAACTCCGACAAGTCGGAGGTCAAATTTGACCTTGAGATTCTGGCCGAAGCCACCCGCCGACACATTGGTGCGACCATGGAGGCAAAAAAAGGTGACGGTCTGATCTTTGTGAATTGTATGGAAAAGCTGACCATGAACGGACCGCGCGAAACGCTGCAGGTCCGCATGGCCTCGGCACTGGATGCGGGCATTGATGGCATCACTCTGAGTGCCGGCCTGCATCTGGGCTCATTCGGCCTGATTGCCGATCACCCGCGTTTTCGCGATGCCAAATTGGGCATCATCGTTTCCAGCGTGCGGGCATTGCAGTTGTTTTTGCGCAAGAATGCCAGGCTCAATCGACTGCCCGATTTTGTGGTTGTGGAAGGTCCACTGGCTGGCGGACATCTGGGTTTTGGGCTGGACTGGGCACAGTACGACCTGGCGATCATCACGGCCGAGGTGATCCAGTACGTCAGGGATGAGCAACTCGGTATCCCGGTGATTGCCGCAGGTGGCATCTTCACAGGCAGTGATGCGGTGTCTTTTCTTGAAACCGGATCTGCCGCAGTCCAGGTGGCGACACGTTTTACCGTGGCCCGCGAGTGTGGCTTGCCCGACGGAGTCAAGCAGGACTATTTCCGTGCCAGCGAAAGTGACATTGAAGTCAATACCATTTCACCGACCGGTTATCCCATGCGTATGCTCAAGGGCTCACCGGCCATTGGCGACGGCATCCGCCCCAACTGTGAATCGTACGGTTATTTGCTGGATGGTTCTGGCAACTGTGCTTACATCACCGCCTACAACCGGGAACTGGCCCTGCACCCGGACGGCAAGAACATTTCGGTCAAGGATAAGACCTGTCTTTGTACCCAGATGCGCAACTTCAAGCTGTGGACCTGCGGCCATTACACCTACCGTCTCAAGGACACGACCCGCCGCAATTCAGACGGCAGTTACGCACTGCTGAGCGCCGAACACATCTTCAAAGATTACCAGTTCAGCGTCGATCAGCAGATTGCATTGCCAGCCTGACAACAAACCGCTGGTCCGAACCGGCCAGGCCGGCGACATCCTGATCAGAACTTGATGCCTGCCGGGTTGGCGGGTGCCGGTGTAGCAGGTAGCGGACGCGTGGTGGCCCTGGGCTGGCTGGCCCTGGCATTGTTCGGGTTGGCAGCTGCTGGCGCAGACTGTTCGGCCACCAGCGGTGTCGCTGCCGGGTTGCGGTAGGTGGCGGGAAGTTTGCTCTTCTCAGGGTAACCTGCGGCGCTGAGGTACTGGGTCCATTCTGCCTCGGCAAAGCCACGGATCTGCTGGGTGCCCAGTGTCAGGAAGGGCAGTGATGAACTGCCGCTGAGCCGTTGCAGCGAGGCGGTGTCGGCTGAGGAACTGATGGTTTTTTCGGTGAAGGGCACACCCCGGCGGCGCAACAGGTCGCGGCCGTTGTCGCAGGGTTCGCAGTCTTTGCCGGTAAAAAGTGTCACCGGATAACGGGCCACCACCTGGCGCAATTCGAATGGCAGAGCGGGGTTGCTCGACGTGGAGACGCTGGCCTCGGCGGCGGTGCTGACCCTGGCTGCATTGGCCGGTGGCTTGTCAGAAAAGGTGACCTTGCCGTTGGCGTCCACACTGCGGTAAACCGTTTGTGCTGTTCCCAGCAGCGGCAATAGTGTCAGGATGACCGCACCACATAACAGCCCGGCCCGACGTTGGTCATGGGCCACCGCTGATCGGGCCAGCACAGTAATCAAGGTCTGCATGGTTTACTCCTATGGGTCCGGTATGGCACCAAACGGTCAGCTTCCAGGTGTCGCCATACCTTGATGTCGTAACAGGGCGTCCAGTGTCGGTTCCCGCCCGCGAAACGCCTTGAACGACGCCATGGCTGGTCGGCTGCCGCCCGTTTCAAGCACCGTTTGACGGAATTTACGCCCGGTTTGCACATTCGGCAAGCCGTCTGCTCCCATTGTCTCTTCAAAGGCGGCGTAGGCGTCTGAACTCAGCACCTCGGCCCATTTGTAGCTGTAGTAGCCCGCCGCATAACCACCGGCAAAAATATGGCTGAAGGTATGGGCTGTGCGAACCCATGGTGGTGGCTGCAGGACCGCCACTTCGCTGCGCACCGACAGCAACAGCGACTGGATATCGGCTGCCGGATCGTGTTCGGTATGCAACAGCATGTCAAACAGCGCAAACTCGATCTGCCGCAGTGTCTGCAGTCCACTCTGGTAGTTCTTGGCGGCGAGCATCTTGTCAAACAGCGCACGCGGCAGGTGTTCACCGGTGTCAACATGCGCGGTCATGTGTTTCAGGACTTCCCATTCCCAGCAGAAATTCTCCATGAACTGGCTGGGTAACTCGACGGCATCCCACTCCACTCCACTGATACCCGACACATCACGTTCGTCAACTTGTGTCAACAGGTGTTGCAACCCATGGCCAAACTCGTGGAACAGGGTGGTGACATCATCGTGCGTCAGCAACGCTGGCTTGCCGTCCACCCCACTAGCAAAGTTGCACACCAGATGGGCGACCGGTGTTTGCAACAGCTGGTTGTCCGGGCGTAACCAGCGGGCCCGCACATCGTCCATCCAGGCACCACCACGTTTGCCATTGCGCGCGGCCGGGTCAAGGTAGAACTGGCCGATACAACGATTGCCCGCATCACCCGGCGCGTCTGCGCCGCGCTCGATGCGGAAAAACCGCACCGACTCATGCCAGACGGCGGCCTGGTCCTCGCGGATACGCACTTCGAACAGGGTCTCGACAATTCTGAACAAGCCCGCTAGTACCTTGGGCAGGGGGAAGTACTGTTTCACCTCCTGTTCGTTGAACGCGTAGCGTGCCTCCTTGAGCTTTTCGCCAATAAATGGCCAGTCCCAGGATTGGGGCTCGGCCAGGTTGAGGTGTGCTCTCGCATAGGCGCGCAGATCGGCCACATCCTGCTGCGCGAACGGGCGCGCCCGGGCGGCCAGATCACGCAGAAACCCGACCACCTGGTGCGGGCTTTGGGCCATCTTGGGAACCAGTGACAAGCTGGCGAAATTGGGGTAGCCCAGCAAGGTGGCTTCTTCCTGACGCAAGGTCAGGATCTCCTGAATCAGGGCTGAATTGTCGAACTGGCGTCGGTCCTCGTTGGCCTGGTCGGAGGCTCGGGTGGTGTAGGCGCGGTAAAGCCGTTCACGCAGTTCACTGCTGTTGGCAAACTGCATGACGGGCAGATAGCAGGGGAGTTTGAGGCTGAGTTTGTAGCCTTCGCGACCCTCGGCCTGGGCCGCGCTGGCCGCCGCCTGTTGCACGTCATCGGGCACGCCGGCCAGTTCTTCGGCGCTGGCGTAGTAGGCAAACGCGTCCGTGGCGTCAAGGGCGTTTTCGCTGAATTTCTGGCTCAAGGCCGCCTGGCGTTCCTGGATCTGGGCAAAACGCTCACGCGCCGCGCCTTGCAACTCCGCGCCGCCCAGCATGAAGTTGCGCAACGCATTGTGATGGGCCTGAGTCTGTTCGGCGTTGAGGGACTGCGGGTCAATTGCCTTGTACTTGGCGTAGAGGCGCTCATCTGCGCCAAGCCGGGTATAAAACTCGGTGACCTTGGGCAACACCACGTTGTAGGCGGCACGCAATTCAGGCGTGTCGGCCACAGCGTTGAGGTGGGTGACGGTGCCCCAGGCTCGGCCCAGGCGGTCAGTCGCCACATCCAGCACCGCCGAGATAGCCAGCCAGCCGGTAACAAAGTCGGCCGATGTGACGGTTTCAAGCGCGGCGTTGGCATCAGCCAGCAGTGCATCGATGGCGGGTTCGACGTGTTGCGGTTGAACCTGGTCAAACAGCGGCAGATCGTCAAAGGAAAGCAGGGGATTGTTCATGGCAAATGGGGTGTGGCCACACGTTCAGCGGCCTCAAGGGTATTGACCAGCAACATGGTAATGGTCATGGGGCCAACCCCACCGGGCACTGGGCTAATGTGACCCGCAACCTGACGTACACCTTCAAAGTCCACATCGCCACAGAGTTTGCCCGCGTCATTGCGGTTCATGCCGACATCCAGCACCACGGCACCAGGTTTGACCATGTCGGCCGTGACCATATTGCGTTTGCCGACGGCGGCAACGATCACATCCGCCTGCAGCGTGAGCTGTTTCAGGTTGGTGGTGGCACTGTGGCAAATGGTGACCGTGGCGTTTTTTTGCAGCAGCATCAGGGCCATGGGTTTGCCGACAATGTTGGAGCGCCCGATCACCACGGCATGTTTGCCACGCAGATCGCAGCCAATCGACTCGAGCATCTTCATGCAGCCATAGGGTGTGCAGGGCCAGAACCCGGGCATGCCGGTCATCAGTGCACCTGCACTGGCAATGTGAAAGCCGTCCACGTCCTTGGCCGGTGAAATGGCTTCGATGACTTTGCTGGCGTCGATATGGGCAGGCACTGGCAGTTGCACCAGAATGCCGTGGATCGCCGGGTCATGGTTGAGTGCTTCGATACGCGCCAGCAAGTCGGCTTCACTCAGGCTTGCCTCGTATTTTTCGAGCACAGAATGTAATCCGGAGTCCTGACATGCCTTGACTTTGTTGCGCACATACACCTGCGAGGCAGGGTTGTCGCCCACCAGGATCACCGCCAGACCCGGGGTCACGCCATGGTCTTTCAGGGCTGTAACGCGGCGTGCGACATCGGCGCGCAATTGCTGGGACAGTGCAACACCGTCAATGAGTTGTGCTGTGGAAGTGGGAGTGTTCATATCAATAATATCAATAATATCAATAAAAATGCCCGCTAGCCCATATGGGGCGGGCATTGATTGCTATGTTGTTTGTAAGTGATCGAAAGGTGTTCAGACCTTGACGGCATTGGGTCCGAGGGCAATTTTCAGCAAATCTGCGACCGTGTTGGCACCCAGCTTTTCCATGATGTTGGCGCGGTGCGCCTCCACCGTCTTGATGCTGATGCCCAAGTCATCGGCGATCTGTTTGTTCAATCGACCGGCCACGATACGCTCCAGCACCTGGGATTCACGCAGGGTCAGTCGGGCCATCAGTGCATCGCGGTTGATGGCGCTCTGATAGTCGGCAAACGAGTCCTTGGCCTGGTCGAGCATACGTTCCACCAGCGGCACCAGCTGTTCTTCGTTAAACGGCTTCTGGATGAAGTCCATGGCACCCTTTTTCATGGTGTCCACCGCCATGGGCACATCGCCGTGGCCGGTGATAAACGCCAGGGGCAGCGGCGAATGGCCTTCAAGCAGCCGGTTTTGCAGCTCCAGCCCGGTCATGCCTGACATACGAATGTCGACAATCAGGCAGGCCACCTCGCGCGGGTCGTAACGACTCAGAAACGACTCTGCCGAGTCAAAACAGCGTACCCGGTAATCTTTGCCTTCGAGCAGCCATTGCAGCGAATCGCGAACGGCCTCATCATCATCGACGACATAAACCGTGCCTTTTTTCGGAATCAAACTCATGGAGAAACCTGCAATCCTTGGGGTTCAGAAAGTTTCAAGCTTGCCGTGGCCATCGGGTCTGTCATGGGGATCCAGAAGGTGAAGCAGCAGCCAACAATCACCTCTCCATTGTAGAGGTTCTCGGCTTTCATTCTGCCCATGTGCGACTCGACGATCGAGCGGCACAGTGACAGCCCGATGCCCATACCTTCGGCCTTGGTGGAGTAAAACGCCTCGTACAGGCGCGCCATGACCTCTGGCGCAATGCCCGAACCTGAGTCAATCACCTTGAACTCCACCACCACCTTGTTTTCCACCTGCCCGGGGGCAACACGTAACTTCACCAGGCGCTGTGGCGTGGCACGTTGAGCCGAGTCCACCGATTCCGCAGCGTTCTTCAGCAGGTTGAGCAGCACCTGTTCAATCAGAATCGGATCGACCAGCAGATTGGGCATGCCCGGCGCCACGTACTGAATCAGCTTGACATTGCGGCGGCGCAGTTCGATTTCGGCCAGTTCCACCGCCTCTGCCACCATGTTGGCAACGCTGGCGTTGGTGCGGTTAGGCTCGCTGCGTTTCACAAAGGAGCGGATGCGCTGAATAATCTGTCCGGCCCGGTGGGCCTGGCGCGCGGTTTTCTCCAGCGCACCCAGCAGCTCCTCCTGGGTGATCTGTTTTCCCTTGATGCGCGACACCATGCCGTTGCAGTAGTTGTTGATCGCGGTCAATGGCTGGTTGAGCTCGTGCGCCACGCTGGATGCCATCTCACCCATGGTGATCAGCCGACTGGATGCCTGGGCGCGCTCGGCCTGAACCTCGCTCTGCTCTTCGGCCATGCGCCGGGCAGTGATGTCGGTGGCAATCACCATTTGCGCCAGGCGTCCGTCAACCCAGCTCAGGTACCGGGTGCGCACCTCAAGCCAGCGCCCCAGGCTCCCCAGGTAAATTTCGGCGCTCTCGGCCTCTTTGTCATGCAGGTGGTTGGTGGGCAGCCCGGCAAACATATCGACCATGTCCTGGGTTTCATCACTGTTGATGGGCGCTGGCACACCCGCTTCCGCCACCAGTTGCAGGTGGCCCTGCGCGTGGGTGCCAAACCATAGCCGATAGAGCTTGTTGGCAAACAGCAGTTCGTCGTTGCCCAAAGGTGCGACGGAGATGGAGGCATCCAGCGCTTCCAGCACGGTGGTGAAGCGCTCATGGGAGGCGGCAAGTTGCTCGCGCACCCGGTTGGGCTCGGTGATGTCGATCATCGAGGTCATCCAGCCGGTCTGCTGTCCAAAGGCGTCGATCAGTGGCGAGACGTACAGACGTGCCTCAATGATGCTGCCATCCTTGCGTTTGATGCGCAACTGAATGCCGCTGGCTTGCACACGACCCGACAATTCTTCTGCCAGGCGCGTTTTCATGATGTCAAAGTCTTCTTCGGGCCAATACGGGAACGGGGCAGAGCGACCAAGCAACTCGCTCTCTTCCCAACCGGTCATGCTGCAAAAAGCCGAGTTGACGTAGGTGATGCGCCCCTGCATGTCCAGTGCCCGCATGCCGGTGAGCATGGAGTTCTCCATGGCGCGGCGAAACGCGGTCTCCTGCACCAGGGCGTCCTGGGCGCGAATGCGCCGACGGGTATGGCGCCAGTTGGCCAGTAACAGCCAGGCGGTTGCCCCGCTGAGCAGCATCACCAGCCAGAACAGGCCGCTGCCAATCAGGCCGAGCGATGTTCGGTACACCTGCCCACGGATGGTCAGTCCGTTTCCCACCGGAGAAACCGGGATTTCGTAGGCGTTGATCGGTGTGGCCCAGGGCAGAAAGCGGCGTTTGAGGCTGCCCTCAGACACGTTGGTTCCAGCCAGCGGGCGGCCCATCGCGTCGTGAAAGGAGACGGCGTACTTCGAGGTGATCTCAAACGGCACGCCATAACGGTACAAGGCGTCGATGGAGTACTCGGCCATCAGGTCACCCTTGAATTGGGCTTTGTCCATCAGCGGCAGGTGTAACTGCAAAACAGCCGCCATATCGGGCGCGGCGTGTGGTGTTGAATAAATGGGCAGCAGCAGGTCGCGCACGGTCTGAAAGTTCTCGACCGTGTCGGGTGTCGAGATGATGGAGCCACTGCTTTTCTGGAACTTGTCGGACCGGCTGGCGGTGTTAAAGCTGACCCGGACCAGTTTTTTGTCATCAATCCAGGTCAGGCCCTGCAACTCGGGGTAAATGTTGGCGAAGGCTTCAGCGCGTGCCAGGAACGCCGGGCGGCTGACTTCGCGGCTGGAGATCTCGCGGGCAAATCGCATCAGCTGCTCCTGCTGCTCCAGCAGGCGCAGACGGAGCCTCTGCTGGGTGTATTCGATATCGCGATTGATGGCCTCGCGCTCGCGCGCTACTTCTTCGAGCCGCAGGTAGGCAAACACCACCATGATGACCAGCAGGAACAGAAGCACCGCAGCCAGTGGTGCCAGCATGGCAAAACGATCCTGGCGTTGTGGCGACTGGCGTGTCCACCAGCGCCGCAGCCGCACAAGCGGTGTCGGTCTGTCGGCAGTGTCAGATTCCGAATCGGTTAACTCAGGCATGGTGATCAAGTGTAGGAGTTTTCGTGTGACGAAAAACCGACGCAAGATTTCACATAATGAAGTTATTAAACACAATTTGAAATTTGACGCAAAGTGGTTTTAGAATCATGATCTACATCAAAGCGCTTTTTCACCTACGATTCATTGACACCAGAACAGGAGACAAACATGCCAGCCACACCAAATGCCATCAGCCCTTTGGCGCAAGACATCGACCAACAGGAGACCCGCGAATGGATGGATGCGCTCAGCGCGGTGATCGAAAGTGAAGGCCCCGAGCGCGCCCACTTTCTGCTGGAGCAACTGCTGGAGCACGCCCGGGAAAACAGCATTGACATGCCGTTTTCAGCCAACACCGGTTACGTCAACACCATCGAACCCGATCAGGAGGAGCGTTGCCCTGGCAACATCGAGATCGAAGAACGCCTGCGTGCCTACATGCGCTGGAACGCCATGGCCATGGTGGTCAAGGCCAACCGGCATCATCCTGAAGACGGCGGCGACTTGGGCGGGCACATTGGCTCCTTTGCCTCGCTGGCGCACATGTTTGGTGCCGGGTTTAACCATTTCTGGCATGCCGAAAGTGAAAACCACGGGGGCGACTGCATCTATATCCAGGGCCATGTGGCGCCCGGGGTCTATGCCCGTGCCTACCTGGAAGGGCGACTGACCGAAGAGCAGTTGCTGCATTTCCGCCAGGAAACCGGTGGCAAGGGCTTGTCGAGTTACCCGCACCCCAAGTTGATGCCCGAGTTCTGGCAGTTTCCCACCGTCTCGATGGGTCTGGGACCGCTGATGGCCATATATCAGGCGCGCTTTCTCAAGTACTTGCACGCTCGAGGTATTGCCGACACGGCCAACCGCAAGGTCTGGGTGTTTTGTGGTGACGGTGAGATGGACGAGGTGGAGTCTTTGGGCGCGATTGGGCTGGCCGCGCGGGAAAAACTCGACAACCTGGTGTTTGTCATCAATTGCAACCTGCAGCGCCTGGATGGGCCGGTGCGTGGCAATGGCAAGATCGTCCAGGAGCTTGAAGGCACTTTCCGCGGTGCCGGCTGGAACGTGATCAAGCTGTTATGGGGCAGCAACTGGGACTCGCTGCTGGCGCGCGACAAGGACGGTGCGCTGCGCAAGGTCATGATGGACACGCTCGATGGTGATTACCAGGCCTTCAAGGCCAATGACGGCGCTTTTGTGCGCAAGAACTTTTTTGGCCGTGATCCGCGTACCGCCGAGATGGTGGCGAAGATGAGTGACGACGACATCTGGAACCTGCGTCGTGGTGGCCACGATCCGCAAAAGGTCTATGCCGCCTACGCTGCTGCGGTCAAACACACCGGACAGCCGACCGTGTTGTTGATCAAGACCGTCAAGGGCTTTGGTATGGGCAAGGCCGGAGAGGGTAAAAACAACGTACACCAGACCAAAAAGCTCACAGATGACGACATCAAGGCGTTTCGTGACCGCTTCAACATCCCGGTGCCCGACAGCCAGATCAAGGACATTCCCTTTTACAAACCCGCCGACGACACGCCCGAGATGCGCTACCTGCACGAGCGGCGCAAGGCGCTCGGTGGCTATTTGCCGCATCGGCGTACCCGGGCCGATGAGCAGTTCACCGTGCCTTCGCTGGACATCTTCAAGAGTGTGATGGAGCCCACGGCGGAAGGGCGCGAAATCTCCACCACCCAGGCTTATGTGCGTTTTCTGACGCAACTGTTGCGTGACCAGGCGTTGGGGCCACGTGTGGTGCCGGTGCTGGTCGACGAGGCTCGCACCTTTGGCATGGAAGGCTTGTTCCGCCAGGTCGGTATTTATAACCCTGCCGGCCAGCAATACACCCCGGTCGACAAAGATCAGGTGATGTACTACAAGGAAGACGTCAAAGGCCAAATTTTGCAAGAGGGTATCAACGAAGCGGGTGGCATGGCCAGCTGGATCGCGGCGGCCACCAGCTACTCCACCAGCAACCGCATCATGGTGCCGTTTTACGTGTACTACTCGATGTTTGGTTTTCAGCGTATTGGCGACCTGGCCTGGGCGGCCGGTGACATGCAGGCGCGCGGCTTTTTACTGGGTGGCACCTCCGGGCGCACCACATTGAACGGTGAAGGCTTGCAGCATGAAGACGGCCACAGCCACATTCTGGCGGGCACCATCCCCAACTGCATCAGCTACGACCCGACTTTTGCGCACGAAGTCGGCGTGATCCTGCACCATGGTTTGAAGCGCATGGTCGAAAAACAGGACAACGTATTTTATTACCTGACCCTGCTGAACGAAAACTACGCGATGCCGGGGCTGACGCCAGGCACCGAAGAGCAGATCATCAAAGGCATGTACCTGTGCAAACCAGGCGCCGAAGGCGTGGTGGCGCCACGCGTGCAGCTGCTGGGTTCAGGCACCATTCTGCGCGAGAGTTTTGTGGCGCAAAAACTGCTGGCGGTGGACTGGGGTATTCAGGCCGATGTGTGGAGCTGCCCGAGTTTTAACGAGCTGGCGCGTGATGGCCAGGCGTGTGAACGGTACAACCTGCTGCATCCCACTGACACACCGCAGGTGTCGTTTGTGGCGCAGCAACTCTCTGGCTCCAGCGGCCCGGTGGTGGCTTCGACCGACTACATCAAGTCGTACGCCGAACAGATTCGCCCCTTTATTCCCAAGGGACGCACTTACAAGGTGCTTGGCACCGACGGCTTTGGCCGCAGTGATTTCCGCAGCAAGTTGCGGGAGCATTTTGAGATCAATCGCCATTACATCGTGGTGGCCGCACTGAAAGCCCTGGCCGAAGACGGCGCTGTGCCCTTGTCCAAAGTGTCAGAGGCGATTGCCAAATATGGCATTGCCACCGACAAAGTCAACCCGCTGTACGCCTGAGCCCAAGGAGAACAAAGATGTCAATGATCGAAATCAAGGTTCCCGATATCGGCGACTTCAGCGACGTGGCTGTGATCGAAGTTCTGGTCAAACCGGGCGATACGGTGCGTGCCGAGCAATCACTGCTGACGGTTGAGTCGGACAAGGCGTCGATGGAAATCCCGTCGAGTCATGCCGGGGTGGTCAAAGAACTCAAAGTGGCGTTGGGTGACAAGGTCAGTGAAGGTTCGCTGGTCCTGTTGCTTGAGGTGGCCGACGCAGCGTCGACTCCGCAGCCGGATGTAACCCGGGAGGCCGCGGTTCCTGCAGCGCCAGTGGTGGCCACAGCTGGTGCGGCTGAACCGCCATCACCCGTCGCGTTGTCGTCAGGTGCCGTCGAACTGCGCGTGCCCGACATCGGTGACTTCAAGGATGTGGTGGTGATCGAGGTGATGGTCAAGCCCGGAGACGTGATCAAGCTTGAGCAGAGTCTGGTCACCGTTGAGTCGGATAAGGCCTCCATGGAGATCCCCGCCAGCGCTGCTGGCACGGTGGGGGAGGTCAAAGTCAAGCTGGGTGACAAAGTCAACATCGGTGACCTGCTGGCCGTGCTGCAAGGTGGTGCACTTGCACCCGCCATGGCGATATCACCGGCTCCCGCACCTGCAGTTTCAGAACAAAAAAGTGCTCCAGCCCAATCTGATCAAGTACCTATAGCTACAAGTATTGATAATGTCCCGGCAGCAAACGCTGCGCATCAACCTGGCACCATGGTGGTGGGATTGCCCCATGCATCACCCTCCGTGCGTAAATTTGCGCGTGAACTGGGCGTGCCGCTGACCGAGGTCAAGGGCAGCGGCCTGAAGGGCCGTGTCACCGACGCCGACGTGCAGGCATTCACCCGTTCAGTGATGACTGGCGCGGTGCAGACCGCGGCCATTGCAGCGCAGCAGGCGGCCAAAGTGGTCGCAACACCACCGGCTGCAGCCGATGGCGCAGGGCTGGGCTTGATCCCCTGGCCCAAGGTGGACTTTGCCAAGTTTGGCCCGATCGAGCGCAAGGAGTTGAGCCGCATCAAGAAGATCAGCGGCGCCAATCTGTTGCGCAACGCCATCATGATTCCAGCCGTCACCAACCATGACGATGCCGATATTACCGACCTGGAAGCGTTCCGCGTCTCGACCAACAAAGAGAACGAGAAGAGTGGCGTCAAGGTCACAATGCTGGCGTTCCTGATCAAAGCGTGTGTGGCGGCACTCAAGAAGTTCCCTGACTTCAACAGCTCGCTTGATGGTGATGCATTGGTTTACAAGCAGTACTACCACATCGGTTTTGCGGCCGACACACCCAACGGCCTGATGGTGCCGGTGATCAAGGACGCCGACAAAAAAGGCATTTTCCAGATCAGCACCGAAATGAGCGAACTGGCCAAAAAGGCGCGCGACGGCAAACTCAGCCCGACCGAGATGACCGGCGCCACCTTCACCATCAGCAGCTTGGGGGGTATCGGCGGGCGCTATTTCACGCCCATCATCAACGCGCCGGAGGTGGCGATTCTGGGTGTCTGCCGCTCCACCATCGAGCCGGTGTGGGACGGCAAGGTCTTCCAGCCGCGCCTGATGCTGCCGTTGAGCCTGACTTGGGACCATCGGGTGATCGACGGCGCGGCCGCCGCCCGCTTTAACGTCTATCTGGGCCAGATCCTGGGTGATTTCCGCAGGGTTCTACTGTGATCTTGGGGTCAGACCACTTTGCACAGCAAATGAGACTTTGGGGTCAGACCACTTCGCGCAGCGAATGTGCTCTGACCCCAACACATTCAATCTGAATTGGAAAGAGACAAATGGCACTTATCGACATCAAAGTCCCTGACATTGGCGACTTCGCCGAGGTCACCGTCATCGAGTTGCTGGTCAAGGCCGGTGACAGCATCAAGCCCGAGCAAAGCCTGATCACCGTCGAGAGTGACAAAGCCTCGATGGAAATTCCCAGTAGCCACGGCGGCGTGGTGAAAGAACTCAAGGTCAAGCTCGGCGACCAGGTGTCTGAGGGGTCCGTGCTATTGCTGCTGGAGGCGACAGAAGGTGGCGTCGCGTCGCCTGCCCCTGCTGCGTTGCCAGCTTCAGAAGATAATAGGCCTCCAGCGCAATTCCATCAAGCGCAGGCAGCTGCAGTAATGGTAGCAAATGTGGTGTCCAACCCGGCACCCGAGGCGGCCAGCTTTACCGGCACGGCCGATCTGGACTGCGATCTGCTGGTGCTCGGCGGTGGTCCGGGTGGTTACTCTGCCGCCTTCCGCGCTGCTGACCTGGGACTAAAAGTGGTCATCGTCGAACGTTACGCGCAGTTGGGTGGTGTGTGCCTGAATGTGGGCTGCATCCCAAGCAAGGCGCTGTTACATGTGGCTGCCGTGATGGACGAGGTGGCACATCTGGGTGAACTGGGTGTGGACTTTGGCGCACCGGTCGTCAACATCGACAAACTGCGCGGGCACAAAGAGAAAGTCATCGCCAAACTCACCGGCGGCCTGGCGGCCATGGCCAAAATGCGCAAGGTGACCTCGGTGCGCGGCTACGGTGCATTTGTTGGTCCCAACCATGTCGAGGTGGAGGAAACCAGTGGTATGGGACAAGACAAGACCGGCACCAAGAAGGTTGTAACGTTCAAAAGGGCCATCATTGCCGCAGGCAGCCAGGCCGTGCGCCTGCCCTTTATGCCGAACGACCCTCGCGTGGTGGACAGCACCGGTGCCCTGGCACTGAAAGAAGTGCCAAAACGTATGCTGATTCTGGGCGGCGGCATCATCGGCCTGGAGATGGGCACCGTCTACAGCACCCTGGGCGCGCGCCTCGATGTGGTGGAAATGCTCGACGGCCTGATGCAAGGTGCCGACCGCGACCTGGTCAAGATCTGGCAGAAGATGAACGCCAAGCGTTTTGACAACATCATGCTCAAGACAAAAACGGTTGCCGCTGAAGCCACACCCGAAGGCATCAAGGTCACTTTTGCGCCAGCCGAGGAGGGCGTCAAGGTTCCCGAGCCACAAACCTACGACCTGGTGTTACAGGCGGTGGGTCGCAGCCCGAACGGCAAAAAGATTGCTGCAGACAAGGCCGGCGTGGCGGTCACTGACCGAGGTTTTATCAATGTCGACATCCAGATGCGCACCAACGTGCCGCACATCTTCGCCATCGGCGACATCGTTGGCCAGCCCATGCTGGCGCACAAGGCGGTGCACGAGGCGCATGTGGCTGCCGAAGTGATTGCTGGTGAGTTGCAGGGCAACAAGGAGCTGGCATCCGCCGCCTTCAACGCCCGAGTCATCCCCAGCGTGGCCTATACCGACCCCGAAGTGGCCTGGGTTGGCCTGACCGAAGACCAGGCCAAGGCGCAGGGCATCAAGGTCAAAAAGGGGCTTTTCCCGTGGAATGCCTCTGGTCGCGCGATTGCCAACGGCCGTGACGAAGGCGTCACCAAACTGCTGTTTGATGACAGCCCTGAAGTGCATGGCCACGGCAAGATTCTGGGCGGCGGCATGGTGGGCACCCACGCGGGCGACATGATCGGCGAAGTTGCCCTGGCGATCGAAATGGGCGCAGATGCCATCGACATTGGCAAGACCATTCACCCGCACCCCACGCTGGGTGAGAGCATTGGCATGGCGGCGGAAGTGGCGCATGGGTCTTGTACGGATGTGCCGCCGGGGCGAAAGTAATTTTTTTGCCTGTAGCGACGAGCAGGCGGATGTTTTGCAACTGTGATCTCGCTCGGAGCAAAGGATCAACTGGTCCAGAGTTTGGTCTTATCGCATAGATCGGGGTGATAGCGTGTCACAACTCTTGAGCATCGGCGCCGACGAAACCAAAACCCATTTGGCCGACTTGCTGCGCCAGGTGCGCGGCGGACGGGTTAAGCAGGGGCGCTGCAAGTGCAACGCTTCATGGCAGAGTCCCCTGAGGGTGTGGCGTGTGACATTCAATTGCTGTTGAACGACGGGCGTGGCTGATACGCTTTGTACTGGACAACTCGGTGGTGATGTGTTGGCTGTTGAGAGATGGCGGCGATGAGCGAATGAATTATGCCCAAAAGGTGTTGGGAGTTTTTGCGCAGGAAGATGGTGATGCCCTTGTGCCCGGCATTTGGGCTGTTGAAGCGGCCAATGTGATGGTCAATGCGCAGGCCAGACAGTGGGTGACTGAGGCACGATGTGCTGCGTTTGCCGATACGATGCAACTGGCGCGTCGTTTAAAGCTATCGTCGTATGAGGCGTCTTACCTCGAACTGGCCATGCATGAGGGTTTGCCTCGCGCCACACTGGATGGCGATTTACGCAGGGCCATGCAACAAACTGGCGTTGCCTTGGCTTAAAGGAAGTCGCTACCAAACGCTTGGCACAAGGTTTCCTTACCCCACCAAGGGTCACAGTCAGATCGGCACTCTCACGCGCCAGTGCGACCTCATTGCCCGCGCGTGCCGATAACATGAAGCCCATGGCATGTTCCTGGCCACAAAAATGCAGCGTGGGGCCGTCCTGCGACGAATCCAGGTGATTCCCACGGTACTAGGGTCCGACACGACCCTTGATTCAGGTACATCCGACAAGACGGCAAGTGGGTATCGTTGTCGCGGCTTGACACCAGCAGCGTGCGTCATTGGGAGCGGCCAGAGTTCGGTGCCGGGCTTTCAGCATCGCAAGCAGGGCCTGCGCACTGTCTGCCACCGTCAGTCGTTTTGCTGTCATCTGCTGCCAATATTGTCAGTCATATCGCGGCAGGTGGTTGTGGCAATCGCTCCAGCAACAAGAAAAGTCAATGCCATCAAGGGGTTGGCGCGGATTGGCCAACTGGCACAGGCATTGCTCAATAGGTCATGCTTCAAACCGCGTGTTTGCAGCGCCACCGTTCAGCCAACTTATTTGCCGAAAGCCTTCCATGAAGATTGCCATCACCAGCCAGAACCGCAAAACAATCACCGAACACGCCGGCATGTGCCGCAAATTCTGGGTCTATGAAGTGCAAAGCCAGTCTGTGGTCAGCAAGGTCATGGTCGAGCTGGAAAAAGACCAGAGCTTTCATGAACTTGCCCACAGTGATCATATTGCGCCACATCCACTGGATGGTGTTGCGTTGCTCATTACAAATGGTGCCGGGCGTGGTTTGCAGCTGCGTTTGACTCAACGTGGTACCGAAGTTCTGGTCACCACAGCCACCGATCCTGATCAGGCGGTTGCAGCCTGGCTCAAGGGCGACTTGGCACTTTCTGCCGAGCCAGCGCATGAATGTGATCACGGCGCGGGGCATCATCTGCACCACCATCAATGACTGCAGGTCGAGATCAAACCGGATCATTCGAGTCAAGTCAGCGGCGAATTTGGCTGAACAAGTATGTTTGGGGGGTTCGCAGCTGAATCATCAGGGGCCAAACCCTTTATGATTGGCGCTGCAGTCTCACGTGACCTGCAAACGTGGTTTGACTGCATAGTCAATTCAATACCATGCTGCCCCTTTTGCAAGCTTCGCTGCCCGGTTTGATTCGATTGGTTCTATTGCTGTTGATCAGCGCCACCTGCAATGTGGCCGGCGCGCAAAAACAGCGCGACACACTTGTCTTTGGGGTTTTTGCTTACCTGGGTGTTGAACAGACCCGCACCAAATACGCGCCGCTGGTGGACTATTTGAACCAGACCCTGCGTGACGAAAGGGTTGAACTCAAGGTGATGTCGCAGGCTGACATCAATCAGGGCCTGGCAAAGGGCGAACTGGACATTGTCACCACCAACCCGACCCATTTTCTGGTGACCCGCAAGCGGTTCGCGTTGAGTGGTGTGATTGCCACGTTGGTTCCGGTGGAGTCTGGGCATGCCTTGCACCAACTCGGTGGTGTGATTGTGGCGGCTGCTCAGCGCACGGACATCAACCGTCTGGAAGACGTGCGCGGTCAGCGTATTGCGACGCCAAGTCAGCAACATATGGGAGGCTATCGCGCCCAGGCCTTTGAGTTGCACCGGGTCGGCGTGCGTTTGCCGGCTGACGCCAAGAGTGTGATCGAAACCGAAACCCATCAGGCCACCATGCAATCTGTACTGGACGGCCGTGCCGATGTGGGTTTTGTGCGCAATGGCATTCTCGAAGCCATGCTGGCCAGCGGTGCCGTGAAACCGGGTCAAATCAAGGTCATCAACCCCATGATTCACGCCGGATTTTCGCAAGCGGTCTCGACACGGCTCTACCCGGAATGGCCAATTTTTGCTGCCACCCATGCGCCCGAGCAAGCCGTGCGGCATTTTGCGGCCGCCCTGTTCGCATTGGAGCCCGATCATCCGGCAGCCCGTGCGGCGGGCATTCACGGCTACACCGTCGCGGCGGATTACCTGGTTGTTGAAGAATTGGCTCGCAGCCTGCGTTTGCCGCCGTTCGATAAAAATCTGGACATCACATGGCAAGACATCTGGCAAAAATGGTCATTGGTGCTCAGCCTGGCGACACTGGCCGTGCTGGTGATTCTGGCGATGGGTGTCCTGCTGCTGTTGCTGATTCGCCGGGCCAACGCCGCCAGGGCATATACACAAATGTTGCTTGATACCCTGGGTGAGGGCGTGTACGGCACTGACCTGCAGGGCTACTGCACCTTTATCAACCGGGCTGCACTGTCCATGCTGGGCTTTAAAGAGAGCGAAGTGATCGGCCAGCACCAGCATCACTTGTTCCATCATCAACATGAAGACCGGAGCGCCTATCCGGCAACTGACTGCCCGATCCATCAAACCACCAGGGACGGTATCACGCGGCGCACGGAGGAATGGTTTACCCGCCGGGATGGCAGTGGTTTTTCGGTTGAACAGGTGGTTAGCCCGGTGATCGTGGGTGCTCAGATGACGGGCACCGTGGTGGCATTCAACGACATTCATGCACGCAAACATACACAAGCCCTGCAGGAGCAGGCGCGTGCCGAGACCGAGTTGGCACGTCAGGCCGCCGAGGCAGCAAACCATGCCAAAAGTGCTTTTCTGGCGAACATGAGCCATGAAATCCGCACGCCAATGAACGGCATTCTGGGTATGGCTCAGCTGCTGATGACCCCGGGCATCAGCGATGCCCAGCGGCTGGACTATGCCCGAGTCATTCTTGGTTCAGGCGAGACGCTTTTAACCTTGCTCAACGATATTCTGGATTTTTCCAAGGTGGAAGCGGGCAAACTGGCGCTGGACCCGGTGGTGTTTGACCCGACTCAGCTGATGCACGAGGTGCAGATGCTGTTTGCCGAAACTGCGGCGCGCAAGTCGCTGGCGCTCAATGCACAGTGGACCGGGGAGCCGGAGCAGCGCTACCGTGCAGATTCGCACCGGCTGCGGCAAATGCTGGCCAATCTGGTTGGCAATGCCATCAAGTTCACCCCACGCGGGCAAATTGTGGTTCAGGCGCGCCAGCTCAGCGCCGATGTCACCCAGGCTGTGCTCGAGTTCAGTGTGACCGATACCGGGGATGGGCTTTCTCTGGAGCAGCAGCGGCTTTTGTTTCAGCCTTTTTCGCAAGCCGACGCAACAGTGACCCGAAAATTTGGTGGCACCGGCTTGGGCCTGTCGATTGTGCGCGGGTTGGCCGAGCTGATGGGTGGTGCAGTGGGCGTTGACAGTTCGCCCGGGCAGGGCTCGCGGTTCTGGTTTACTGTCCAGGTCGAACCAGTGGCCGCAAGTGAAGACAGCCGCAAGCTTGCACGCCATGCCGCCCTCGATCCACATGGCGATCTGCCAAACCAGTGGCACGGTCTGGTGCTGGTGGTAGAAGACAACCCGGTGAACTGCATGGTGATCGAAGCCATGCTGGGCCAGCTGGGGCTAAGTGTCAGTGTGGCGGGCGACGGTCAGCAGTGCCTGGACCTGCTGATGGCTGGCACACTGCAGCCGGATTTGATCTTGATGGACATGCAGATGCCGGTGATGGGTGGCATTGAGGCCACTGAGCGTATTCGGGCCTGGGAGGCGGCGGGTCAACGCCAGCGCCTGCCCATCGTGGCGCTGACCGCAGGCGCGTTCGAGGAAGATCGCCAGCGTTGCCTTGGTGCCGGTATGGACGACTTTTTGACCAAACCGATTGACATCCATGCCTTGCCGGTGATTCTGTCGAGGTGGCTGGTTCAGGCTTAAGCTGATGTCTGCTGGCCAGACTGGCTTTCAGGAGGGCAGAGGTTGCATCAAAAAATTAGCGCCGCCCTATGACGCACCGCGCGCGCCAGCGGATTCTTTTTCCCCGTCCGGTTCAGGTTTGCTGGTGCTGCCTTTCATCCGATTGAGCAGGCTGCCGAGCAGTTCTGGTCCGGTTTGCTTTGGCGCCGCGTCGGGATGTGCATGTGCCCAATAGGGTGCGACGATCAACGGTACCCACGGCTCAAGGCGATTTTCTTCAACCTCGGTTTGCTGCCAACGCGCCACCGCATGGAAGACCTGCAAGGGCAGCGTCACACGGCGAACCTGTGCTGAATCCTGCTCGGCGCAATGGTGCGCAGGCGACGTCACCAGGAATTCACGGCAGGTGATCGGCCGGACCGGGTAGATCGAGCAGGACTCGTTCTCCAGGAAAGGGCAAGCGATACCCAGCGGAAAATAGGCGGAAATCATGGCCTGGTAGTCTGCCGCAGTCCAGGATTCTGCGGCCTGAATGGCCTTTAACAACCCGGCATCTTCAAGCCTCTGGTGAGCCTGTTTGAATCGCGATTCAAGGATGGAGAGTCTGCCTTGCGGAAGTTCGGCGATGTGCTTGCGTAGCTGTCGCGCCTCTGCCTGAGTGATGGCAACAAAGCCCCGGCAACACGCACCGCAGCCGCTGGTGCAGGACACGTTTTCGCCTGCGTCCTGCACCAGGCGGATGGTTTGATGAACGATGGCGTCGGAAAGCGCTTGTGCGAACGGCAACAGTTCATCGACTGAGGTCGGGCCAGACGGTACGGTGACCTGAAACGACATTGCAAAACCATCTGCGTCCAGCCTGACATTGGCGGTTACCAGTTTTGGAGATGCCTTTGTGCCCTTTTTCATAGCGAGATTCCCGGGTTATTTGATCTGGTCACATCTGAGCTGCGGATACTATCAGTCAACGCGGGGCAGCCAATATCGCAGGGTCTGGCTGATCGGCATTCGCGTCGGCATCCTGCCAGGTGGCCAGAATGTGATGGCTCAGGCTTTGCGCCCAGGCTTCGTAAGCTCTCGGCCCCGGATGAAACCCATCGGCGGCCAGCCCATCCTCAACGGCCGACGAAAACGGGGTATGCAAAATGTGGCGCTTCTCGCCTGCCAGCGCCATCCCGAGTTGCCGGTTGAACTCATGTGCCCAGCAGCCAAAAAACCAGCGCAAAGGCTGTGGCAACGCCTTGAAGGCATGCATGGGTGGCACAGCGCTGTGCATCAGCAACTTTGGCGAAAAACGCTCCTCAATCAGCTGCGCCAGTTGGGTCTGCCAACGCACCCAGCGCTTGGGTGTGGTCAGCGCGGTGACATCGTTGACCCCGATCGACAGAATCATCACATCGACGGGCGAGGCCGAAGTGGCTTGCAGAAGGCGTAGCAAGCCCGGTGAGTCCAGTCCGGTGACAGCGAGCAATCGCCACTCAACGCTGAAGTGGGGCGACAGGCGGCGCAGCAGCTGGCCACTCAGTGCGTCTTGCTGCGTCGCAGCACCAACCCCTGCGGCCGCTGAATCCCCCACTATCAATACCCGTAGCTTTGGTCCGCTGCCAGCCTGACCCGCACGTTCACCCGGTGGTTCGGGCAGACGTGGTGTGGTGCGCCTGACACGGCGACCCTGCAGCCAGAGCAGTGGCCCAAGCAAGCCAAGCCACAAATAGCGTTGCAAATCTGTCATGGGACCATGATACAAAAATGCCCTGCTTTCGCCAAAAAGGGGTCGAAGCAAAGCCGCCCACTGGTCTTGACGTCGTGTGTCTAGTCGTCTGCCGTGCGTGGCGGTGACCCGAGCATCTGGCAGTGCAAGCCCCAATGCGCCACCGCTGCGCTCAGGACGATGGACTCGCCCTCTGCCACATGCTGGTCAACCTCGGCCAGTTTGACACACAGCGCCAGCACCTTGCGACGCAGTGCAGGGTCGTCCACCTGGCCCATCAAATCGGCCAGTGTGTACTCGTCCACCGGGCAGGCATCAGCCCAATTGAGCTGTTTGCTAGACAGCAGATCCTCACAGAAAGTGTCGATCACGGCGTGCAAGGCGTCGCGTTCAAGGCCCAACTGCTGATGCGCTGCCAGGGCGTCGAGCAGGTCCAGCTCGGCCTGACCCACATCGCCATCAGCAACAAGGGTCAGGGCAACAATACGTGCCGCGGCCTGCGGACTGTTCTGGGCATATTTGCGCATGTGGGTTTCGTGTCTTCTGGTCGGTGAGTGAGCAATGAATCGTCTGCTATTGCGTATAGACATCCGTTGGATCTTGGTCGAAAGACCCGTAGTGCGTCGTAGATTAGTAGGGGAAACTTTACGTATTTGCATCGATGTGTTCTTTCCTTGGGTCAATCAAAAATCTCGCTAAGCCACGATTTCTTGGGGCTGCGTGGGTAGCGTTGCCGCTCGCGGTAGTCGGAATCCTCAAAGTCCGGTTGGGGCCGACCGCGCGACACTGATGTGTGCGCTGTCGACGCGGGTGCCTCGACCACCGCGGCCCGGTCAAGCAGTTTGTCGAGCTCGCCTCGGTCCAGCCAGATGCCGCGGCACGCGGGGCAGTAGTCAATTTCAACCCCCTGGCGGTCAGACAAGACCAGTGTGGTATCGGGGCAGGTAGGGCATTTCATAGGGTTCTCCTGGCGTCTTCTCGGTTCAGTCACTCGAACCACCCACCCCAAACAGGCTCAGCAGACTGGTAAACAGGTTAAACACCGACACATACAGGCTCACGGTGGCCATCACATAATTGGTCTCACCACCGCCCACGATGCGGCTGGTCTCAAACAGGATCAAACCCGCCGACAGCAAGGCCACCATCGCCGACACCGCCAGCCCTAGTGCCGGCATTTCAAACACCATGGCGGCAATGCCACAAAGCAAAGCGATCACCATGCCGACAAACAAAAAGCCACCCATAAAACTGAAGTCACGCCGGGTCAGCAGCACATAACTGGAGAGCGCCAAAAAGGTGGCACCCGTGGCCGCCAGTGCCAGCGCGACGGTTTGGGTGCCGCCGGGCAGGGCCAGTGAATGCGTCAGCAGCGGCCCCAGCGTGTAGCCCATAAAGCCCGTCAAGGCAAAGACGGCAGGCAAAGCCCAGGCGCTGTTTTGCAGTTTGAACACAGCAAACAACAGGCCGAAGTAGCCCGCCAGCGTCAGCACCAGGCCCGGTGCCGGCAGCTGAAGCGTGAGCGTGGCCACCGCCACCCCTGCGCTAAACACCAGGGTCATGGCCAACAAAGCATAGGTGTTGCGCAAGACACGGCGCACCTGTTCGGGGTGTCCTGCTGTGGTGTGCGCGTCACCCATCGGCATTGGGTGGCGCGGCTCGGAGGACAAGTTTGAAAAGCTGGTGCTCATGATCGATTTTCCTTGGATGGTTTCAATTGATGGGGTTTAACTGTCGAAGGCCAGTCGGGCGGCTCGACCGCGCACGGGTTTCTGACTGCGTTGCAAACTGCGCGTCAGCACCCGGGTGGCGCGTGTCAGCGAGCGGTCTAGAGCGATACGCCAGTCATGCGCCAGGGAAGTGATCACCACGGTGCCAGCGGTGTCAGTCTTGAGTTCGACCTGGCAGCGCTTGTCGACCCCGCCGCGTGGTCCGTTGACATCCGAGAACTGCACTCGGGCGTGGGGTACCCAGGTACTCAGGCGGCGCAGCGCAAAGCGCACGCGCTCCACTGACAAGTCGCGCAGCTGGTGGCCATCGGCGTCGCGGGATTCAAAAATGATCTGCATTGATTTACTCCGTTTGGTGAGAGAAGCCTTAACGATAAGACGCAATGAACTTCTTAAAAAGCAGAAAATTTCTTAATAACAATCCTATTAAAGCTGATCTTTTCGTGTGCCATCCCGTTCGGACTCAAGCGCGAAAGCGGACGGGCCGTTGATGCGGCAAGCGCTCCATCAGAATCAAAGGTTTCAAAGCGCCGGCCCTTAAAACAGGGTCTCAAAACGAACTTAAAAAACAGATAATTTCACATCGTCAATCTTAAAAATACTGACCATGAGTACTCCCTTTAACTACAAGCATCTGTATTACTTTTGGGTTGTCGCCAAGGAGGGCGGCATCTCCAAGGCGGCCGACAAACTGGACATGGCAGTGCAAACCGTCAGCGCGCAAGTGCGCGAGCTGGAGCGCTCGCTGGGCTACGCGTTGCTCAAACCGGCGGGGCGCGGGCTGGTGCTGACCGACGCGGGGCAAGCCGCCATGCAGCAGGCCGACCAGATTTTTCAGCTTGGTGAGAGCTTGCCGGCACGCGTGCGCGACGCCGCCAGCACGCCCACCATGCGCCTGGCGGTTGGCATTTGCGACGCGCTACCCAAATTGGTGGTGCACCGGTTGCTGCTGCCGGTCATCAGCGAGCCCACCTTGCGCCTGCTGTGCCATGAGCGTGAGTTGACCGACCTGCTGGGCGACCTGGCCCTGCACCGGCTGGATGTGGTGTTGTCAGACCGACCGGCACCGGCCAACCCCAACATCAAGCTTTACAGCCATCCGATGGGATCGTCCACCATTGCCTGGTACGGCACACCCGCCATGGTGCAGGCGGCGCAGTACGATTTTCCGCAAAGCCTTGAACAAGTCCCCTTGCTGTTGCCCACCGCCCATACCGCGGTGCGCGTCCGCCTGGACCAATGGTTTGAACAACGGGGCATTCACCCGCGCGTGGTGGGCGAATTTGAGGACGGCGCCCTGCTAAAAACCTTTGGCGCCAGCGGCATGGGTGTGTTTCCGGCCGCCGAATGGGTGCATGACAATCTGTTGGCGCATTACGCGGTACAGTGCTTGGGCCCCTGCGAAGGCGTGACCGAACACTTTTTTGCGATTGGTACTGAGAAGAAAGTGCAACACCCGCTGGTGCAGCGCTTGCTGCAATCGGTGCTGTAGATGCTATAAAAAGGCTAGCGTATTAAGATTATAGGTATTGGGCTATCGGCTGTTTGGACGTTGTTTTCTAAGGCGAGTCGCGACAGCAAAGAGATCATTGGTGTCCCTGATGTTGGCCAATGGGGTGACCAGAGTGCTACGGGAGCGGTCGGACTCCCGGACATCATGGGCACCCGATTTGGGCCAGTTGAGGGACCGTCGAGGAGGCGAACGGCGCGTCAGCTTCAGGCTGATACCGGCTGTAGCCAATTGCGATCTGCCTGCTCCAGACCGGCCGTTGGCTATGGCATATCCACGGCACGTAGGCCACCGATTTGGGAGGACGGTGATGCGCGGGTGAGTGACGGTATGCCAATCGAGCCAGCCTATTGATCCGGCCCGATGAAGTTTTAAGCTGCATACTTGACGTACCGATCCTGAAAGTAGCCAATCACTCGCTCAGGCGTTTGCTCCAGCATTGTCATGTGCGCTGTGGCCGCCTGGCGTAACTTGG